>JBFJTN010000158.1:0-8630 GCA_041625325.1 Oceanococcus sp. | reverse complement strand
GTCCCTGTTGCTGGCCGTCGGCGTGGGCAATTCCGTGCATGTATTCACGGTGTTCTTTCAGGCCATGGACCGGGGCGACAGCCGGCGCGAAGCGCTGATCCATGCACTGGGGCATTCCGGGCTGGCCGTGGCCCTCACCGGCCTGACCACCGCCGGAGGCATGGCCTCCTTCATGACGGCTGACATGCAGACCGTCGCCCAGATTGGCGTGATCGCCCCCATCGGCATCCTATGCGCCCTGATCTTTTCACTCAGCCTGCTGCCGGCCCTGATTGCGGTCACGCCCTTCACCGACAAGGGCCGGCGCAGTGACAGCAGCGGCCTGTTTCAGCGCTTTCTCAGCGCCTGCGCCGCGGCCGCAACCCGCCACCCGGCCCGCGTGGCCGGCGGCTGGTTCCTGCTGCTGGGCCTGTGTCTGATCGCCATTTCCCAGCTTCGCCCCAGTCACGACCCCCTGCGCTGGTTTCCCACCGGCAGCCCCGTGCGCGATTCCATGGACCTGGTCAATCAGGAATTCGGCGGCGCTACCTATGTGGAGATCGTGGTGGACAGCGGCCGCAGCAACGGCCTGCACGAGCCGGACCTGCTGCATGGCGTGGAGCGCGCCCTGCGGCGCGCCGCCAGGGTCGAACTGCAGGGGCGGCTGATGGGCCCGGTCACCTCCCTGCTCGACATCAACCGGGAACTGCACCAGGCTCTGAATGGCAATGATCCGGCCTTTCATGTCATCCCCGACCAGCGTGAACTGATCGCCCAGGAATTGCTGCTGTTCGAGAATTCGGGCAATGACGACCTGAAAGATCTGGTCGACAATCAGTTCCAGATGATGCGCATCACCGCCCGGGTGCCCTTTGTCGACTCCCTGCATTACGCGCCCTATCTGGCGACGCTGGAGCAGATCTTTCGCGAGGAACTGGGCGATGACACCCGGGTCGTGCTGACCGGGCTGACCCCGCTGTTCGCGACCACCGTGGGCTACATCATCACCGACACCCTGCGGGCTTACGCGGTGGCCTTCGCCATCATTGCCCCCCTGATGATGCTGCTGGTCGGGTCTGTGCGCGTGGGCCTGCTCAGCATGATTCCGAATCTGGCGCCGATCATCATCACCCTGGCCTTCATGTATCTGCTGGGCCTGCCGCTGGACATGTTCAGCACCCTGATCGGCTGCATCGCCCTGGGCCTGGCGGTCGATGACACCATCCATTTCATGCACAACTACCAGCGCTACAGGGCCAGTCTGGGCGATGCGGCTGCAGCCGTCAGAGAAACCCTGCGCACCACCGGCAAGGCCCTGATGGTCACATCCCTGGTGCTGGTGGCGGCGTTCATGGTCAATGCGGCCGGCAGCATGACCAATGTGCGCAACTTTGGCCTGATCACCGCCTTCTGCATCACCGTGGCTTTTCTCGCCGATGTGTTGCTGGCGCCAGCACTGGTCGTCCTGCTGGATCGCTGGAAAGCCCGGGCCTCAGGTATTCAGTCCGCGGTGGCCGAGCCCCGCGGATGATCGCCAGCCTCGGCGCCTGGCTGAAGCCGCATGGCTCTCCATTAGCAGCCTGAGCGCCCAGCCCGACCGCCGCAGGCTCCCCCGGGCAGCAGCGATCAGGCGCTCAGGCGCCACTGGCCAGCCTCATGCGGATGGGCTAGCCTGAAGCCATCGGGACGAACTGCCATGGCGGCGGGGAGGCGTGATGCAGGACTCGGCGAATCTGGCGGGCTGGAGGCAGGCCGCAAGCGAGTTGCTCGGCGCCCTCTGGGCTTTCCTTCCGCAATTGCTGGTCGCCGTCCTGCTGCTCTGCATCGGCTGGGCGCTGGCCGCCCTGCTGCGCGCCGCAAGCAGCCGTTTCGTCGGCCTGCTGCAGGGGCTGCTGGCGCGCCTGCCAGGCAGTCACGCAGCGGCCAGCCGGGCCGCGCGCAAGCTCTCCCCCGCGGTCATTCCTAGCCTGGTCTACTGGGGCGTGATGCTGGCCTTCGTCGCGGCAGCCACCCAGGCTCTGGGTCTGCAGCTGTTTGCCGACTGGCTCGCCGCGCTGCTGGCCCATCTGCCCAGCCTGCTGGCCGCCGCCCTGGTCCTGTTCGCGGGCGTGGTCACCGGCCAGCTGGCCCGCGATCTGGTGACCGGCACGGCGGCCTCCGCGGGCCTGCATTATCCCGAACTGCTGGGCACCGCGACCCAGCTCGTGCTGCTCGCCCTGTCGGCGGTGATCGGCCTGGAACTGCTGGGCCTGGACTCCACCTTCCTGACCGTCTTTGCCGGCCTCGTGCTCGGCATGGTCGGTGCGGGCATCGCGCTGTCCTTCGGCCTGGGCGCGCGCCTGCAGGTCAGCAACCTGCTCGGTGCGCGCGAGGTGCGGGAGCACTACAGCCCGGGCCAGCGGGTCCGTATCGGCCCGTGGGAGGGCACCATCCTCGACATCGGCCCGCGCACCGTCATCCTGGACGGTCCGGAAGGCCAGATCCGCATTCCGGCCCGGATCTTTTCCGAACAGGCATCGATTCTGCTGACCCGGGAGGAGGAGGATGGCTGAAGCCGAGGGATTCGCCCAGCGCATCGCACAGCGCCGCCCCGTACTGGCCGCCCGGGTCCTGGAGCAGCAGCCAGCCGCCGCAGCCGCCCGCCTGCTGGCGCAATGGCCTGCCGCCATCGCCGCGAGCTGTTTGAGCGGCATGATCCCGCGCCAGGCCACCGCCAGGTTGCGGCTGATTCCGCCCGACAGCCTGGCCCGGATACTGGCCGACCTGAGTCCCACCACCGCGGCGAGCCTGATGCGCTCGCTCAGCCAGGACGTGGTGGACGGCCTGCTTGCCGCCGCGCCCGACACGGTGGCCAAACCGCTGCGCTTCCTGTTGCGCTATCCCGACCACGTGGTGGGGGCCTGGATGCAGGCCGATCCCTTGCTGCTGCCACGGGATGCCGACGTTGGCGGGGCCCTTGAGTTGACCCGCGCCAGCGGCGCCGAACTGGATCGTCAGCTGTATGTGGTCGACCGCCAGCAGCGGCTCCAGGGAGCGGTGGCCAGCGCCGCCCTGTTGCGTGAGGAGGCGGGCACACCGCTCAGCCGGCTGACGACCCCCGGCATCGCGCCGCTGCCGGCCCGCACCGAACTGCGCGCGGCGCTCGAACATCCGGCCTGGGAGCGCTGGGACCCGCTGCCGGTGATCAACCGGGAGCGCCGGGTGGTGGGCCTGATCCATCACGCGGATCTGCGCCAGGCCTTGCGCGAATCGCTGGCGGACAGCCCCCGACAACCGCCGCTCAGTGGCTCGGTGCTGGAATTGCTGGAACTGTCCTGGCACGGTCTGGCAGACCTGCTGGATGGCGGACTGCGCATCACCCGTGGGCAATCCCCGGAGCGGCAACGCCATGACGGCTGAACCGGACAGCGCACCCGAGGCCCTGATCGCCTGCTATCTGCGTGACTATCCGGCCGAAGCCGCGGATGAGCTGGAACGGCTGCCCCGGCATGAGCGCCTGGCCCTGTTCAGCCGGCAGGACCTGCCGGTCCAGGCCGGCCTGTGGGAACAGCTGTCACCCGACACGGCCGACAGCCTGCTCGCCGAACTGCCTGGCGAGGCCGCCGCCGCCCTGATTCCGCTGCTCGATCCCAGCCTGTGCGCTCGCGCGCTCGGTCGTCTGGAGCCGGCCCGGCGCGAATCCCTGATGGCGTCGCAGGATGCGGCCTTGCGCAGCGAATTCGAGCGCCTGCTCAGCTACCCGCCGGACAGCGCCGGTCATCTGATGGATCTGCGACCCGCCGCCCTGCGCGGCGACCCCAGCGTGGCCGAGGCGCGCCAGCGCCTGGCGCAGTTGCGGCGGCGCGAATTGCGGCAGATCTTCCTGCTCGACGAACAGGGCCAAGTGCGCAGCGTGGTGGACATCCAGGATCTGGCGCTGGCCGAACCCGACGCGCGCCTGTCCAGCCTGGGCCAGGATCTCGGGGCGGCGGCCGCCGCCATCGACCCCAGCGCGCAGATCATCGCCACGCTGGAGCAGAGCGGCGCCGAGGAACTCCCGGTACTGGATGTGCAGAATCGCCTGCTGGGCGTGATTCGTGCCCGCAGCCTGCTGCGCTCGGCCCGGGACAATGCGCTCGCCGACATGCAGACAATGGTGGGCGTCAGCCAGGACGAGCGGGCGCTGTCGCCGGTCGGCTTCGCGGTCAGGCGGCGTATCCTGTGGATGCATATCAACCTGGCCACCGCCTTTCTGGCGGCGGCCGTGGTGGGCCTGTTCGAAAGCACCATCGCCCAGTTCACCGCCCTGGCCGTGCTGCTGCCGGTGGTCGCCGGTCAGTCGGGCAATGCCGGCGCCCAGGCGCTGGCGGTCACCATGCGCGGCCTGGCCCTGCGCGAGATCAGCGTGCGCCAGTGGCTGCGCCTGCTGAACAAGGAATTTAGGGTCGGACTGCTCAATGGTCTGGCGGTCGCGGCCAGCACCTCACTGGGGGTCTACCTGTGGAGCCGCAGCTCCGGACTGGCACTGATCATCGGCATCTCCATGGTGCTGTCCATGACCATCGCCTGCATCGCCGGCGCCCTGGTGCCGGTAATCCTGACCCGGCTGCGCCAGGATCCCGCCACATCGTCCTCCATCGTGCTGACCACGGTGACCGATGTGGCCGGCTTCTTTTCCTTCCTCGGCATTGCCACCCTGCTGTCGGGCCTGCTGAGCGCGGGATGAAGCGGCATCCGGCCCGCCCCGGGCGCGTCAACGTCCGTCGGAAAATCGCCACAGCAGGCCGGCATAGACATGCCGCTCCGGCGCGGGCTCGAAATGACGCCCCCCGAAGGCATTGATGCGCACGTTGCTGAAATAGGTCTCATCGAGCAGATTGTTGATGCCCAGATAGGGCCGCAGGCTCTGGCCCGCGAGCTGCCATGACCGGCCAATGCGCAGATTGAGCACGGTATGGCTGGCCACAGGAACCGCGTTGGCATTGTCGGCGTACAGGCTGCCGGAGTGGTTCGCCTCCAGACGGATCCCCAGACCGCCCGCGCTCTCGAGCGCCAGCGCCAGATGGGCGAAATGGCGCGGAATGCCCGGCAGCCGACGCCCCGCAAAGTCCTCGCCATCGGCATCGACAAAATCCCTGAAGGCGAAATCCGACCAGGTGTAGGCCGCATCCAGACTCAGACCAGGTCGCAGCTGCCAGGCAACCGCCGCTTCCAGGCCGCGGCGGGACGAGCGACCGGCGTTGGCATAGAAGGTCCGTCCCGGAAAATCATCCAGTTCGAAGGGGAGCAACTCATCCTTGAGTGCGATGCGGAACAGCGCCAGCTCCGCGAACACGCTCCCCCAGGCGTAGCGGAACCCCAGCTCCCACTGATCCGCGGTCTGCGGGCGCAGCGCCCGATTGAATCCCCCGGACTGATCCGGGTTGGCCAGCTCGGTGGTGCTCGGGGTTTCGAAGGAGCGGCTGTAACCGGCCCAGATCAGGCCCGAATCCAGGGCACGGCTCAAGGACAGCGAAGGACTCCAGGCCGAGAAGCGCAGCCGCCCCGAATCATCGCCATCCTCCTGATAACGGTCCGCCACCGCGAAGGCGACCGCATCATGCCGCAGGCCCGCGTGCAGGCTCCAGGCCGGACCGACCGCGTAACGCGTCTGCACGAACAGGCCGAGATTGTCGACGTCTTCTTCCTGTGCGAAAACCCGCCCGCCGCGCCGGCCATCCTCGTTGTCGCAGCGCGATCGCTGGTCATCCTGGCGGTCGAAATCCAGGCCGGCGGTCAGCGCCAGGCGCGAGGTCTCCGGCGCCCAGGCGTACTGCAGACCGGCCCCGAAGAAGTGCCGGTCGAGCTGCACGATGCCCCCGGCGGCGAATGGCAGCCGATTGGAGAAGTCCCGCTGGGCCGCGTGCAGGCGCAGGCTCCATCGCGCCGCGCCCCGGTCCAGCTGATACAGGGCCCCCAGCCGCTGCTGTTCCAGCGCCTCACCCGCGTCGTAGCGCAGATTCCCGCTGTGCGCCGCACGCGGCGCGGCCTGCGCCTGCGCCGCGCTGATGCCACCCGGGTCGTCGGCACGTGGCTGGTCGGTCAGATTCAGCGACAGGACCAGCCGCCCCCGGCGGCCCAGTGACCTGCCCAATCTGGCGTTGAGCTGGCTGCCGCGCGCCCGGGATTGCTCGCGGTAGCCATCCAGGCGGCTCTGCGACAGGTTGATCAGATAGTCGTTGCCGGCGGCCTGCCCGAGCGACTTCAGCTGCCACTGGGCGTAGCCCAGCTCGCCCGCCGCGATGCGCCCCTCGACGCCGCCTTGGTCGCCGCCCAGCTCGCTGCTGATCGCAATCACCCCGCCTGCGGCATTGCCATACAGCGCCGAAGCCGGCCCGCGCAGCACTTCGATGCGCTGCGCCGAGCCCAGATCGATGCTGTCCACTCCGGCCTGGCCATCGGGCAGGGTCTCGGGAATGCCATCCACCACGATGCGAATGCCCCGTATGCCGAAGCTGGAACGGGCGCCGAAGCCACGCATAGCGATGCGCAGATCCTGGGCGAAATTGTAGCGGTTCTGCATGTACAGGCCGGGCACCCCGGCCAGCGCCTCGTCCAGGGCCAGCTGCTGGGTGCCGAGCTGGATGCGGTCCGCGTCGACCACGCTCAGTGCCCGGGGCGTCTCGCGCAGCGCCGCTTCGGTCCGGCTGCCGGTGACCACGATGCGGTCCAGCACCTGATTCGCAGCCTCTTCAGCCCGCGCCACACCCGCCCACAGGCTGATGACCAGGCATGCGCCGATGCCCCATGTTCCCACTCGTATGACCACCTGTTTCCCGCCTCCTGCGCTGATTCCGGAGCGGGCTGCGCTGGCCCTTCGATGTCACCAGCGCGGCCCCGCCGCCTCCCCCATCCGGCGCATTGCGCCAGACGCAAGCGGCTGACTATATTGGATTGTGCAAGGCGCGCGCTCGGTTTGGCGGGGCATGGGGAAAAGGCAATGAACAGCGGGGCCCAGGATGACTGACGGCGGCCGGGCGGGCGGGACGCGGCGCGCCCTGATCACCGGCGCCGCGCGAGGTCTCGGCCTGGAAACCGCGCGAATGCTGAGCCGCCAGGGCTTTCAGGTGATCCTCGCTGACCGCGACGTGGAAGCAGGCCAGGCCGCGGCGAAAGCGCTCGGCCTGGGCGGAGGCAAGGCCGAGTTCCGCGCGCTGGACCTGGCCGATCTGAGCCAGATTCGGGAGTTCGCCGATGCGGAACTGGCACAGGCACGGCCGCTGGACCTGCTGATCAACAATGCCGGCATCCTGCCCCCCATGCAGCGCGCCCAGACCCGCGACGGCTTCGAGCTGGAATTCGGCATCGCCCATCTGGGCCACTACGCCCTGACCGGCCTGCTCCTGCCCCAGCTGCTGCGTTCCGCCGCCGCCCGGGTGGTCAGCATCTCGAGCATTGCCCATCCCGGTGGGCATCTGGACTTCGATGACCTGCATTTCGAGCGGCGTTACAACGGCACCCGGACCTATGCGGCGACCAAGCTCGCCTGCCTGCTTTTTGCCATGGAACTCCATCGCCAGGCCCGCAGCCATGGCGCCCCGATTGTCAGCGTGGCAGCCCACCCTGGGGTCGCGAAGACCGCGCTGGCGGCCGGCTGGCAGCAGGAACAGCGGCGAGGCCTGCGCCTGCGTGCGGAACTGCTGGCCTATCACCTGTTCATCCGGCTGTTCGGACGCAGCGCGGCGCAGGGCGCCTTGCCCCTGGTGCATGCCGCGACCCACCCCCGGGTGCAGGGTGGCGGCTACTACGGCCCCTGCGGCCTGGCCCAGGTGTACGGCCCGCCAGGGGCGGTCAGGCCGGCCCGCAAGGCGATGGACCCCGCCCTGGCAGGCCGCCTGTGGGAGGCATCGGAATGGCTCACCGGCGTGCGTTATGCCTGGAACACCGCGCCCCGCCCCTGAAGATCGCGCGGCCGCTGCCACCCGTGCCCAGGGCCCGGCCGAGCCTTCCTCCGCCTACGCCAACTATGTGCTGGCGGTACTGCTGATCGTCTATATCCTGAACTTCGTCGATCGTCAGGTCATGGCCGTGTTCATCGGCCCGATCAAGGCCGAATTCGGCGCCTCGGACACCGCGATGGGCCTGCTGGTCGGCTTCGCCTTCGCGCTGCTTTACACCATCGCCGGCATCCCCATCGCCTGGCTGGCGGACCGCGCCAGCCGACGCAACATCATCGCGCTGGGCCTGGCGGCCTGGAGCGCCATGACCGTCGCCTGCGGCCTGGCCCGCGATTTCAGCCAGCTGGTCCTGGCCCGCATCGGGGTGGGCATCGGCGAGGCGGCCGGCTCACCGCCCTCGCATTCGCTGATCGCGGACTATTTCGCGCCAGGCCGCCGGGCCACCGCGCTGGCCGTCTATGCCTCCGGCGTCTTTCTGGGCTCCGGCCTGGCCTACCTGTTCGGTGGCTATCTGCGGGAAATGTACGACTGGCGCACCGCCTTCATCATCGTCGGCGCTCCCGGCCTGTTCTTCGCCGTGCTTGTCCGCCTCAGCGTCCGGGAGCCGCCGCGCGGCTGGTCCGAACAGCGCGTCCGGCCCCAGGCTCCGGTCAGCCTGGCTCAGACCCTGCGCTATCTGAGCGGCAGCCGGTCCTGGCTGATGCTGATGGGCGGATTCTCCCTGCTCTCGCTGAC
>JBFJTN010000157.1:0-8631 GCA_041625325.1 Oceanococcus sp. | reverse complement strand
CGCGCCCGGGCGTAGTAGCCCAGCCCCGACCACAATGCCATCAGGGTATCGGCCGGGGCGGCGGCCAGCGCCCGCACATCGGGGAGCTGCGCGACAAAGCGCTGGAAGTACGGGATCACCGCGGCGACGGTGGTCTGCTGCAGCATGATCTCGGAGACCCAGACCCGGTAAGGGTCGCGCGGATGCTGCCAGGGCAGATCGTGCCGGCCATGCGCATCGAACCAGCTGAAGACCCGCCCGGCCCAGTCGCTCAAAGCGCCTCCAGGGCGCCGGCCGGCTGCTCTGCCGCCACGTTGTTGGCGATGCGCTCGATGCCATTGGCCGTATCGATCGCTTCCTGCCGCAGCTTGCGCTCGATCACCCAGGGACCGATCAGCGGCGGCACCCAGAAATCCGGCTCCACCACCGCCTCGAATGTGAGCTGGGCCCGACCGGCATCGTCCCAGATCCGCCAGGAGGCCTTGCCGTAGCGCAGGTTGCTCAGATCGGGAATCACGTCGGCGCTCAGGTGCTCGGGCGGCCGCTTGCGCATGTCCTGCACCTGCTCCAGCACCCAGCAGAAGCGGAATACGCAGATGCGCACCTGGGTGCGCAGGCGCTGCGCCCCCTCCTGCGCGCCTGCCACGGGCTGCGCGCTGAGGATGGCGTCATTGATCTCCGGCAGGCGGGCATAGTCGGTGAAGACCGCGTAGGCGCGCGCGGCGGTGGTGTCCATGCGGGCATGCATCACCACCTGGTAGCGCTGGCCGACGTGGGTCACCTCAAGGTGATCGATGGAGGACGCCATCAGCAGCGGGCTCAGGCAGGCCAGGATCAGCGCTTGCGCAGGAAATCGCCGAGCTTGTCGTCGATCTTCTCGCGCAGCTTGTCCTTCGCCTCGTCCTTTTTCTCGTCGAGTTTCGATTGCGCCTTGTCCTTGGCCAGCTGTTCCAGGTCCACCTTGAACTTGGGCGCTGCCAGCGGCCCGGTCACGCTGACCGGTATGGCCAGTCCGATCAGCTTGGACAGGTACTTGTCCTGACGCACCTGCTCGTTGTCCAGCATGGTGGGCTTGAGCAGCAGATCGTAGCGCCCCTCGAGCAGATCGACGAAACCGTCGCCGGCCAGCTTGAGCCAGCTGCTGCCGCCGCCGATCTCGCGCATCTTCAGCTTGCCGGATTCGATCACGGCGCGGCCGACCAGCTCCTGGAACTGGGTGTTCTGGGCATCCGCCTGCTGGGCGCTGCCGCCCTGCAGCCGGGCGCTGGCGCCACGCAGCAGGTCGAGCAGGCTGACCCCCTGCACCTCGCCGTCCTGCAGCCGGTAATTGGCCTCGCCGTTGGTGTTGCCGCGCAACGCGCCCACGGTCGAACCCTGGCTGCTCAGGCTGGCGCCCAGTTCGGTGGTGCCGGAAATCCAGCGGCTGCCCCAGCCATCCTTGAGAAAATCCCCGAGACCGATCGCCTTGGCCGACAGGCCCAGGCCGATTTTCGGCTCCGGCTGGGTGGCATCGATCTGATTGTTCATGCTCAGCTGGCCGCCATAGGCGCTGGCCTTGAGGTCCTGGCGCACCGGCTGGCCCGGGCGGGCATCAGCCGACCAGATCACGTCATTGAACTTGATCCCGTAGGCATTCAGGCGCCGGATGGCGGCGCGAGCGGTGAGGTTCAGATCCCGCGCCCAGTCCATCGGCAGTTCCAGCTCGTTCAGGCCGCCGCCGGCCGGCTTTGATGCGCTCTGCTGCGCCGCCGGCGCGGCCGATGCCCTGCCCTTCCAGTCGGCCAGGACCAGGCCGGCGAGCTCCAGATCGGCGCGGATGACGGGTTTGGCGAACTGCTTGAGCGAGGCGCTGCCGGTCAAGGGCTCGCCAGCCAGCGCGCCCTTGAGCTGCTTGATGTTCAGCGTATCCGGAGCCAGCGCCCAGTCGATGTCCAGGCTGGTGGGACCGGCAGACTTGTCCTTGTCCAGGCCGTAGCCCAGCTGGCCGAGCAGGGCGTGCAGGTCCAGTGGCGCCAGATGCACGGTGCCGCTGGCGGCCGGCTGGGTGAAATCGCTGACCACCGCATTGGCGGACAGCTGCACCGGGCCGAAGCCCAGGGCCAGGGTATTGGCGGGCAGGCGCTTCTCGCTGAGCACCGCTTCGCTTTTCAGCGCCAGGCTCAGACTCGGCCACTGGCCGGCTTCCTTGGGCAGTTCGGCCTGCAGGGCCCTGGCCACCGCGGCCAGATCGACGGACTTGGCCTCCAGGCTGAATTCGCCACGCTGGGCGCCGGACAGTTCCTTCAGTACGGCCTGGAACAGCAGCACCTGCCCGGCGAAACGGATTTCGCCCTGGCGCAGGCTGGCCCCCTGGGCGGCGCCGTCATACTCGGCGTCCAGGTCCAGTTCGAGTTCCTGCCGGCCGGCCGGAATCGCATCCCCGCTCACGCTGATCCGGGCCCGCGCCCGATCCAGGCGCGCCGAGGGGCCGGTCAGGGAAAATTCCCAGCCGCTGCGCAGCGCGAACTGCACCGCGGTCTTGTCGGCCAGGCTGACGCCGACATCGAGTTCCAGTTCCGAGGGCTGGCCTTCGGCGATCGGCCCGGTGGACAGATTCAGGCCTTCGATGACGGTGACGGCGCCCGCATCACGCCACTGGATGCGCGCATCGGTGATATCGACACCCGCCAGACGCAGCCGTGACAGATCGGCCGGGCCGCTGTCGCTGTCCGGCTCCTTGTTCGCGGCGCTCTTGTCCGAACCGAGGTCTTCCCAGTTGTTGCTGCCGTCGGCGCGGCGCTCCAGGTTCAGGACCAGGCCGTCGATCAGGATGCGACCGATCTCGATCTCGCCGCGGAACAGCGGCCACAGGCGCAGGCGTGCATCCAGCTTGCGCAGGCTGGCCATGTCCGGATCGGTGAATCCGCTGGCATTGGCCAGGCGGACATTTTCCGCCTGCACGCCCAGCCAGGGGAAGATGCTGAGACTCAGCGGCCCGGTCAGCTGCAGCTCGCGCCCGGTGGCGCCGGCGACCTGAGTCTGGACCTCGTCCTTGTGGTCGTTCGGGTCGAACAGCGCGACGAGGGCGGTGAGGGCCACCACGATCAAGACCACAATGCCGCCGATGACGGCCAGCAATCCTTTCAGAAAAGGGCTCATGCTTGTCCTTGTTCGGCCGGGTGCACGCTCATGCGATCAGGGGAGGTCAGCGCAGGGCGGGCGCGAGATCATCGACCGGTGAGTCTCGGGTAAGTTCCTATTGTACGAGGCGCGAGGGAGACACATCCATGATCCAGCTCAATTCCCGGCCGCTGCGCGGCCTCACCCTGCTGCTGGGCCTGCTGGTCCTGCCCGTCGCCCTGGCCGTGCCCAAGGCGTTGCAGCCGGCCGGCCGCTGGCTGATCGACGAGCAGGGCCGCGTGGTCATCCTGCACGGGGTGAATCAGGTCAACAAGCTGGAACCCTACCTGCCCTCGGCCATCGGCTTCGGCGCCGACGATGCGGCGTATATCGCCAGCCAGGGTTTCAATACCGTGCGCACCGGCTGGGCCCACGCGGGTTTTGCGCCGGCCCCCGGCGAATACGATGCGGCGTACCTGGCGGACATGGCCGCCACGGTCGAACAGCTCACCGCCCAGGGCCTGTACGTGCTGTTCGACATGCATGAGGACATGTTCGGCCTGCGCTATCAGGGCAATGGGATGGCCGCCTGGATGGATCGCGACAGCTGGCCCGACGAGCCAGCGGAAACCCATCCGCTGTGCATGGGCGGCTTTCCGGCCAATCTGTTCACCTGCCAGCCCATGTTCGAGAGCTTCGACCGCTTCTTTGGCCTGGCCGGCCAGAGCCTGGCCACCAGCGAACGCGAGATGACCCTGCAGGCCGAGTTTGCCGAGGCCTGGCAGCAATTCGCGCTGCGCCTGCGGGACAATCGCCTGGTCTTCGGCTACAACCTGTTCAACGAACCGCACCCCGGCAGCCAGGTGCTGGCCTGCCTGACCGAAGGGCTGGGCTGCCCACCGGGCGCCGATGCGGCCCTGGAAGCCTTTGACGAGCTGGTCGCGGCGGCGATCCGCGAGGTGGACCCGGACACCATGATCTTCTGGGAGCCCTACTCCACCAATTTCAATGCCGGCTTTCCCACTTCCCATGGCGCGCTGGAGACCCACGGTGTCGGCTTCAGCTTCCACCTCTATGCCTGCCCCTTCGCCATCCCGGGCACCGGGGTGCCGGATCTGGGGCTGTCGGACATCTGCGGCCCGCTGCGCGAACAGACCGTGTTCGACAATGCAGAGGATGTGAGCCAGGCCTTCGGCTATCCCGCCCTGATGACCGAGTTCGGCGCCTCGGATGACCTGGCCACGGTGCAGCGGATCGCCGATCTGGCCGACGCCAACATGGTGGGCTGGCAGTACTGGGCCTGGTGGAACGAGGACCCCTGCTGCGAACGCCCCACCGAGGGGATCATCGACCACCCCTCCAACCCGCCCACCGACGAGCACCTGAAGCAGGACAAGCTGGATGTGCTGGTCCGGCCCTTTCCCCGCGCGGTGGCCGGCACCCCGACCGGCTGGTCCTGGGATGCGGACAACCGCGTGTTCAGCCTCAGCTACAGCACCGCACCGGCGGGCAGCGCCCTGACCGCCGGCGCCGTCACCGAGATCTGGCTGCCCGAGCGGCACTTCCCCGCTGGTTACGAATTGCGCAGCCTGAGCGGTGCGGAGCCGGCTCCCGGCGCGGGCCCGCAGCGTTTGTGGCTGCGCAATGCCGCTGGCGCCGAGATGGTGGAAGTGGTCATCGCCGCCCTGCCGGGAGAGCCGACAGCCCCCGCTCGTGGCGGTGGTTCGGCGCTGCAATGGTGGGGGCTGATCCTGCTCGGCAGCCTGGGCTGGCGAAGGCGCCAGCGCGCTCGGTCAAACTGAGAAGCGGTCGATCGGAGGGCCCGAGTCACCCACATCCGGCCGCCAGCTGAGGGCCTGAATTGGAGCGGGTGATGGGAATCGACCGACCGGCAGGACGGCCGATCGGCACGAGCGCCGCAGGTGCCAGCCCGCAGGGCGAGGGCCATGGATGGCCCGAGTCACCCTCATCCTTCGGACAGCTGAGGGCCTAATGTGGAGCGGGTGATGGGAATCGAACCCACATTAAGAGCTTGGGAAGCTCCCGTTCTACCATTGAACTACACCCGCAGCAGGCGGGATTCTAACCCGCTCCCGCCCGCCAGGCGAGATCATTCCGGGCGCAGGATCAGGCAGGTGGTGGTGCCGTGTGCGTACACCCGACCCTGCTCGTCCTTCAGGTCGGCCTCGGCCACCGCCGTGCTGCGGCCACCATGGACCACCCGGCCTTCCGCGCGCAGGCGCCCGGTGCGCGAGGAGATCGCGCGGATCATGTTGATCTTGATCTCCAGCGTGGTGTAGCCGACGCCGGCGGGCAGCTGGCTCTGCACCGCGCAACCCAGGGCCGAGTCCATCACCGTCGCCACCACCCCGCCATGGACGCCGCCAATCGGGTTGTAGTGATACTCCGCGGGCTCGATCTCGAACACCGCCCGGCCTTCATCCGCCTCGGTCAGCGTGAAGTTCAGCACATCGGCGATCGGCGGCCTGGGCAATTCGCCATCGATCATGCGGCGCAGGAAGTCCAGCCCGGTGCTCTCGCGCGCCGCCCCGGCGATGGCCAGGGGATCGGACCAGCAGATGGTGCGTGTGCGCGCGGCTTCCATGGGCGTTTTCATTGGCCACACTCCATTAGGTTTCTTGGGGGAACTCACTGTAACCCTGTCAGTTCCCTGAAGCAACTGTTATGGTTGCCCAACCTGCACAGGAGCCCGCCATGGCCACACGCACCTCCTTTTCCGACCGCGCCTGCTCGGCCGCGCGGGCCATGGATGTCATCGGCGATGACTGGACCCTGCTGATCGTGCGCGACCTGCTGTTCGGGATTCGCCGCTTCGATGCCCTGCAGGCGGAGCTGGGCATCTCACGCAAGGTGCTGACCCAGCGACTGAACCGCCTGGTCGCCGACGGCATCGTGAAGAAGCGGCCCTACCAGCAGCAGCCGCTGCGCCACGAATACCTGCTGACCGAGAAAGGCCTGGACCTGCAACCCATCCTGCTCGCGCTGGGCGAATGGGGGCATCGCTGGCTGGACGGCGATGGGCGTGCGCCGCTGGAATTCGTGCACCTGGACTGCGGCCAGCCGGCCCACCCCACGACCTACTGCAGCCACTGTCACAAGCCGGTGCACGCGCGCAACGTGCGCGCCCGGGCCCTGCCGCCAGCCCGCGAGGAGGCCGGGCGCATCGAGGCCTGCGCCGGCAAGCCGGTGTTCCTGCGCGATTGAACCTGCGGCGCGTGCCACCACTGGGTTAACCTATGCCGTGATGAACCCCGCCCCCATCCAGTTCCAGCTGAACGGCGAAAGCCGCTCGGCACCCGGCCCTCTGCCCCTGCCGGCACTGTTGCAGGAACTGGGGCTGGCCGGGCAGCGGCTGGCGGTCGAGATCAATGGCCAGATCGTGCCGCGCAGCCAGCACGCCGACTGCACCGTGCAGGCAGCCGACCGGATCGAGATCGTGCAGGCCATAGGCGGCGGCTGACCCCCCGAAACACCACAGACTGATGACGATGCAAGACACCCTGACAATCGCGGGGCGTGCCTACGACTCCCGCCTGCTGGTCGGTACCGGCAAGTACAAGGACTTCGATGAGACCGGGCGCGCCATTCGCGCCAGCGGCGCGCAGATCGTGACGGTCGCGCTGCGCCGGACCAATCTGGGCCAGAACCCGGGCGAGCCGAACCTGCTGGAGGTGATCCCGCCGGAGGACTTCACCATCCTGCCGAATACCGCCGGCTGCTATACCGCCGAAGACGCGGTACGCACCTGCCGCCTGGCCCGTGAGCTGCTGGATGATCATCGTCTGGTCAAGCTGGAGGTGCTGGGCGACCCGAAAACCCTGTACCCGGACATCCCGGCCACCCTGGAGGCCGCCGACGTGCTGGTCAGGGAGGGCTTCGAGGTGATGGTCTACACCAGTGACGATCCGATCGTGGCCAGGCGCCTGGAGGAGATCGGCTGCGTGGCGGTGATGCCGCTGGCGGCGCCGATCGGCTCCGGTCTGGGCATCCAGAACAAGTACAACATCCTGACCATCGTCGAGAACGCCAAGGTGCCGATCCTGGTCGACGCCGGGGTGGGCACGGCCTCGGACGCGGCCGTGGCGATGGAACTGGGCTGCGACGGCGTGCTGATGAACACCGCCATCGC
Source organism: Oceanococcus sp. (assembly GCA_041625325.1). Lineage (GTDB taxonomy): Bacteria > Pseudomonadota > Gammaproteobacteria > Nevskiales > Oceanococcaceae > Oceanococcus. The sequence goes on along the minus strand of JBFJTN010000157.1, from coordinate 1,403 downwards.
CGAGGCGAAGGACCCCGTGCTGATGGCCCAGGCCATGAAGCACGGCATCATCGCCGGCCGCCAGGCCTTCCTGGCCGGGCGCATGCCGCGGCGCCGCTACGCCTCGGCCTCCTCCCCGCAGGACGGCCTGATCGACTGATGCGTGCACCACAATCCGAGCCGCACCGCCCTGGCCCGCCCCGCACCTATGTGCGCCGTGAAGGCCGCATCACCGATGCCCAGAAACGCGCGCTGACCGAGCTGCTGCCGCAGTACCTGTGGCCGGAGCAGGCCGCCTCGGCGGCGGCCGTCTTCGGCCGCGAGGCACCGCTGACGCTGGAAATCGGTTTCGGCAACGGCGAGAACCTGGCGCAGCAGGCCGCCACCCACCGCGAACGGGACTTCATTGGCCTGGAGGTCCATCGCCCCGGGGTGGGCTCCCTGCTGCTGGCGGCCGAAGCCGAAGAGCTGAACAACCTGCGGGTGAGTTCGGAAGACGCCCTGCTGTTCCTGCAGCGCCTGCCCGCGCACTGCCTGGACACGGTGCTGATCTTCTTCCCCGACCCTTGGCCGAAAAAACGCCATCACAAGCGCCGCATCGTGCGGCCGCAAACCCTGGATCTGCTGGCCCGCTGCCACAAGCCCGGCGGCGAATTGCTGCTGGCCACCGACTGGGACAACTACGCGGAACACATGATGGAGGTGCTAAGTGATTGCTCTCATTACAGAAACAAGCACGGGGCTGGCGAATTCGCGCCGCGTGCTGATAGGGTATTGACCCGCTTCGAGAAGCGGGCGCACCGGCTGGGGCACCAGATTCACGACCTGGCCTTCGTGCGCGTCTAGGACTACCGGCGCACGCTGATGTCGCAACTTCACCCGATCATCGCAGTGACAGGCTCATCCGGCGCCGGCACCAGCACGGCGCGGCGGGCGTTCGAGAAAATTTTCCGCACCCTGCACCAGAAGCCGGCCTACATCGAGGGCGACAGCTTCCACTCCTACGACCGCGAACAGATGCTGGCCGGCATCCAGCGGGCCAAGATCCGCGGCGAGAATTTCTCCCACTTCGGCCCGGCCGCCAATCATCTGGACAAGCTGGAGGAACTGTTTCGCCAGTACTCGGACAGCGGCACCGGCTTCTACCGTCATTACCTGCACACCGAGGACGAGGCCAAGCGCTATCAGCAGCCGGTGGGCACCTTCACCGAATGGCACGATCTGCCCGCTGACACCGACTTCCTGTTCTACGAAGGCCTGCACGGCGGCGCCGTAACCGAAGAAGTGGATGTGGCCCAGCACGTGGATCTGCTGATCGGCATGACCCCGACCATCAATCTGGAGTGGACCCAGAAGATCCGCCGCGATATCGAGGAACGCGGTCATTCGCCGGAGGATGTGACCAAGACCATCCTGCGTCGCAT
>JBFJTN010000156.1:0-8637 GCA_041625325.1 Oceanococcus sp. | reverse complement strand
CTGCGCCTTGCTGCCATCATGTCGCCTTTTGCGCCGCCTCACCGGCGGCCCAGCAACAGGCGGGAATCAGGTGACAAGCAAGATCGAAGGCAAGCGCATCCTGCTCACGGGCGCATCCAGCGGTATCGGCCGGGCCGGGGCCCTGCAACTGGCGCGAGCCGGTGCACAGATGGTTCTGGTGGCGCGGCGCGATGCCGAACTGAAATCCCTGGTGGATGAGATTCGCGCCGAAGGCGGTCAGGCCGTGCGCTACGCCGTCGATCTCAATGATTTCGATGCGCTGGATGTGATGGCGGCCAAGGTGCTGGACGAGCAGGGTCCGGTCGATGTGCTGATCAACAACGCGGGGCGCTCGATCCGCCGTCCGATCCGGCAGTCGCTGGACCGTTTCCACGATTTCGAACGCTGCATGCAGCTGAATTACTTTGCGCCGGTGCGTCTGACCCTGAAGTTGCTCCCGGCTATGGCGGCGCAGGGTGAGGGGCAGATCATCAATGTGCTGACCTGGGGCACCCTGCTGCCGTCGCCCAAGTTCGCCGCTTACGTGGCCAGCAAGACCGCGCTGGGCGCCTTCTCGCAGAGCCTGGCCTGCGAGTACGCGGCTGATGGCATCGCGGTGACCACGGTGCATTACCCGCTGGTGCACACGCCGATGAGCGCGCCGACCAAGCATTATGCGCGGATTCCCGGCATGAGCCCGGAGCAGGCGGGTCGCTGGCTGGTCAAGGCTGTGAGCAAGCGGCCGGCCCGCATCGCGCCGAACTTCGCCCTGGCCTCCGGCCTGAATTCCTATGTGTTCCCCAAACTGGCCCAGACCATCGCCTCCAAGCTGCCCGTCTGAGCCCCCTTGAATTCCGCCTGTGCGGCCCCATCAGGCGACTGAGCGTCTTCCACCGGCTTTATTGACCATGCCCATCTACGAATACCGTTGCGACAGCTGTGCCCACGAACTGGAGGTTCTGCGCAAGATCAGCGACCCGCCGTTGACCCAGTGCCCCGAGTGCGAACAGGACAGCCTGGTGAAGAAGGTCTCCGCGGCCGCATTCCGCCTCAAGGGGGGCGGCTGGTACGAAACCGACTTCAAGAAGAGCGGCCAGAAGAATCTGGCCGGTGATGCGGCCAAACCGGAGTCCAAGGCCAAGGCCGAGACGGCCAAGCCGGCGACGGACAAGCCCGCCAGCAAGAGCAGCAGCGCCAGCAGCAGCGCCGCGTGAATCTCACCAGCCTGCTGCGGCGCTGGCTGATTGCCGGCCTGCTGGTGTGGCTGCCGCTGGTGGCCACCTTGCTGGTGCTGCGACTGGTCCTGGAAATTCTCGACCAGTCGCTGATCCTGCTGCCCCCGGCGCTGCGCCCGGAGGCGCTGTTCGGCTTCGAGATTCCCGGTTTCGGCATCCTGCTCAGCCTGGTGCTGGTGCTCGGCACCGGCGCCGCGGTGGCCAACATCCTGGGCCGGCGACTGGTCGAGATCGGCGAGTCGGTGCTCAAGCGGGTGCCGATCGTGCGCTCCGTCTACAACGGGGTGAAGAAGCTCACCAAGGCGGTGATGTCCGGTGACAACCAGACCTTCCGCAAGGTGGTGCTGGTGGAGTATCCGCGCAAGGGTGTCTGGACCCTGGGCTTCCAGACCGCGGAACCCGCGCATGCGATCGAGGAGGCCGCCGGGGACGTGGTGACGATCTATGTCCCGACCACGCCGAACCCGACCTCCGGATTCGTCATCTTCGTGCCACGTGAGGATGTCACCACGGTGGACATGCCCGTGGAGGATGCGCTGCAGCTGATCATGACCCTGGGCGTGGTCACGCCGGAGCGGGCCGCGCTTGAGGCCAGGGCCCTTAAATCGTAAGCTACCGCGCTTTTTCCGCCCGATCCCCCTTCATGTACAGAACGCATTACTGCGGTGCCCCGCGCAGCGCAGACATCGACCAGGAAATCACGGTTTCCGGCTGGGTCCATCGCCGTCGTGACCATGGCGGCGTCATCTTCGTCGACCTGCGCGACCACACCGGTCTGCTGCAGGTGGTCTTCGACCCGGACGAGCCCTCCCTGTTCGCCGAGGCGGAACGGCTGCGCTCGGAGTTCGTGATCAAGGTGCGCGCCCGCGTGCGCGCCCGTCCGGCGGGCACCGTCAACCCGGATCTGGGCACGGGCGAGATCGAGGTCTATGCCCTGGCCATGGAGGTGCTGAGCCGTTCCGAGCCGCCGCCTTTCCAGCTGGACGAGGACGAGGCCGGCGAGGAAACCCGCCTGCGCTATCGTTACCTGGACCTGCGCCGCCCGGAAATGCAGCGTCGCATGCGCCTGCGCGCCCAGGTCGTGTCCTGCTTCCGCCGGTACCTGGAGGAGCGCGGCTACCTGGAAATCGAAACCCCGGTGCTGACCCGGGCGACGCCGGAAGGCGCCCGCGACTATCTGGTGCCCAGCCGCACCCACCAGGGCGAGTTTTTCGCCCTGCCGCAGTCGCCCCAGCTGTTCAAGCAGCTGCTGATGATGGGCGGTTGCGATCTGTACTACCAGATCGCCCGCTGCTTCCGCGACGAGGACCTGCGTGCCGACCGGCAGCCGGAATTCACCCAGCTGGACATCGAGACCTCCTTCCTCAGCGAGGAGGAGATCAAGCAGCGCATGGAAGCGATGCTGCGGCACCTATTCAAGACCGTGCTGGACATCGATCTGCCCGATCCCTTCCCGCGCATGGCCTATGCCGAGGCCATGGACCGCTTCGGTTCGGACAAGCCGGATCTGCGCAATCCGCTGGAACTGGTCGAGGTGGCGGACCTGATGCAGGGGGTTGAATTCAAGGTCTTCGCCGGCCCGGCGGCCGACCCGGAAGGCCGGGTGGCCGTGCTGCGCGTGCCGCAGGGCGGCAAGCTCAGCCGCAAGGAAATCGACGACTACACGAATTTTGTCGCACGTTACGGCGCCCGCGGCCTGGCCTATATCAAGGTCAACGAGATGGCGCAGGGTCGTGACGGCCTGCAGTCGCCGATCCTCAAGTTCCTGCCCGATGCGGCGGTCGAGGGCATCCTGTCGCGCAGCGGCGCGCAGGACGGTGACCTGCTGTTCTTCGGCGCCGACAAGGCCAGTGTGGTGAATGCCGCGCTCGGCGCGCTGCGCCTGGAGCTGGGCCGCGATCTGGGCCTGACCACGGGCGGCTGGGCGCCCCTGTGGATCGAGGCCTGGCCGATGTTCGAGTACAACCCGGACGCCAAGCGCCACGAGGCCCTGCATCATCCCTTCACCGCGCCGGTGAACCCGGATCCCGAGGCCCTGCGGAACCAGCCGGCGCAAGCCATGTCCCAGGCTTATGACGTGGTGCTGAACGGCTACGAGATCGGGGGCGGTTCGGTGCGTATCCATCGCGAGGACATGCAGCAGGCCGTGTTCGATGTGCTCGGCATCAGCCCGGAAGAGGCCCAGGAGAAGTTCGGCTTTCTGCTCAATGCGCTGCGCTACGGCGCGCCGCCCCATGGTGGCATCGCCTTCGGCATCGACCGCCTGGTCATGCTGATGTGTGGCGCGGAGTCGATCCGTGACGTGATCGCCTTTCCCAAGACGCAGTCGGCCAGCTGCCTGCTCACCAATGCACCGGGCGACGCGGGCGAAGCCCAGTTGCGCGAACTCGGAATCCGCCTGAGGAAGGCCAAAACGAATGAATCTTGAACACCTGCGCCGCGCCGCGGCGCTGCTGCCCCTGGCCCTGCTGGCCGCCTGTGATGGCATCGGCGAGGGCAACGGCCCGGTCTCCATCGAGATCCTGCTGGATGGGCAAGGCGAATCCGGCGAGGTCTTCGAGTGTCTTGCGGCCACCCCGCAGGCGATTCTGACTTTCGATCGCGGCAACTCGGCGAATTTCGCCCGGCGGGCGCAATGGAGCAGCAGCGACGAGTCGGTCTTCGTGGTCAGCGACGGCAGCTTCGAGGCGGCCGACGGCACGGTGTTCGTCAATGGCGCCCTGCTGCCCCTGAAGGCGGGCGAGGCCGTCCTCAGCGTGCGCTATCTGGATTTCGAGGACAGCATTCCGGTCACCGTATCGCCGACCAAGATCGAGCTGGCACCGCATGACCACACGGTGGTGCAGGGCAATCAGCTGCAACTGGTCGCCACCGGCATCGCCCAGGGCACGAGTCAGACCTCCAGCCTGGACATGAGCACCCTGGGGCTGTGGACCGTGAGCGGTGCGGATGGGGGCGATCCGGTCAGCAGCATCACCAGTGGTGGCGGCCGTCTGACCGCGGATGAAGGCGTCGAAGGCGTCGACCGGGTCAGCTTCGAGGTGCCGTTCTGCAATCGTCAGCAGAGCGTCGATGTGAACATCACCAACCAGACCCTGGAATCCATTTCCCTGGTGCGCGCGGATGATCCCGAGACGGCGCTGAGCGCCGTGTCCCTGCCGCCGGACGCCAGCGTGCGCCTGCGCGCCGTCGGTCATTACAGCGGCGGCCTGGAGCTGAACCTGACCAGCGCCGTGAGTTTCCAGATCGCGGATACCACGGTGGCCTATACCGGGGTGCGCGGCAGCGGCGTGCTGACCAGTTTCCTCGAAGTGCCCGGGCAGAGCACCGAAGTGACCGCGCGCTTCGATCCGGACAGCAGCGTCGAGGGTGACGAACTGCTCAGCAACACGGTCAGCGTGCAGGTGCTGGATCTCAGTCTGGATCCTGATTCCCTGACGGTGACGCCGGCCGAGGCGCTGATGCTCAATGGCAGCACCCTGCAGTTTGCCGCCAGCGGGCGCTTCACCGGCAATGACGGCGAGATCGAGTGGGATCTGACCCGCGACGTGAGCTGGAGCAGCAACGATTCTTCGACCCTGCTGGTGAGCAACACCAACGGCTCGCGCGGTTTCGCGATCTCCAGCGGCGATCTGGAGGACATCGGGGTGATCACGGTGAGCGCGATCCGTCAGCTGGGTGATGGTCCGACCACGGCGCCCAGCGCCAGCGTGACCGTCGGCGCGGTGGAAGAGGGTGATCCGGTGGTGGAAGTGACCGGTCTGAGCGTGAGCGCACCGGTGGACAGTGTCAGCCGTGGCACCACGGTGGCCCTGACTGCGGTGGCCGATCTGGCCAGCGATACGCTGAGCGGCAGCCAGACGATCACCCCGCTGGTGATCTGGAGCTCCTCGGACGAAAGCATCGCGGTGGTGGGCAATGCCTCATCCAACCGCGGTGTCGTGACGGTCCTCACGGATGCGCCGGATCAGCAGGTCAGCTTCACCGCAACCTACGCCAGCGCGAACCAGGATGCCGTGCTGCAGGCCAGCATCACCCTGCCGGTCAATCCTTCCGCAGAAGCTGCGGAGTAGCCGCCTTCGTGCGCCGCAGCCGTTTTTCGGCGAAAATGGCGGGTACCACCCGCGATACCGTTTCGGGAGACCCGTCATGACAGCTTCGCTGGCGATCCAGGATTACAACGCCCTGGACGATGACAGTTGCGATGCCCGCATTCGCAAGGCCAAGCAGGCGCTGGGCAAGCGCCTGGCCATCCTCGGTCACCATTACCAGCGTGACGAGGTGTTCCAGCACGCGGACTACTCCGGCGACTCGCTGAAGCTGTCCCGTCAGGCGGCCGAATCCGAGGCCGACTACATCATTTTCTGCGGCGTGCACTTCATGGCCGAGGTGGCGGATATCCTCAGCCGTCCGGAGCAGGTCGTGATCCTGCCCGACATGGCGGCCGGCTGTTCGATGGCGGACATGGCCAATCTGGCCAATGTGGAGCGCGCCTGGAGCGAGCTGAATGCGGTGCTGGGCGATGCCGACGCCCAGGTCACGCCGGTCACCTACATCAACTCCGCGGCCGATCTGAAGGGATTCTGCGGCCGTCACGGTGGGGTGGTCTGCACCTCCAGCAATGCCGAGGGCATCCTCAACTGGGCCTTTTCCCAGCGCGAGAAGGTGCTGTTCTTCCCGGATCAGCATCTGGGCCGCAACACCGGCCACCGCATGGGCATTCCGCTCGAGGACATGGTGGTCTGGGATTTCGACCAGCCGCAGGGCGGGCTCAGCCGCGAAGAGATCGAGAAGGCCAAGATCATCCTGTGGAAGGGCTTCTGCTCGGTGCACCAGATGTTCAAGCCCGAGCACATCGACCGCTTCCGCGAGCGCACCCCGGACGGGCTGGTGATCAGCCACCCGGAGAACAGCTTCGAGGTCTGCCAGAAGTCCGACTACGTCGGTTCCACCGAGATGATCCTCAAGACGGTGCGGGCCGCCGAGCCGGGCAGTCACTGGCTGGTCGGCACCGAGCTGAACCTGGTCAACCGCCTGCACCACGAGATGAAGCCCAAGGGCGTGCAGGTGCAGTTCATGTCGCCGGTGGTGTGCATGTGCTCGACCATGTTCCGCACCGACCCGCAGCATCTGGCCTGGACCCTGGAGAACCTGGTGGCCGGCCAGATCGTCAACCAGATCAAGGTTCCGGAGGATGTGGCGAAATATGCGCGCATCACCCTGGAACGCATGCTGAAGGTTTCCTGAGCGGCCTGCGACTCTGCGCGCATGTCGCTACGCTCATGAGGCATCAGCCGCCATATCTGTCCGCAGATTGGGCTGATGACACCGATGGATGAGAGTTCCTCTTTCCTGAATCTGGGTCATCTGCGAAATCTGCGGATGACTTTTTATCGATACACCCACACGGACTGACGATGTACCAGAACTTTCCCGCGCTGCCCGACGCCGACCCCGAACTGTTCGCCACCATTGCCGCGGAGGCTCACCGTCAGGAAGAGCACATCGAACTGATCGCCTCGGAGAACTATGCCTCGCCGGCGGTGATGCAGGCGCAGGGCTCGGTGCTGACCAACAAGTACGCGGAAGGCCTGCCCGGCCGTCGCTACTACGGTGGCTGCGAGCATGTCGATCAGGCCGAGGAGCTGGCCCGTGAGCGGGTCAAGCAGCTGTTCGGTGCGCGTTTCGCCAATGTCCAGCCGCACTCCGGTGCCCAGGCCAATGCCGCGGTGTTTCTCGCCCTGCTGCAGCCGGGCGACAAGTTCCTGGGTTTCTCGCTGGCTCACGGTGGCCACCTGACCCACGGTTCGCCGGTGAACTTCTCCGGCAAGCTGTATGTGCCGGTGCCCTACGAGCTGAATCCGGAAACCGGCGAGATCGATTACGAGGCCCTGGAGGCCGCCGCCCGGCGCGAGAAGCCGAAGATGATCCTGGGCGGCTTTTCCGCCTATTCGCGCCACGTGGACTGGGCCCGCATGCGCGCGCTGGCCGATGAGGTCGGCGCCTGGTTCATGGTCGACATGGCCCATGTGGCCGGCCTGGTCGCGGCCGGGGTCTATCCCAGCCCGCTGCCGCATGCTCATGTGGTCACCACCACCACGCACAAGACCCTGCGTGGCCCGCGCGGCGGTCTGATCCTGTCCGCCGAAGATGATGCCGAGCTGCACAAGAAGCTGAACTCGGCGGTGTTTCCCGGCACCCAGGGCGGCCCGCTCATGCATGTCATCGCGGCCAAGGCGGTGGCCTTCGGCGAGGCCCTGCGTCCTGACTTCAAGACCTACCAGGCGCAGGTGGTGAAGAATGCCCAGGCCATGGCCCAGGTGATGATCGAGCGCGGCTACAAGGTGGTCTCCGGCGGCACCGACAACCATCTGTTCCTGGTCGACCTGATCGGCCGCGAAACCACCGGCAAGGACGCCGAGGAAACCCTGGGCCGGGCCCACATCACCCTGAACAAGAACGCGGTACCGAACGATCCGCGCTCGCCCTTCGTGACCAGTGGCCTGCGCATCGGCTCGCCGGCCGGCACCACGCGCGGATTCGGTGAAGCGGAAATGCGCCAGGTCGCCGGCTGGATCTGCGATGTGCTGGATGCGCTGGAAGCCGGCGACGCGGAAGCCGTGGTCGAGCGGGTGCGTGGCGAGGCGGCCGCCCTGTGCGCCCGGTTCCCGGTTTACGGCCCATCGGCCTGATCCCGCGGCCGGCCTGAGCGCCCGTCATGCAATGTCCCTTCTGCAACACGCCGGATACCCGCGTGGTGGATTCGCGGCTGGCGGCCGAGGGCTATCAGGTGCGGCGGCGGCGCGAGTGCGGCCAGTGCGGCGAGCGCTTCACCACCTTCGAGACCGCCGAGCTGGTGATGCCGCTGGTGCGCAAGCGTGACGAGGTGGTCCAGCCCTTCGATGAGCAGAAGCTGCGCCGCGGAATCAATTTCGCGGTGTCCAAGACCCGGGTCTCGGCCGAGCAGGTCGAGGCGGCGGTGGCCCATGTCATGCACAAGCTGCGCACCGCGGGCGAGCGCGAGGTGCCGGCCCAGCAGATCGGCGACTGGGTCATGCGCGAGCTGCAGGAGCTGGATCACGTGGCCTATGTGCGCTTCGCCGCGGTGTACAAGAACTTCAAGGATGTCGAGGAATTCCGCCGGGAAATCGAGAGCCTGGAAATCGAACCCGGCCCCGAACTGCGCCGGCGCCAGCTCAGCCTGATCGACCCGGCCGACGGCGGCAAGCAGTGAGCCTGCTCCCGCACGCGGCCTGGATGGCGCGTGCCATCCGCTTGGCCGAGCGCGGCCTGCTCGGCACCGCGCCCAACCCCCGGGTGGGCTGCGTGCTGGTGCGCGACGGCCGGATCGTTGGCGAGGGCTGGCATCAGCGGGCGGGCGAGCCTCACGCCGAGGTGCTGG
>JBFJTN010000155.1:0-8707 GCA_041625325.1 Oceanococcus sp. | reverse complement strand
GCGAATGCTGTCCAGCGACCACAGCGGGTTCAGGGCTTCCAGGTAGCGGCTGAGGCCGTGCGGGGCGGCCAGCGCGTTCAGCGCCGGCCGGTTCAGGGCGCGGCGCCAGCCGCGCGAGGGCACAGGGATCATCGCGTACTCTGAGTGAACGAATGTGCACATATTGATCAAGCCGAAATTCAATGTCAACATGTGTGCACAAAAAATATTTGCAGCGCTGTGGGCACCTCCGGGCGGCCGCCGCACTTATTGCGTGAAAACAGTGTCTTGCATGTGTTTCGCGGACGCCAGAGATCGGCGCATTCCAGACGCCGTCGTCAACATCCGTATGTTTACAGGATTGACAGAAGTGGGAATAGGGGCATATTGGCGACAGATTTGTGCACCAAGACCGGGCATGGGGAGACCACAGAAGAAGCACCGCAGCGGCCGCGACCGCAGCATCAATACCCGCCAGGCCCTGCGTGAGGCGGCGCTGGAGCTGATCGATCGCGACAACAGCTTCGATGGTCTGAGCCTGCGCGAGATCACCCGCGAAGTCGGGGTGGTGCCCACCACCTTCTATCGCCACTACTCCGACATGGAGTCACTGGGACTGGAACTGGTGGAAGAATCCTTCCGCACCCTGCGTGAACTGCTCAAGGTGGCGCGACAGAGCCAGGGGCCTTTCAAGGACGCCATCCATCGCTCGGTGGAAACCTTCGTGACCTATGTGCGGGCGCACCGACGGCATTTCCAGTTTCTGGCCCGCGAGCGTTTCGGCGGGGTGGCCGCCCTGCGCGACGAAATCCGCACCGAAATCCGCCTGCTGCAGAGCGAACTGGCCACCGACCTGGGCCGCTTCCCGGTGCTGAATCAGTGGAGCACCGAGGACCTGCAGATGATCGCCGGGCTGATGATCAGCGCGATGACCGGCATCGTCGAGCAGGTGCTCACCGCCCGCCGGCGCGGCGAGGATGACGCCGAGCTCAAGGCCACGGCGGAGAAGCAGTTGCGCCTGATCCTGCTCGGCGTGCCGCAGTGGCGCTCCAAGCTGGCCTGAAGGTCAGCGCGTTCCCGACACCGCCTCGCCCAGGGCCATCAGGATCGGCCCCAGACAGAGCAGCCAGAGCAGCAGACAGCAGGCACACTCCTTGATCCAGTAGCCGGTGAAATTGTCGAAGCCGCCCTGCCGGACATAGATCTCCGGCCGGAAGGCGAAGAACAGACCGGCCATGGCCGGGCCGCCGTCCAGCATGGGCATGCGCCGGCTGATCCGGCCGCTGCGGCGGGCCACGATCAGGCGCAGGGTCCACAGGGCCGGCGGCAGGAGCAGGAACAGATAGCCGGGTGCCTGCCCGGGCGGCAGCAGCAGCGCCATCAGCAGTGCCAGGAGCAGCAGCGGTGCGCCCACCCAGGCCAGGGCAACCGGCAGGTGGCGCATGGCCTCAGGTGGTGACCGGGTCCAGGGCGGTCTGCGGCTGACGCACCCCCGCATGGCTGCCGGGCAGAAAGCGCCCGTAGCCCTGCACCTTGCCCAGGTCCGGGGCGTGGCCTTCGTCGCGGGTATAGGCAACCCGGCCGTTGATGATGGTGGCCAGCACGGCATCGTCATTGCGATTGACCAGCCGGTCCATGCCGAAGGCGGGGAAGGGCGCATCGCGCTGTTGCCAGACCTCCTCGGTCAGGCCTTGCGGATTGATCACCGCCACATCGGCGCGGTCGCCCTCGCGAATGTGGCCGGCCTCGATGCCATACCAGTCGGCCAGCTCGCCGGTCAGGCGGTGGATCGCCGCGCCGGTGGACATGAAGCCCTCGCCGGCCAGCTCGGCGTCGCGCACGTGCTTGAGCAGGCACAGCGGGAAGTTGTAGGAGGCCAGATTCTTCAGGTGGGCGCCGGAATCGGCGAAGCCGACCTGGCAGGTCTTGGCCTTGATCAGCTTGCGCATCACGTGGGTGCGCTCGCCGGCGAACTGCACGCCCCAGCGCAGGGCATCCCGATGTTCCAGGCACAGATCCAGGAAGGCATCGACCGGGTCCTTGCCCTGCTCGCGGCCGATCTGGGCGAAGTTCTTGCCCACCAGCGAGGCATCCGGGCACTCCACCACCCAGCCGTCGGCGAAATCGCGGTGCCACAGGCCGGCCGAGAGCATCGAGGCCATGTCCTTGCGCAGCATCTCGCGAAAGCCGGGCTTTTCGGCTTCCGCATACATGTCGTCCGGGTTCTTCACGTCGCGCAGGATGCGCGCCCCGGCCAGTTCGCCGAAGGAATTGAAGTCCAGGCCGTAGGCCCAGATGATGAAGGGCGAGGGCAGGAACTGCCAGCGCCAGTCGCCGCGCAGCACCGTATTGGCCAGCCAGGCCGCCAGCGGCCCGTAGAGATACATCAGCGGCTGGGCCTTGAGATCCAGCACGGTCAGCATGGTCAGCTTCAGCTTCTTGCGGAACCAGGCCATGGATTCCCACAGAAAGGCGAAGATGTTGATCTTGGTCACCGCATTGGGTGCCGACTGCAGGATGGCGCCGCGCCGGCGCAGGATGCGGTGCAGGCGCCGGTATTCCGACCAGCGGGCGTAGGTCGAGGGCAGCGGCCGGGCCCAGGCGCGGTCGCCGTCCAGCCGGTCCAGCTTGGTGGTCATGCTGGACAGGCCGAGGAATCCGGCATCCAGCGCCTCCTCCAGCAGCAGTTCCATCTGGCGCAGCTCGTCCTCGGTCGGCGCTTCGTCGCTGACCGAGCGCACCAGGCCCATCACCGCGGCGCGCAGGTCGGAGTGACCGAGGAAGCTGGCCAGATTGGGCCCCAGTGGGTGCTGGTTGAAGAAGCGTCGGAACTCGCCGGGCGAGCGCCAGGTCTTGCGCTCGCGCAGCAGCGGCAGGACCTGCTCGCGCGGGACCGCTTCGACCCGGGTGAACAGGTCCGAGCAGTCCTCGGCTTCGGCGCAGACCATGCTGATCGAGCAGATGCCGGTCATCACCGTGGTCACCCCATGGCGCACCGATTCGGCCAGCTCCGGCGCGGCGATGACTTCCGCGTCGGAATGCGAATGCGGCTCGATGAAGCCCGGCGCCACCCAGGCGCCCTCGGCATCGATCACGCGCGGGCAGCCGGCCTCGTCCAGGGCCTGCTCGGACACCCGGGCGATGCGGCCGCCACGGATGCCCAGATGGCGCGGCAGGCCGTCGGCGCCGCTGCCATCGAAATACAGGCCATTCTTGATAATGATGTCGTAGGCCACGGTGTCTCCCGTCTGGCACACTCTGAACCCCCGAGGATAACGCAGCCGCCCCAGTGAATCCGCCCACCGAGATCTACTACTGGCCCCGCCGTTTCCTCATGCGCAGCCGCGATTTCCTGCAGTCGCGAACCTACCGGCGCATCACCACCACCCTGATCGCGGCGCCGGCAGGTGACCTGCTGGTGCGCACGGCGGATCAGGGTGAACGGCGCTGTCAGGCCATCGTGCTGGGCCCTGCGGCCGAGCGTCAGGCCCTGCAGCTGGGCCCGTCCGTCAGTTTTCTGTTCGAGGCCGAACCCCGCTCGCCCGAGCAGGCGGGATTGCTGCGTCTGCTGGCCGGCCAGCCCAGCCGGGTGCTGGACGGGGAGCGGCTTGCGGCCCTGTGCGAGCGGCTGGCCGCTGTGCCGGCGGAGCGACTCAGCCCGGAGCAGGCGCGCAAGCTGCATCAGGAGGCCATCGCCAAGGTGGCCAGCCCGCCGCCGAATCTGGACTGCGAGCCGCGCATTGCACGCATCCTGGGCTGGCTGGAGGATGCCCTGCTGGAGGAGGTGTCCATTGCCGCGCTGGCCAGCCGGGCGGAGCTGTCGGAATCGCGTCTGCGCGCGCTGGTGCGCAAGCAGCTGGGCTGCGCGCTGTCGCAATACGTCCGCTGGCTGGCGGCCTGGAAGATCATGGGCTCCTGGCATCCCGGCATCACCCTCACCGATGCGGCCCATGCGGCGGGCTTTCATGATCTGGCCCACGCCAATCACGCTTTCAATGACATGTTCGGGGTGTCGCCGTCCCGGGTCATCCGGCCCGATGCGGTCAGCCTGATCAACTGCAGCCCGCCGCGCGCAGGCGTTTGATACAAGCGGCGGGGACAAGACGATCGCGCCCGGACGGCGTAGGATTTGCGCTCGGTTTTGTCACTGTTGTGCCATGCATCCTGAGGGGGAGTCATGAACTACTTTGTTACCGGAGCTACCGGCTTCATCGGCCGCTTCGTGGTCGCAGGTCTGCTGCAGCGTGAGGACGCCGTGGTCCATGTGCTGATCCGCGAATCCTCCAAAGCCAAGTTCGAGGCGCTGAAGAAGCGCCTGGGCGCCAGCGCCAAGCAGCTCAAGCCGGTCTGGGGCGATATCACCCAGCCGGGCCTGACCGACGAAAAGGCCGCCAAGGCCCTGCGCGGCAAGATCGACCACGTGTTTCACCTGGCCGCCGTCTATGACATGAACATGGACGACGAGACCGGCGACCGCATCAACAACGAAGGCACCCGCAACGTGGTGAACTTCGTCAATGCCCTGGGCGGCGACGTGCGCCTGCAGCATGTCAGCTCGGTGGCGGTGGCCGGCGGTCAGTGGGTGGGCAATTTCAACGAGGACATGTTCGACGAGGGGCAGGACACCTCGCACCCCTATTTCCGCACCAAGTTCCAGTCCGAAAAGATCGTCCGCGAGGAGTGCCAGGTGCCGTGGCGGGTCTACCGTCCGGGCGCGGTGGTGGGCTCTTCCGAAACCGGCGAGATGGACAAGATCGACGGGCCCTACTACCTGTTCCCGATCATCAAGCAGATCCGCAACAAGGTGCCCAAATGGCTGCCGCTGCTGGGGATCGAGGGTGGCAAGTTCCCGCTGGCCCCGGTGGACTACGTGGCCGACGCGATGATCGCGCTGGCGCACAAGGACGGCCTCGACGGCCAGGCCTTCCACCTGATCCAGAAGCCGCAGGACTCGATCGGCCGGGTGCTGGAGATCATGTTCGACGCCGCCCACGGCCCGGGCTTTGCCAGGAAGTATCCGCTGCCGGAGCTGCCCGAGGTGGTGCCCGGCGCTCTGCGCGAAACCGCCAGGATCCTGCCGCTGGAGACCGCGGCGCGGCAGATGTCCAAGGCCATCGGCATTCCGGTCTCGGCCCTGGGCTATGTGCGCAACAAGGCGGTCTTTGACGACCGCAAGGCCCGCGAGGCCCTGGCCGACACCACGGTGCGTTGCCCGCCGCTGAAGGATTACGCGGAGAAGATCTGGACCTACTGGGAAACCCATATGGACTTCCCGCGGCCGAGCCGGCGGGCGGTGGCCCGCCTCGGTGGCAAGGTGGTCCTGATCACCGGCGCGTCCAGCGGCATCGGCCTGGAGGCGGCGAAGAAGTTTGCCGCCAACGGCGCCATCGTGGTGCTGGTCGCGCGCAGCGCGGACAAGCTGGCCGAGGTGGTCGAGACCATGCGCAGCAAGGGCAGCGACGCCCATTACTACACCTGCGACCTGAACAACCTGGAAGCCATTGACGAGCTGTCGGTCAAGGTGCTGCGCGACCACGGCCGGGTCGACATCCTGGTCAACAATGCCGGTCGGTCCATCCGCCGCGCGGTGATGGAATCGCTGGATCGCTTCCATGATTTCGAGCGCACGATGCAGCTGAACTACTTCGGCTGCGTGCGCCTGATCATGAACCTGCTGCCGACCATGGTGGAGCACCGCGAAGGCCAGATCATCAACATCTCCAGCATCGGCTGCCTGTCCAATGCGGCCCGCTTTTCCGCCTACGTGGCCTCGAAGTCGGCGCTGGATGCCTTCTCGCGCTGCCTGTCGGCCGAGGTCAAGGCCAGCAATGTGGATATCACCACCATCTACATGCCGCTGGTACGCACGCCGATGATCGCGCCGACCAAGCTCTACGACTACGCCCCGGCCTGGTCGGTGGATGAGGCCTCGGAACTGGTCCTCGACGCCGCCCTGAACAAGACCAAGCGGGTCAAGACCGTGCTGGGCCAGGCGGCCGAGCTGAGCTACGCGCTGTGGCCCAAGCTGAACGACACCATCCTGTCGCGCGCCTTCCAGCTGTTCCCGTCCTCCATCGCGGCCAAGGGCGGCAAGGTGGACGAGAAGCTCAGCCGCGAAGGCATGGCCCTGGCCTACCTGCTGCGCGGTTCCCACCTGTAAGGTCCGGCGGCCGGGTCTTCACGATCCGGCCGCCTCAGTCCGCCAAGGGATCGCGCCCGCGCTTCAGCGCCCGGATGGCGTAGCGCCCCGGGTGCGCGATGGCGGCCAGATCGGCCGGCAGCGGCAGCGGCCGGCCCTGCAGGGCGCTGGCCAGCTGCAGGGCGGCCAGTGGCGCCAGCGTGGCCCCGCGCGAGCCATGGCCCAGATTCAGCCACAGGCCGGGCAGGCAGGCGCCGGGGCCGAAGGCGCGATGGCGCTCGCCGTGGTTCAGCCCGGCGTAATCCCGGGCCCAGCGCGGCAGATCCGGCACCGGGCCCAGCAGCGGCAGGTGATCCGGGCTCACCGTGCGCGGGCCGGCCGCGGCATCCGCCGGCTCGACCGCCAGGCCCGCCTGTTGCAGCAGCTGACGGCTTTCCGCCGGGCGAATGTCCGCGGCCTCTTCGCCCGGCCGGTAGCTGGATCCGATCTGGCCGCGGCCGGCCACCGTGAAGCCATGCACCTTGCCGGCGAAGGCGGGCTCGATGGCATCGGCGGTCAGGGCGACCTGCCCGGCGCAGGGGCGCAGTGGCCAGGTGCCCGGCAGGCCGGCAGGCGGTCGCGCCCCGCACAGCAGCAGGCGCGGGCCGCGATAGCGCAGCTGCCCCTGCTCATCCCGCAGTATCCAGTCGCTGCCATCAGCCTCGATCTGGCAGGGGCCGCTGCGCTGGCGGCGGATCAGCGGGTGCTCGAGCAGTGCGGTCACGGCGGCGGCCGGGCGCAGGCTGGCGGCAGGCAGATCGCCTTCCTGGCCACCCAAGCGCAGGCGGGAGAAGGCCGCCGGCACATGACGGGCGTAGAAACGACAGGCCCGGGCGAAGGCCAGGGCGTACAGCCGGCTGGCCGGGCTGTCCGTGGCCTCCGGATAGGGCCGGACCAGAAAGCCCGGGATGCGGGCGGAGGCCCCGTCATCCGCGCCGAAGACCTGCACCGCCTGGCCATCCTCGGCCAGCTGCCGGGCCAGACAGGCGCCGACGATGCCGTCGCCCAGGATCGCGACCGGCCCGTCGCCGCCGGCCGGGTAGTCGAACCAGGGGGCGGGTGAGGGGGCGCAGGGCGTGGCGTCGCGCCGGCCGACCAGCATGTGGCGCTTGCGCCCGAAGCCCGGTCTTTTCTCCATGGCGAAGCCGGCCGCCTGCAGGGCGCGGCGCACGTGACCGGCGGCGCTGTAGGTGGCGAGGCTGGCGCCCGGCGCGGACAGGCGGGCCACCTGCGCCAGCACCGCCGGGCTCCACATGGCCGGATTGCGCGCCGGGGCGAAGCCGTCCAGGAACCAGGCATCCACCCGGGCCCGGCATTGCGGCAGGCAGGCGCCCACGTCGCCGTAGAGCAGCAGCAGGCGCAGGCCCGGCGCCGGCTCCACGCTGTGGAAACCGGCATGGCGGGGCGGCAGGGCGGCGCACAGGCCTTCCCGCAGCGGAGTCAGTTCCGGCCAGGGCGCCAGGGCGCGGCGCAGCTGGGCGCGGCTCAGCGGCGCGGCTTCCACCGCGATGTAGTCCAGCACCGCGCCGGCGGGCGCCCGCGCGGCCCAGGCCTGCCAGCTGAGCAGGAAATTCAGGCCGGTGCCGAAGCCCAGTTCGCCGATGCAGAAGCGCGGCGCGGCGGCCAGGCGTGTGTCCAGCGCATTGCCGTCGAGAAACACATGACGCGACTCGGCCAGCCCGTCGGCCCGGGAGAAATAGGGATCATCGTGATCGCGATTGCGGGCCTGGCCCTGTGTCCAGTCCAGACGGGGCAGGGGCAGCGGCTTCATCCGGCGCGCTGCCATCGCCGTGCGGACGGCCGCGCGCTCGAGGCTGCGGCCCGCGTCACTCCCCGCAGAGCCGGGCGCCCTGCCACAATAGCGGGATTCCCGAATCCGAAATGCTTGCGATGTTCATCGACACGGCCTGGGCCGAGATCGACCTCAAGGCTCTGCGTCACAATGCCGGCGTGGTGCGCCGGCTGGCCCCGCGCTCGCGCATCCTGGCGATGCTGAAGGCGGATGCCTACGGGCACGGCCTGCTGGACTGTGCAAGGGCGTTGCATGAGGTGACGGATGCTCTGGCGGTGGCGCGGCTGGATGAGGCGGAAATGCTGCGCCAAGTGTATCCGCACAGTCCGCTGGTGCTGACCGCCGCCAGCCTGGATGAGGAGGCGCTGCGCTGGTGCGCCGAGCGGCAGGTGGCCATCGTGCTGCACGAGCCGTCGGTGCTGTCGCTGCTGCTGGCCCTGGAACGGCTGCCGCCGGTCTGGCTCAAGCTGAACACCGGCATGAACCGGCTGGGCTTCTCCGCGCCGGCCTTTGTGGCCGCCGCGCAGGCGCTACGCGAGCGCGGCGTCGAGCCGGTGGCCATGAGCCACTTTTCCAGTGCGGACGAAGCCGATCCGGCACCCAGCCGGGCGCAGATCGCGGCCTTCGATGCGGTGGTGCCGGACGGCTTGCCGCAGAGCCTGTGCAATTCCGCCGGCCTGATCGCCTTTCCCGAGGCGCAGCGTGACTGGGTGCGGCCCGGCATCATGCTGTACGGCGCCAATCCGCTGGTCGACGGC
>JBFJTN010000154.1:0-8747 GCA_041625325.1 Oceanococcus sp. | reverse complement strand
CGGTTGCGATCAGGGCCAGGCACAGGCCCAGCACATCACGGGTCTGCGCCGGTTCGATCAGCCCGTCGTCCCAGAGCCGGGAGGTGGCGTAGTAGGGATCCGTCTGCTCGGCATACTGCGCGCGCACCGCTTCCTCGATCTGCGCCAGCTCCTCTGGCGTGGGCGGCGGCAGCTTGAGATTGCTGCGCCTCAGTTCCAGCATCACGTTGGTGGCGATGTCCGGCGACATGGTCGCGATCTCCGCGGTGGGCCAGGCGAACAGGAAATCCGGACGGAAGCCGCGCCCGCACATGCCGTAGTTGCCGGCCCCGTAGGAGCCGCCGATGACCACGGTGAGCTTGGGCACCTGAGCATTGGCCACCGCGTAGACCATCTTGGCGCTGTGCTTGGAAATGCCCCCGCGTTCGGCTTCCGAACCCACCATGTAGCCGGAAATGTTCTGCAGGAACAGCAGGGGGATGCGCCGCTGCTCGCACAGGGCGATGAAATGGGCCCCCTTCAGGGCCGAGGACGAGAACAGCGCCCCATTGTTGCCCAGGATGCCCACCGGCATGCCGTGAATGCGGGCGGTGGCGCAGACCAGGGATTCTCCCCATTCCGGCTTGAACTCGGACAGCGCGCTGCCGTCCACCAGGCGGGCCATGACCTCGCGACAATCATAGGGCAGCCGGCGATCATGGCTGACCACGCCGCCCAGCTCGGCCGGGTCGTACAGTGGCGGCGGGACGGGGCCCTCCAGGACCGGCCGGCGATCCGGCAGGTTGAGTTCGGCCACCAGCTCGCGCAGCAGGGCCAGCGCATCCTCCTCGCTGCCGACCCTGTGGTCGGAGACGCCCGATTCGCGGGTGTGCATCGCGGCACCGCCCAGGCTCTCTCCGTCCACCGTTTCATTCACCGCGATCTTGACGATGGAAGGCCCGCCCAGATGGATGCGCGCATTGCCCTCGACCATGATCACCTGATCGGACAGGGCCGGGATGTAGGCCCCGCCGGCAGTGCAACCACCGAACACGGCGGAGATCTGCGGCAGGCCGGCGGCGGACATGCGGCACTGCCGCCAGAAGCCATTGCCGAAATGATCGCGGTCCGGGAATACCCGGTCCTGCTCGGGCAGGTACCCCCCGCCGCAATCCACCAGATACAGACAAGGCAGGCGCTGCTGGCCGGCAATCTCCTGCGCGCGCAGATGCTTCTTGACCGTCTCGTGGTAATAGGACCCGCCTTTCACGGTGGCGTCATTGGCGATGATCACGCAGGGCGTACCGGAGACCATGCCGATGCCGGTGACCACGCCCGCGCTGTGCACCTCACCGCCGTACTGGCCGTAGGCGGCCAGGGTGGACAGCTCCAGGAAGGGGGTGCCCGGATCGACCAGCCTGTCGATCCGCTCGCGAGCCAGGATCTTGCCCCGTTCATGGTGACGTGCGCGCAGCTTCTCGTGTCCGCCCTGCATGGCAAGGCTGCGGCGCTCGCGCAGCTGCTCGAGCAGCGCGGAATAATGGCTGGCATTGGCCTGAAAGGCAGAGGAGCCGCTGTCGATCCGGCTGGCAAAAGCACTCATGGGCGCAGGGCTCCCCGCAACAGTATGTCCGCATACTGGTCGGCCAGGGCCGCGATCTGCCCCTTGCGCCCATCGAACCAGTCCAGGGTGGCATTGAGGCTGCCGATCAGCAGCTGACGGAACAGCTTCAGCTCCGGCTCCGGACGCAGGGCCCGGCGGATGTCGGGACGATGCAGCAGCTCATCCCACAGCCGCTCATAGCGGCGACGCTCCGCGGCATTCGCCCGTCTCACCGCCTCCGGAACATGGTGGTAAATGCGCACATTCGCCGAGCTGTAATCGTTGAACTCGTACAGGGTGCGCAGATGCGCCAGCATGCCGGCGCGCAGCACGCGATCGGCCGGCGTGCCCGCCGGCAGGGACGCGAGAGTCTTGTGCACCTGATCATGCACGGCCGCGATGCCGAGCCTGAGCACCTCCAGCACGATCTCTTCCTTGGAGGCGAAGTGGTAGTAGACACTGCCCGCCTTCATGTCGGCGCCGGCCGCGATATCGCGCAGCGACACCGCCGAATAGCCCCGCTCGCGAAACAGCGCAGCCGCCGCATCCAGAATCCGGCCGCGGCTGATATCGGCCTTGGGCTGACTGGCCGTGCGGCTCATGAGCGCTCCCGGGCCAGCGCCAGCACGCGCTGGGCCCGCAGCCAGTGCGGTCGGTCCAGCATGCGGCCGTCCAGCGCCACGCTGCCGGCCTCCGGCCGCGCCTCGAAAGCCTGGATGATGGCCCGCGCCTCGGCCAGTTCCTCGGCGCCGGGCGTGAAGCTGTCATTGATGACCGGCAACTGGGACGGATGAATCGCCAGCATGCCGGTGAAGCCGTCCTGGCGCGCTTCCAGGCAGGCCCGGCGCAAACCGGCCTCGTCGCGAAAATTGGTGAAGGCGGTCTCCACGGCCTGCACACCGCTGGCGCCCGCCGCCATCAGGCAGGCCGTCCGGGTGTGCAGGAAGGGCAGCCGATAGGCCCCATCCGCACCCCGCGAATCCGCCGCCCCGATGCCTGCCGCCATATCCTCCGCCCCCCAGCTCAGCGCACAGACCCGCGGATCCAGTTGCTGATAGCTGGCCAGATTCAGGATCGCCAGCGGCGATTCGAAAGCCACCAGAGCCAGTTTCGTCGCCCCGTGGACCAGGCCATGCTCCGCTTCCAGCCGCAGCAGTTCGGCGGCAATGCGATCGGCATGCCGGGCATGCTCGGCCTTGGGCAGCACGATGCCGTCCGGCTGTCCCGGCAGCACGGCGTCCAGATCGGCCAGGGCGTGCGGCGTCTCCAGGGCATTGATCCTCACCCACGAGCCCCCCCGCCCGCGCGGCGCGTCGCTCAAATGAGCCCGCACCATCTCCCGAGCCAGTGCCTTGCGCGGCTCGTTGACGGCATCCTCCAGATCGAAGATCACCGCATCGGCATCCAGCGCCGGCGCCTTGCCGAGCATCTTCTCCGAATCGCCCGGCACGAACATCCAGCTCCGGTTCACGAGGTCGCCGCCTGCGGCTGCTTGAGCATCAGCGCGATGCGCTCGCACTCCGCGACCAGTTCGTTCTTCTGATTAAAGGCGCGATGAATGAAGGTGACGATGCCGTCCTGCGGCCGCGAGCGGCTTTCCCGCTTGGTCTTGATTTCGGTCTCGAAATGCAGGGTGTCGCCATGGAACACCGGGCGCGGGAAGCGCACGCTGTCCCAGCCCAGATTGCCGCTGGTGGTGCCCAGGGTGGTGTCATACACCGTCACCCCGACCATCAGCGCCAGGGTGAAGGTGCTGTTGACGATGCGGGTGCCGAATTCGGTCTCGTTGCGGCAGTACTCCTCGTCCAGGTGCAGGCGCGCCGGATTGTGGGTCAGCGCGGTGAACAGCAGGTTGTCGGTTTCGGTGATGGTCCGCCGGATCGGATGCTCGAAAGTCTGACCGATCTCGAATTGCTCGTAATACAGTCCCGCCATGAGTTTCCCTCTGTGTTGTGCGGCAGCCGGCCGGGTGAACCGGCTGTGAAAAGGTTTCTGACCCGCGTGCGTCCGTTTCCTGTCGGCTCGGCGGGGCGGAGCAGCAGCCGCCTGATCCCAGCCCGCCTCATGCTGCGGCTGCGCGCTGCCCGAGCACCCTCACCCGCAGGCCTTCCGGCTGGGTGTAAGGGCGCGCCAGCGGCCGCACCCTGTGCGGCTCGATGAGCTCCAGTTCGAAATGATTGATCCAGTAGGACACCATCTCGACCGCCATCAGCTCGCCCAGCATTGACCCGGTACAGCGGTGATTGCCGGTGCTGAACGGCAGCACCTTGCGCCGCAGCTCGCCGGCCTGGGGGCCGATGAAACGCTCCGGCCTGAAGCGCTGTGGATCCGGGAACAATGCGGGGTCGAGATGATCCCCTGCGATCACGATCAGGATCTCGTCGCCCTCGCGGATGCGGTATCCCTTGAACTCCAGGTCACGCTCGGCAAAGCGCAGCACGGCCGGGCCCGGCGGGTTGAGGCGGGTCGTCTCCAGAAACGCGGCGCGCAGGTATTTCTGGTCCACCGGATCCACCGCGCCGCCGGATGCACCGGCCAGCTCCGCGGACTCCGCCCGCGCCCGGGCCAGCGCCTGCGGGTCACTCAGCAGCCGGTAGATCAGGAACGAACTGGCGGCCGCCAGGGTGTCGAAGCCGGCCAGATAGGCGCCCAGCGGCACGGCCACCAGATCGGCGTCGTCCCAGTCCTCCCGGCCCGGTGGTGGCGGCAGGTCAAGGTAGTTGCCGACCAGGGTGGTGGCGGCCAACTCCGGATTGGCACGAATCTGCCCCACCAGCTGCAGCAGGTGGGTGCGCATGCGACGCATGGCCGCCCGGTAGGCGGGGTTTTTCAGGATCAGGCGTGGCGCGTGTCCGAAGGTGGCCCAGATCAGGCTGTGCACGACCAGAGCCAGCTCCTTCTTGCTGAAGGGAAAGGGCTCGCCATTGAGGATGTTCGACAGCACGTCCACGGTCTGGGTCTGGGCCTCGTGCAACATGTCCAGCTCCACCCCTGGCCGCCAGTCGCGGGTGTGCCGGACCAGACAGTTCAGGATGTCCTCGCGGCACTTGGCTTCGAGATTGCGGTTCATCACCTGCAGATGCGCCCGGCGAAATTCCTGGTGGCGTGGGCCGTCGAACATGCTGGGCAGCCGGCTGCCCATCTGCTGGTCAAGCACGTGCATGGAATGACTGGTGCGCAGGCCGCTGTCGGGCTTGAGCAGATCGATGGCCTCGGGACCGAACAGGCAGGTCATCTCGATGTGCATCATGCGAATGCGGAAGGCATCGCCATAGCGTTGCCGACTGTCCCAGAAAAAAGGCAGCACATCGCCGAGAAAGGCGTGCGCCGGTCCGACCAGCGGCCAGGATTTCACCAGCGGTGGCCGCAGCCTCTCGTCGCGCTTTAGGGTGCCGGCTATGGACATCGTGTTTGTTCCTCCCTGGTACCGCGGTCGGCTTCATCGCCGGCGATCGCAAACTCAGCCCCTGCCCCGCGCCAGGCGCAGCCTGCCGCCGCTCGCGCAGCCGCCCCGGAGACCGGCCTGCGGAGCAACGCCGCGGCTGCCCCGGGCCTCTCGGCCAGCGAAGCTTCACGGGCATTTTCTAACAAACGTAAGGTAGTTTTTCCGCCAGATCAAGCGACACTCGCCAGCACCGCCTCCGCCCGGTCTAATATGGGCAGCATGTCGACTTCTTCCCGCCGCAAGGCCAGCACCCGCCCCTATCTCCGCCATGACGACCGCCGCCGCATGCTGCTCGAGACGGCCACCCAGATCGTCGAGACGGCCGGCTGGCCCGCGCTGAGCATGGTGGCGCTGGCCCAGCGCAGCGGCACCAGCCGACAGCTGGTCTACCAGCATTTCGCCAATCTTGACGAACTGCTGGCCCGAACCGCCTGGACGATATTCAACCCGACCATGGAGCGCACGCGAAATGCGATGTCGGCCCATCTGGACAACCTGCCTCAGGCCGTGCGCGCCGCATCGCGGGTCACCCTGGACCTGCCAGACGGTCGCGGCGACGCCCTCTGGCAGCTGATCGCCGGAACCGGGGGCTCCGATGCGCTGCAGCGCGTCTCGCGCGGCGTCCGCGAGATGCTGCTGGATCTGTGGGGTCCGCTGGTGAGCCAGACCCTGGACCTGCCGCCCCGTCAGGCCCGGCTGCTGGCCTGGTCCATGATCATGAGCTTCTGGGGGCTCCGCCAGCTGATCCGCGATGGCGCGGTGAGCCGCCGCAGCGCCCTGGACGGCTTTCAGGCCCAGATCGAGCGCCTGCTGCGTGAGCCCGGCTGACAAGGCCCTGCCCGCCGTCGCCGCGGCGGCGCCGAAATGAGCCCGGCGGGCCACGCGGCGCAGGCCCGCAGCTGCGAGCCCACGCCCGTCTTGCAAACTTTTTTACGCAGTGTAAAGTTTAACTCGACTCACGCAGCAAACCGGCAAGCAGACCGGCGTCGCGCGAGGGGTGGTCCGGCGGGCGGCATGCGGCCCGGCTTGAGGCCGGCAGGCAGGCCAGCGCGCGGACTCGCCCCCCTGCGGGCAATGCGTGCCTGCCTACCTGACGGGCGCCGCGCCCGGGGGAGACATCATGATGACGCGATATCGCCCGCTCAGCCTGCTGCTGGTCCTGGCCCTGTCAGGCGGCTGTCGCTTCGGCGGCGGACGCAACGCCAGCACCCCGGACGCGCCGCCGGCCCCACCGCCCGACAGCAGCGACTGCGCCGACTTTCGCCCGGGCCACAAGAACGCCTACTTCGGTGATCTGCACACCCACACCTCCTTCTCGCTGGACGCCTATTTTTTCAATGCCCTGACCGATCCGCGCATGGCCCACCGTTTCGCCAAGGGCCTGGACCCCCTGCCCCTGCCGGCCCAGGGCGGGCAGGATGTGTTTAATCCAGCGCGCGAGATCCGGCTGGACCGCCCCCTGGACTTCAATGCGGTCACCGACCACGCCGAGTTCCTCGGCGGCTTCGTCACCAGCTGCGACAACAGCGAACAGACCCAGCAGGCCTGCGACCGCGCCGTGGGCCAGGGCATCCGCGACGACGTCCGCGCCATTGCCGCCGGCGACACCCCGTTTCACACCGCGCTGCTGCAATCCCTGGTCAGCAACTCCCCGACCACCGTCGAGGCCTGGCAGCGCACCAAGCAGATGGTGGACGAGGAAAATCAGCCCTGCGTCTACAGTGCGCTGCACGGTTACGAGTATTCCTCGAACACCCTGTCGCAGATGTTCCACCGCAACGTGATATTCCGCGGTGACGCCAGCCAGGTGCCGGCCAATGCCTTCGGCGCCGTGCTGCCCAGCGCCGCCGTCCTGCCGGAAAACGGCAATGACGACTGGCGCCTGTTCGACCACCTGCAGCAGACCTGCACCGACGTCAGCGGCTGCGAGGTCCTGACCATCATTCACAATTCCAACCGCTCCGACGGCCGCATGTTTCTGGCCGCCGGCGAAACCGCCGGTCTGAGCGTGTTGGGAGAGCTGGACGGCGTGCCGCTGGGCCGCAAAGTCCAGGGTAGCGACGTCTACCTGCCCATGACCACGGCGGACGCCCAGCTGCGCCGCAGCTTCGACCGCAGTTTCGAGATGACCCAGCACAAGGGGCAATCCGAGTGCGCCGCCGGGATCAGCGGGCACTACCTGCTCAACGACGAAGGCTACGATCCGGGCTGCGTGTTCGAGGTCGACGCCAACACCTGTCGCGGCCGGCCTGACGATCCCGCGGTCTGCGCCACGCTGTGCACCGGCGACCCCTGGCGTGATCCCAGCTTCTGCGGCCTGCGCGACCTGGGCCAGAACCAGGTCCCGGTCTGCGCCGTGGCCGGCCCGGATGGCGCCTCGCGCCCCGCCGAGGGCGGCGATTCCACCGGCAACTGCCGGGCGCCGCTGGACTACTATCGCCAGGCCATGAGCGAAGGACAGAAGATTCGCCAGGCTCTGGGGGTGAATCCCTACAAGGTCAACGTCACCGCCGCCTCGGACACCCATTCCGCCAGTTCGGGCGACGTGCAGGAACAGGATTTTCTCGGCCACGGCGGCGTGCTGGACGACGACCCGCGCGAGCAGCTGGGCTTCTGGGGCTGCGACGACGAAGCCGGTGGCGAGGATCCCATGGACCCGGCCAACTGCACGAACCGTACCTTTGTCGATTTCGCCCGCCCCATGAACCCCGGCGGACTGGCCGGCGTCTGGGCACCGGCCAATACCCGTGGCGAGATCTTCGATGCGATCCGCGCGGGCGAATCCTGGGGCACTTCCGGCCCCCGCATCCGCGTGCGCAGCGTGGCCTCGTTCAGCCCCCTGCCTGACGACATCTGCCAGCGCCTGGCCAGCGGCGAGGACCTGCCCGCGGCCAGCGACCTGCCGCCGGTGACGATGATGGGCGGGGATCTGCCCGCCAGCGTCGACGGCGCCCCCTATATCGCGGTCTGGGCCCAGCAGGACCCGGAGGGCTATCCGCTGCAGCAGATCGACCTGGTCAAGGGCTTCGTCGATGCCCAGGGCGAGGCGCGGGTGCGGGTCTACAACGCGCTGGCCGCCACCGCGGCGCCGGTCTCGCGGCCCGACCCGCTCAGCTGTGCCGTCGCGGTCGGCGCCCATCCCGAGAGCCTGTGCCTGCGCTGGCAGGATCCGGCATTCGACGCCGCCCGGGATGCCTACTGGTACGCCCGCGTGCGCGAGCTGCCCTCCTGTCGCTGGAGCGCCTGGGCCTGCCGGGTGGAGAAGAACGTGGACTGCGGCCAGCTGAACCCGGCCAATGGCGCCTTTGACCCCGAAGGCGAGTTCGCGGGCTACGAAGGCTGCTGCGCGATCAGCGAAAGCGATGGCGTGTTCAGCGGCAGCGATCGTTTCGACACTGTCGAGGAGCGCGCCTGGGCCTCTCCGATCTGGTACGAGGCGCCCTAGTGTTCCTGCTCCGCGACCCCCTGTTCCAGTTCATCGTGATCGGCGCCGCGCTGTTCGCGCTGGCCAGCTGGCTGCAGCCGCCCGTCATCAGCGAGATTCACGTGCCGCCGTCGCTGCAAGGCGAGGCCCGCGAGCGCTGGATCGACGAACAGCTGATGATCGCGGAGGCCCGGCGGCGCGGCCTGGACCGTGGCGACAGCATCGTCGAGCGCCAGCTTCAGCAGCGCCTGCGCCTGGCCATCGAAGCGCGGGCCGACGACGAGGCGCCGGATGACGCCGTGCTCCGCCAGTGGCTG
>JBFJTN010000153.1:0-8820 GCA_041625325.1 Oceanococcus sp. | reverse complement strand
CGGCGCCGCGCGCAGCCAGGGCGCCGAGCTGTCCATTCGCGCCAGCCTGCCCTGGGGGCTGAATTTCCAGTCGGGCGGCTCCTATACCGACGCGCGCACGGCGGTCGATTTCGAGTCCGACAAGGGCACCGTCCCGGCCGGCTCACGGCTGCCTGCCTCGCCCTTCTACAACGCCTATGCCAGCCTGAGTTCCGACTGGCAGCTGGGCCCGGTCGCCCTGAAGGGCGGGATCGACGCCGCCTGGCAGGGCAGCTCCTACAGCAGCCTGCAGAAGACCTACACCCTGCCCGGCTACAACACGCTGGGGCTGACCCTGTCCGCGGCCTGGGAGAACCTGCCCATGGCCCCGAAACTGCGCCTGAACGTGACCAACCTGAGCAACAAGACGGTCATCGGCACCATCAGCAAACCGGCCCGCGGCGATATCCGCACGACCTTCATCCAGCCGCGCCTGGCGACCTTGACCCTGGACCTGCAATTCTGACTTGAGTATCGGCCCGAGAAGAAAGCCCTAACAGCAGCCTCGGGGCAGCGCGGCAACGAGATCGGTCAGGAGCAGGCCATGCATCGCGTGCATGCCGCCTGCCCCCCATGCTCAGCACGCCATGATCCGGGGCCCCGCCACGCTGCCGCTCGCCGCGGCGGTCGTTCCAGTACTCGCCCGCTGAGTCGGCGCCGGAGGCGCCGGAACGGATTGCGTTTTGCAGCATCCGAAGGCCACACCAGGGACTCTAGATGATGTCGCCTGCTGCAGCCGAATCAGCCATCTGAGCCGTGCAGCTTGTGCCGGGTCGATACTCTCGCGCAGAAGGCCCTGTAGGACGGCCGCCAATCAGGGCGGAGACGGATGCGCCAGATCACCGGCCATCTCAGCCGCTCCGTCGCCGATCAGTCCCCACGCAGACAGGTGTGCTCGATCCCGGCGATCACCACATCCAGAGCCCGCTCCAGCATGGCCTCGATCTCCCCTTCCGCCGTATCCGGCGCCAGCCGGATCTTGCCGCTCATCCAGGTCGAGCGCTGATTGAGCATTTGCACGTGCGCCTCCAGTTCCGGCCGATGGAGCTGCCACTGCAGGGTGGCTCGGGCGTGTTCCATCGCCGCGGTGCCGACCAGCCAGTAGGCGGTCACGCAGTGCTCGGCTTTCAGTCCGGCCGCTTCCAGCGCGGCCAGCGGTCGCTCGAGTTCTTCGGCGCCAGTGCCCACGAAGGCCCGGAAGAAACCTTCCACATCGGCCATGAACGGATGACGCACCGCGACGTGGTAATGGTGGCGCGCCAACTCACGCAGCCAGATGCGCCAGTCCCCCTCGAGCGGCGGCAAGGCGGTCGCCGCCATCAGGCGGCGACCGAGCTCCACCAGCAGCGCATCCTTGTTCGGGAAGTAGTGATAGATCGCCGCGACGCTGACGCCCAGATCGTTGGCAATCGTCGCCAGGGTCCAGTCGGCATCCAGGTGCTTCTCGGCGGCATCCAGCACCGCATCCCGGCTGATCTGGGCCGGACGCCCACGGCGGCGCTTGGGGCCTGGCGACGGATCGTTTGCTGGATGTTGCTGTTTCATCGGATTTGCATTTATTTAAGCGATTAGATAATTATATAGAAAAACGCCCCGCAAACAAGCCGCAACCCAGATGAGGTGAGCACGATGACGACGGAAAAGTCGCTTCAAAGCAGACTGGAGGACTCAGTCAAACAGTTCCATGTCCCCGGCGCGGCGCTGGCCGTGGTTCAGGACGACCGTACAGAAATCGCCGTGGCCGGCCTGGCCAATGCGGCAACCGGCCTGCCCGTCACCGATGACACGCTCTTCGCCACCGGCTCGGTCTGCAAGGTATTCACGGCGGCGCTGCTGATGTCACTGGTCGATGACGGCCTGCTCGACCTGGACCAGCCCCTGCAGCACTACCTGCCCGACTTCCGCATGGCCGACCCCGAGTGGTCACGACGCGTGACCGTGCGCATGCTGCTGTGCCACTCCTCCGCCATTCCGGGCAACTTCACCGCTGAAGTTCCTCGCGGCCCGGACATCCTGAAGCACTACACCGCGGCGCTGGCGAACAGCGCCTTCGATGCCGAACCCGGACGCTACTGGTCCTACTCCAATGCCGGCATCACGCTCGCCGGCCGCGTCGCGGAGGTCGTAACCGGTCTGAGTTACGACGAAGCCCTGGACCGAAGGATCCTGCAGCCGCTGAACGCCAATGCCACGACCGATCCCGAGCGCATGTTGCTGCGCCGGATCGCGGTGGGCCACCTGGTCAATCCCGGCACCGGCGAGGCGCGCCTGCCCCCGGAATTCCGCTTCACCCCGCTGCATGGCCCCGCCGGGACCACGCTATGGGGCGACATTCACTGCTTCGCGGACTTCGCGCGCATGCATCTCGACGGCCTGAACGGGGCGCCGTCAGGGCCTCTGTCCGCAGCCGCGATTCGACAGATGGCGACGCCTCAGATCGGACAGCCGTGGGGCTCGCCCCTCGACCACTTCGGTCTCGGATGGGGCCTCCTGGACACGCCGGATGGGCCTGTCCTGTTTCATTCCGGCGCGAACATCGGCAGCCATTCGGTGCTCTGGGTGATTCCGCACCGCAATGCCGCGGTCGCACTCATGACCAACGGCACCACCGGCATGGCCCTGCAACCGACACTGGTGGCGGAATTGCTGCAGGAGCGATTCGGCATTCCCGCCAGCCAGGCATTGCAGCCGCCGGAACGGCCCGCCGAACTGGCCCTTGATGCCTACGCCGGAACCTACGTGGCCGATCAGGGCCAGGCCAGAGTGGAACTGGCCAACGGACAGCTCCAGCTGGCGATGGAATACGACGATTTTCTGCGCCATGAGTTCGACATGATGGGCGTCCCCTACAGCACCGAATCCATGCGCCTGATACCGGTCGATGCCGAGCGTTTCGTGGCCGAAGCAGCACCCGGTGCGTACATGCCGGTGTCGTTCAAAACCGCCGAACAAGGCGACGGTCCGACACATGTCTATGTCGGACGCATCTTCCAGCGCGCGTCGTGACTCCAGTGGGTGAGCTCCGTCTACGCCGCGGCCGCCGCACAAGGGCACTCATGCTGGTCGTCTCGCTGGCCTGCCCCTCGCAACTCCTGGCCTCCGAACTGGATCAGCTGTTCGTCGACGACACCGGTGGCAATCCCAGCGGGCAGGAATCGGACAGCCCCGCCACCGAGCGCGATGCACGGTCACCGGCATCGATCGCCGTCGGTGGCGAGGACACCCCCGCGGCACTCCCCAGCCCGGACCGCGCCGGACGCATGATCGAAGAGATCGTCGTCACCGCCACCAAGCGCGAAAAGGCCCTGCGCGACATCGCCGGCAGCGTCGCCGCCATCAGCGGTGACAGCCTTGAATCGATGGGCGCGCAGGACCTGAATGACTATTTGAGCCAGGTGCCCGGGGTCACGCAGAATCCGTCCACCGCGGACGGCAGCCGCATCGCCATTCGCGGCGTCGCGCCGGACGGCGCAACCTTCACGCTGGGTCAGACCACCGGCACCTTCATCGGCGACACGCCGACCACGGACCCGTTGCTGTCTTACATCACGCCCGACCTGAATGCCTTTGACCTGCAGAGCGTGGAGGTACTGAAGGGTCCGCAAGGCACCCTGTTCGGCGGCTCCGCACTCAACGGCGCCATCCGCTACATACCGCAGCCGCCGTCGCTGGAAGATTACGAACTCAAGGCGTTTGCCCAGTTCCAGACCATTGCCGACGGAGGTGATGGCCAAACATGGGGGGCGGCGGCGAACCTGCCGCTCGCCGACAGCGCCGCCCTGCGCCTGGGCGCGGTCCAGCGCCGTGCGCCTGGCGTCATCGACGACACCAACCGTGGCTTCGTAGACGTCGACCGCATGGACCAGGACAGCCTGCGCGCCCAGCTGCGCTGGGAGCCGCTCGACAGTCTCAGCGCGCGCGTCATCTGGCTGGATCAGGAGTCGCGCACCCACGACCTCACTTACATCGACAACGATGTCCCGCGTATGCAGCGGGCCAACCAGAGCGGCGACAGCGATCTGATCACGGCCTTTTCCATGATGGGCGCCAATCTGGGCTATGCACTGGACTGGGCCCAGCTCGTGTCGAACTTCGCACGCCTGGACAAGAGCTATGCCTCGGACCTGGATGCCTCCAGGGCATTCGCCACCCCAGACCAGCGGGAATCCTTCCGGGCGCGGGTGGACCAGGATGTGGTCAACAAGGTCGCCGAAGTGCGCCTGGTGTCGGAGCCCGGGCGGTTTGGTGCCTGGGAGTGGCTGGCCGGCGTGTTTGCCCAGGACTACGGACAGATCATCATCTCCGATGGCTATGTGCCGGGCACCCAGTCGATACCGCTGCCGCTCGGCCCCGGCGACCTGACGGGACAGGAGACAGCGACGGACAATCCGGGCTCCTTTCTCAACTCGCTCGGCGACATCGACGGTCGGGAACTGGCGATCTTCGGCGAAGCCACCTGGTCCTTCCTGCCCCGCTGGGAGGCGACATTGGGTCTGCGCCTGTTCGAGACCAGAACCGAAGGCGTGATCGTCAGTTCCGGCACCCTGCTGCTGGCGGGGGGCACCCCGACAACGACCAGCAATGCCGACGTGTCCGACCGCGGCATCAATCCCAAACTGTCGCTGCGCCATGACCTGACCGACGACATCCAGCTTTATGGCCTCGCGGCACGTGGATTCCGCTTTGGCGGCATCAACATCATCGCCAGCACCCCGACGGAAAACGTCCCGCCAACCTACGATTCCGACACGATATGGAGCTACGAGCTTGGCCTGCGCAGCAACTGGCTGGACAGCTCGCTGCAGGTCGACGGCGTGATCTATCACATCGACTGGTCGGATACCCAGCAGCAGGTGCTGACAAGCTCCGGATTCTTCTCCTACATCAAGAATATCGGCGCCTCGGAAGTCGATGGCCTGGAAATGGCCATCCGCTGGCTGCCGCCCGTCGATGGCCTGAGCCTGAACTTCAATGCGGCTTATCTGCGTGGCCGCACCAGAGAAAGCTTTGCGACCAGCAGCGGCGACGTTCCGGCAGGACGCCAGCTTCCCAACACGCCCGACTGGCAGACCTCGACACGGCTCGCCTGGGCCGGAGGCATCGGCAGCATCGGGATGTCGGCGGCCGCCACCTGGAACCACTTCGGCCCGGGCTACAACGACATCCAGAACAGCATCGAGATCCTCGACTACGACACGCTGGACCTGAACTTCCGGCTGTCCCTGAACGCCCTGGCGGGTGCGCCGGAGCTGATCCTCAATCTCAGCAATCTCACGGACGAGCGCAACATCGTCAATGCGCTGTACACGCCCGGTTTCACCGATTACTTCGCCAACCGGCCACGCGCGGTGGACCTGAAATTGAGCGTGGCGTTTTAGACCCACCAGACAAGGAAACTGCTATGCCCCGCCCGCACATGGTCGACTTCGGCCTGAACCAGGCCCAGGAGCAGCGCGCGCTACGCCTGCACCGGGAGTGCCTGATCATCGATGGCATGAACCAGCACCCCGGCGGCAGCCGCATCTACGATGAACTGCCTGCGGACTGGGTGAGCAGCAAACTTGAGGGGCTCGAATCAGTCCACAAGCTGGGGGTTGCATCCACGCTCCCGTACGCGGCCTGCGAAGAGGGCATCAGCGATATCGTCCGCCAGTGGTGGCAGGAGTCGGGCGTCGATGTCGGCGTCTACGCGGTGCAGGTCAACCCGGGCGCCTTCGAAGGCGAATTCGATGACGACATCGTCGAGCGGCTGGACTGGATCGGCAAGGTCACCACCGCCGAGCAGATCCGCAACAACAAGGCAGCCGGCAAGATCAGCCTGTTCGGCGTCGACCAGCCGGTCATGGGCATTCCCAATCGGATCGGCAGCGTCGAGGACGCCTACGAACGGGGCCTGCGCTCGCTGATGCTGACCTATAACCGCATGGACTTCGTGGGTTGCGGCTGCACCGAACGCTACGACGCCGGGCTGTCCATGTACGGGCTGGAGGTGGTCGCCAAATGCAATGAGCTCGGGATCATCGTGGACACCTCCCACTGCGGCCACCAGACCACGATGGACGCCTGCCGGTTCTCCAAGACCCCCGTCACGGCCAATCACGCCTGCGCCAGGGGCGTGTACGAGCATGCCCGCGGCAAGCAGGACGAAGCCTTGCGCGCACTGGCCGACAGCGGCGGCGTCATCGGTGTCGTGACCGTGCCCTTCTTCGTCAGCGGCGAGCCACGGCCGGGTATCGAGGCGGTGCTGGACCACATCGACTACATCGCGAATCTGGTCGGCATCGAGCATGTGGGCATCGGCACGGACTGGCCGATGCAGTGCCCCAAGGATGTCCTGGTCGAAACCCTTGGAAGCTTCGTCGGCACCATCGGCTTCCGGCCGCAGGATCAGCTGGATTGCACGGCGACCATCGCGGGCTTCGATGATTACCGCGAATTCATCAACATTACCCGCGGCTTGGTGGCCCGGGGCTACAGCGACCAGGATATCGCGAAGATTCTGGGCGAGAACTTCCTGCGCGTCATCGAACAGGTTTGCTGAAACGCCAGGCCGGCCCGCCAGGAAGACGCGCGGAAATGGCACCAGCCTGACATCCAGGCACCTTGCGCCCGGCGCCTGACAAGGACACCCCCATGCACATCGAAACCCCTTTGCTCGCCTCTGCGACCCTGAGCCGCCTGTGCGGCAGCGAGGTCTGGCTGAAGATGGAGTCCGCCCAGCCGACCGGCTCGTTCAAGCTGCGCGGCATCGGGCACGCCTGCCGCGTCCATCGCGACCGCGGCGCCACAGGCTTCGTCTCTTCTTCCGGCGGGAATGCCGGCCTGGCCGTGGCCTACGCTGGTCGCCGGCTCGGCCTGCCGGTCAGCGTGGTTGTCCCGACGACAACCCAGCAGCGCTCCATCGATCTCATCCAGGAGCAGGAGGCCGAGGTGACGGTGCGCGGCGAGGACTGGAACGCGGCCCACGAGCATGCACTCGAGTTGCAGACGGATGGCCGCATTCTGGTACATCCCTATGACGATCCCCTGCTCTGGGAAGGCCATGCGAGCCTGATCGATGAGGTCGCCACCGCCTGGCAGGGCGAGGCGCCCGATCTCGTGGTGCTCTCGGTGGGCGGCGGCGGTCTGCTGTGCGGTGTCATGCAGGGCATGGACCGGAACGGCTGGTCCGACACGGCGGTGCTTGCCGTGGAAACGCCGGGCGCCGCCTCATTCCACGCGGCCTGCCAGAAGGGGCAGCTGATCGCCATCGACCGGATCGACACGATCGCCGCATGTCTGGGCGCGCGGCAGGTCTCGCAACAGGCCTTCGAGTATGGCCAGCGGCCCGCGGTCAGCTCGGCGCTGGTCAGCGACGAAGCCGCATTGTCGGCCTGTCACGCCTTTCTTGACGATCACCGCACGCTGGTGGAACCCGCCTGCGGCGCCAGCCTTGCGGTGGCTTACGGGCAGCATCCGGCAGCGCGCGGCAGGCGGCGGGTCCTGGTCATCGTGTGCGGCGGCGCGGGCGTCACGCTCGAGCAGTTGCAGCGCTGGTCGAAGCAGCTGGAGCAATCCGATGACCAGCGCTGAGAGCCCCCACTCCTTGTTCATGCCCCTGCACGATCAACTGCCCTCCGCCAGCAGCCCGCCGATTCCGCGCGACCCGCTGGCCAGCTGCCCGACGCATGACGGTGCCGATGTCGAAGCTGACTGCAACCCGCCGCGATGCAAGGTGAACCGCCGCGTCGACATGCTCTGCGCGAGGCGGCGGCGATGAGCGAGGCAACCACCGTTTCTTTGGAACCGCACCACACATCGCTTCAGACCCGGGACGGCATTCGCCTTGCCGTCAGCCGATGGCAGGCCGACGACCTGCCAAGGCCCGCGGTGCTGGTGCGCACACCCTACGGGCGCAGACGCTTCGGTGTCGCCCCCTGGACCCGCCTGGTCGAGGCCGGCTATGGGCTTGTCACCGTTGACGTGCGCGGCCGGGGCGACAGCGAAGGTGTCTGGAGGCCCTGGGTCAAGGATGACTTCGACGGCTACGACGTCATCGAGTGGGTCGCGGCCCAGACATGGTGCGATGGCAATGTGGCGACGATCGGCGGATCGTACGATGCGATCACGCAATGGTGGGCGGCAGAACAGCATCCCCCTCACCTGCGCTGCATGATTCCGATATCGGTATCGCCGCAACACGAGACCAGCCCACCCTACGGTCGCAGCAACGGCGTCGTGATGCCTTACTGGCTGTGGTGGTTGAAGTACCTTGGCGTGCTGACACCGGATGACACCGCGATCGACTGGCAGGCGGTGATGGCCGCGGCGCCGCAGGACATGGCGGACGCCGCCGGGGTCGAGGGTCAGGCCTGGTCCGATTACCTGAACGGCGCCATCGGCTACGGCGAGGCATCCTGGGCGGTGGACCCACGCCGGATCAGGACGCCGGCTCTGATCACCAACGGGCTCTGGGATGATCCGAAGACGTTTTCATGGTGGCTACAGCTTGCGCAGTCACCGGCGGCGGCCCATCACCAACTGCTGATCGGCGCCTGGGACCACGCCGGGAATGCGGCCCCGCGTCCGGTCCTGGGCGGCATCGACCTGTCGGCGGTGGCCCTGGATCCGGTGGCGCACTGGCTGGCCTTTCTTGACCGCTGGATGCGGCCTGCCCGGGCCGCAAAGCAAGTGCCGCCCGTCACCATTTGCCGCAGCGGCGTGTGGCAGTGGGAGACTCATGGGCACTGGCCGCTGGGCAGCCACAGATCCCCCCTGGACCTCGGCGGTGGCAGCTGGCGGCACGATCCCGATCACCCGCTG
>JBFJTN010000152.1:0-8827 GCA_041625325.1 Oceanococcus sp. | reverse complement strand
GCCGGGGATTCCAGATTCTGGAACAGTTCTTCCAGGCCGATGACCAGGCGGGTCGGGACGCCCGTCACCGGGAAGGCGCGGGTCGGATCCGGCTTGACCCACTGGTTGTACCAGGACTGGATGCCCGGCTGGATCAGGGCCTGATACGGGCCCGGGATGGTCGCGAACTCGGCCGAGTCGGCCATGCGAATCCAGCTGTCACCCCAGTCCGGGGTCACGTACAGGCCATTCAGGTTGGTGGCCAGCGGCAGGGTAATGCCATCCAGCGGGGCGTCCAGGGTCAGTTCCTCGGTGCCGTTGAGGAAGCCTGCGTCCTGCACCATCACGTAGACATAGCCGTGATCCTGGTCCGGACCGATGGCATTGCCCATCTCGATGCGGCCGATGCGGTGCTGCGGGGCGAAGCCCTGCTCGGTGATCGAGTCCACCTCCGGCGGGTCCAGACGCTCGAAGCTGCCCGGCACGCCGGTCGTGGAGCGATACAGGCCGTTGGACGGGGACTGCGGGATCTCGGTGCCCGGATAGGTCAGGCCACCGGCACGCCAGCCCACCGCGGCCAGCACCGGGCAGCCATTGCTGCTGCACTGTACGTTGGTCACGCCGCCCGGGGCCTGCACGACCACGTCGGAGACCACGTTGGCCAGGTTGCAGGCGCTGCTGCGGTCCTCGTTGCCGGCGCACTCGGGGGTGGTCGGCAGGGCCACGTTCTGGAAGGTGCGGCCCGCATCGGAGGAGCGGAACAGGCCCATGCTGGACGCGATGTACAGGATTTCCGGGTTGGCCTTGTCCTGCGCGGTGTTGAACACCAGGGCGTCGTCCGGGTAACCCTCGGAGCGGGTCCAGGTCAGGCCCAGGTCGGTGGTCCAGTAGGCGCCGATGCCGTGATAGGCGCCGGTGCTCATCACGCTGTCGCCGCCCGCGGCGATCAGGGTGCCGCCACCGGCCGGGGTGTACATGACACCACCGGTGGCCAGCGAGGGCAGACGGTCACCCACCGGCACCCACAGGTCGCCGATGGTGGTGACATCGCCATTGACCGCTTCGCTCATCCAGATGCCGCCGGTGCCCTTGGCCGCAAACAGGCGCTTGTTGGTGGCGTCATAGGCAAAATCGTCCACCCGGCCGGCGAACTTGTGCAGGTTGGTGTCGGGCAGGCCGACGATGCCGATGGTCTGGGCCAGGCCGGAGGAGATCAGCGGACCGCGGCCGTATTCCTCCCAGCTGCCCATCGCGCCGCGGATGCTGGCCTTGGCCGGCTCCAGCGCGAGCTTCTGCTCGTAGGCCTGGCGCAGGGCGCCGGGCGGGGGAAAATTGTGACTGCGCGTGCGCGCGTCGAATTCCGACATTTTCTGCTCGGCCGACTTGGCCGAGGTCTTTGCCGCTTTGGGGCAGAGCCGGCCGTCGCCGTTGCTGCAATCGAGTTCGGGCGTGCCCGTGAACTGGAACACGAGGGCTCCCGCCGCGACACTGCCGAGCAGGGCCGCACTTGCCAGACGCTTCATGATGGATTGGTCTCCCTGGATGAGGTGGGAAGGTCTACTCCCGCCTCTACACGAATAAACAGCCCTGTAGGTTCCCATATCAGGGCACGGGACTGCAATTCGTGCAATTACGGTGCCAGGCGGGAGATATCCCAGCTGTCGTCGGCCGCGCGCCGGTACTCGAAGCGGTCGTGCAGGCGGCTGCCGCCGCCCTGCCAGAACTCGAAAACGCGCGGGGTGACCCGGTAGCCGCCCCAGAAATCCGGCAGCGGCACGTCACCCGCGGCGAACTTCTCCTTGATCCGGGCGAATTGCTGCAACAGCAGGGCGCGAGAGGCCATGGGCCGGCTCTGCGGCGAGGCCCAGGCCGCGATCTGGCTGTCCCGTGGCCGGGACAGGAAATACTTCAGGGACTCGCCGGCGGAAATCTTGCGGGCCCGGCCCAGCACCTTCACCTGGCGTTCCATGCTGTGCCAGGGGAAATGCAGGCAGACCCTGTCGTTCACCGCGATGTCGGCGGCCTTGGCGCTGCCGTAGTTGGTATAGAAGACCAGGCCCCGCTCGTCGACAT
The DNA here is from genome assembly GCA_041625325.1 of Oceanococcus sp. Taxonomy (GTDB): domain Bacteria; phylum Pseudomonadota; class Gammaproteobacteria; order Nevskiales; family Oceanococcaceae; genus Oceanococcus. The sequence continues at coordinate 6,775 of JBFJTN010000152.1, read as the reverse complement.
GCTTGAGCAGCACGATGCGCTGCGAGGGCTGACCCTCGGCATCAACCGTGGCCAGGGTCATTGCCGTGGGGTCGTGGATGCCGCTGGCAATGGCCTGATCCATCCAGCGGGCGAACTGGCTGAAGGGATCTGCCGCCAGATCGTTGCGGCGCAGTCCCCCCATCAGGTATTCGCGGCGAATCTGTTCCAGTTCCATCATCGAATGAGACCTGGCCTGCTCAGCCGCCCAGGGCGCTGCGCAGCGCGTCGATGTCGTAGCGGCTGTCCTCGATCACCCGGGCCCAGTCTTCCGCGGCGAAGCCGAGCTTGTCGAAGGGCCGCAGCAGGCTGGGGTCCGGGCAGGCGCCGTTGTCTTGCGCGTAGCTGGACGCCGTCGCGACCGCGACAATCAGGACATCGGTGAGATCGGCCCGGCTGATGTGCTGGCGGTCGCGCTGGGTCTGGTCGGCGATGGCCTGACAGATGTTGTCCGGCATGCCCCAGTTCTCCGCGATCGCCCGGCCGACATCGGCATTCCAGTCGAGCAGGACCTGTTCGCGGACATCCGCCTTGATCATCAGCGGCGATCCCGGCTCCAGGCGTGACAGGATGTAGACCTTGCCGATGTTGTGCAGCAGACCGGTGAGCAGGGCCTCGTCCGGGTTCACCGCCCGGGTGGCGCTGGCGATTTCGTGGGCCAGTGCGGCCGTGAGGGTGCTGTCCTTCCACAATTGTTCCAGGAATCCGCGGATGTGCCGGACCTTGCCGGACATGCGCATCTGCTGCAGGGCGAAACTCAGGGCGGCGCTGCGCACGTTCTGGAAGCCGATGCGCACCACGGCCTTGCGAAGGTCAGACAGGGCCTTGCCGCCGCGGCTGAAAGCCACGGAATTGGCCATGTTGATGATCCGCGCGGCCAGACCGGCGTCCGCGGAGACGATCCGGGTCAGCCGGTCCGGGCCGACCTCCGCATCCTCGAGAGCGCGCCGCAACTGGAGAACGACGTCCGGAAAGGCGGGCAGTTCAAGCCGCTTGCCGGAGACTTCCAGCGCCAGTTTCTCGACGAAGGCCTTGGACTCCCAGAACACCGACGAATTGTCGCCGGGGGTGTTCGCCTTGTCGGGCGGTTGGGAATCGGATGGGCTCATGGTGCGGTTGCAGGCCACTTTGTGCGGGGATGATCGGCATGATGCCGAAAATTCACGTCGGCGGCGAGCCGGCGCGGCCGGGTCTCGTCTGCCTGGACGAGCCCGCGGAGGACTGAATCTGCCAAGCTCGGGCGCTTGAGAAAACCTGGAGACAGACAATGGCAGCAGTATTCGACTCGGTGCAGTCCGTACTCGCGACCAAGGGGCAGGTGCTGGGTCACAGCGACTGGCTGCAGATCAGCCAGGAGCGGGTCCAGCAGTTTGCCGACGCCACCGATGATCATCAGTGGATTCATGTCGATCCGGAAAAGGCGGCGGCCGGCCCGTTTGGCGCGCCGATCGCCCACGGTTATCTGACCCTGTCCCTGGTCAGCCGCTTTCTGCCGGAGCTGGCGGAACTGCGCAATCTGAAGATGGGCGTGAACTACGGCACCAACAAGGTGCGCTTCCCGAATGCGGTCAAGGTCGGTGCGCGCATCCGTGCGCACGGCGAGCTGATCGACGCCGAGGAAGTGGCCGGCGGCGTGCAGGCGGTGATCCGGGTGACCGTGGAAATCGAAGGCGAGGACAAGCCCGCCTGCGTCGCGGACACGATCGCGCGCTATTACTTCTGAGCATCCCGGGCCGCGAGCCATGCGCATGCTTTCGGGATCAATCGACCCGGTTGCCCATCCGCAGATGAGGCAGATGACGCAGAGAAAGGGCAGAAATGCTGTTCGTGATTATCTGTGTCATCTGCGACATCTGTGGATAGCTTTTACTTGAAAGGCAAATTCCATGAATGAAGCAGTAATCGTCGCCGTCGCCCGGACCGCCATCGGCAAGGCCTACCGCGGCGCTTTCAATGACACCGAAGCGCCGGTGCTCGGCGGCCACGTCATCCGCGCCGCGGTCGAGCGCAGCGGGGTGGCGCCGGCCGAGATCGACGACGTGATCCTGGGCGCGGCTGCCCAGCAGGGGACCCAGGGCTACAACATCGGCCGGCTGTGCGCCTATACCGCCGGCCTGCCGCATGCGGTGCCGGGCATGAGCCTGGACCGGCAATGCTCCTCCGGCCTGATGAGCATCGCGATCGGCGCCAAGGACATCATGGTGGGGGAGAAGGGCGTGGTGGTGGCCGGGGGGCTGGAGTCCATCTCCCTGACCCAGAACCAGCACAAGAACAGCTATCGCGCCGTGTCCGAAGCGGTGGTCGCCAGCGAGCCGACCGCCTACATCCCGATGATCGAAACCGCGGAGATCGTCGCCGAACGCTACGGCATCAGCCGTCAGGCGCAGGACGAATACGCGCTGCAAAGCCAGCAGCGGGTGGCGGCGGCCCAGCAGGCCGGCCGTTTCGACGAGGAGATCGTGCCGCTGACCGCGCAGCAACTGCAGTACGACAGGGAGACGAAGGCGCCGGCGGGTCATCGCGAAGTGACCCTGGCTGCCGATGAAGGGAACCGGCCGGACACCAGCCTGGAATCCCTGGCCGCTCTCAAACCGGTGTTCAAGGACGGGCGCTGGGTCAAGCAGGGCGCGCACATCACCGCGGGCAATGCCTCCCAGCTGTCGGACGGCGCGGCGGTGGTGATGCTGATGAGCCGGGCCGAGGCCGAAAGTCGCGGCCTGCCCATTCTGGGCATCTACCGCGGAACGGCCGTGGCCGGCTGCGCGCCTGACGAGATGGGCATCGGCCCGGTGTTCGCGGTGCCGAAGCTGCTGCAGCGTCACGGCCTGGCGGTGGGAGATATCGGGGTCTGGGAGCTGAACGAGGCCTTCGCGGTGCAGGTGCTGTACTGCCGGGACCGGCTGGGCATCCCGAACGATCGCCTGAACGTCAATGGTGGCGCCATCGCGATCGGCCACCCCTTCGGCATGTCCGGGGCGCGGATGGTTGGTCACGCGGTGCTGGAAGCGCGGCGGCGGTCCGAGCGCTACGCGGTGGTGACCATGTGCATCGGCGGCGGCATGGGTGCCGCCGCCTTGTTCGAAGTGCCGAATTAGTTTGAAATGAACCGGTTTCCGGACGCCGTGCGGCGTGCGGAAACGGGCATGGACAAGACAAAAGACAGGGGGAGAACCATGTCTGCATCGAGTGCGCGTGAGGTCGAAATACAGGCCCACGAAGCCGAGGGTTCCTGGCTGGACGGCTGGCCGGCCATGCTGCTGTCCGTCGTCATCATCGCGGCGGCGCTGTATTCCTTTTCGCCCCGGCCCTTGCCGGATTTCGCCGCCACCGCGGTCTACCCGGACCGGCTGCTGATCGTCGACGTGGCGCGGCGTGGCCAGCGCCTGGTCGGGGTCGGTGAGCAGGGCAAGATCCTGTATGCCGACCAGGCCCAGGGGCCGTGGGAGCTGGCCGAGGTCAAGCCCGATCGGGGTGCCACCTTCACCGAAGTGCAGTTCCTGGACGATCAGACGGTGCTCGCCGTCGGCCACGATTCCTGGATCGTGCGCAGCAGCGATGGTGGCCAGAGCTGGACCGAGGTGCGCTTCGATGCGGAGAAAGCCGAGCCGCTGCTGGGACTGGCCGGACCCTATGATGGTCGTCTGTTCGCCTACGGGGCATTCGGCCAGTTGCTGATCTCCGATGACAGCGGCCAGAGCTGGCGGCGTCAGGAACTGGTCAAGGAAGAGGTGGCCGCAGACGCGGACAAGGATGCCGCGGCCGATCCCTTCGCCGACCCCTTCGGCGGCGGCGCTGGTGACGATTACGACCCCTTCGCGGCTTTCGGCAGCGGGGGCGGCTGGGATGACTTCGGTACCCGTCATCTGAATGCGATGACCCGGGCATCCGATGGCGCCCTGTGGCTGGCCGGCGAGCGCGGCCTGATCGCCCGCTCCGCCAATGGCGGCGACAGCTGGGTGCAGTTCGACACCGGCTACAACGGTTCCTTCTACGGTGTGCTGGAAACCCGCAGCGGGGGCATGCTGGCGCACGGCATGCGCGGGAACATCTACAGCACGCGGGATCTGGGCGAGAGCTTCCAGCTCAGCCAGAGCAACACCGAGGAATCGCTCTACGGCGGGGTGGTCGCCGACAACGGTGACATCCTGCTGGTGGGCAGCAGCAACATCATCATCCGCAGCAGCGACAACGGCAGAACATTCAGCCGGGCGGTGGACAAGCAGCGTGACGCCCTGACCGACATCCTGGTCCTGGGCGATGGCCTGTGGCTGACCGCAGGAGAGGGTGGCATCCGGCTGCAGGGGCCCAAGGCCCCGGCGGCCAGCAAGAAGGGGGGCAGCCAGTGAGCAAGACCGACCAGATCGTGATGGGCTTGGCCGACAAGCTGTTGGCCCGGCGCCGCTTTTTCGGCCTGCTGTTCGGCCTGATGACCCTGTTCTTCGCCTGGAGTGCGAGCAACGTCAAGCTGGACCCCGGCTTCCTGAAACTCATCCCCATCGAACATGAATACATGGTCACGATGATGGATTACATGGATGAGTTCTCCGGCGCCAACATGCTGCTGGTGAACGTGCGCTGGAAGGGCGAGGGCGACATCTACAACCCCGAGTTCTTCGAGGCGCTGGAGAAGGTCACTCAGGATGTCTTCTTCATCCCGGGCATCGACCGGACCAAGGTCTCCTCGCTGTTCACCCCGGACACCTATTACATCGAGGTGACCGAGGAGGGCTTCCAGGGGCGGCCGGTGGTGCCGGCCGAATACAGTGGCACGGCCGAGCAGCTGCGCCAGATCCGCAGCAACGTGGAAAATGGCGGCCAGATCGGGCTGCTGGTCTCGAATGACCTGAAATCCGCCCTGATCCGCGCCAATCTGCAGGAGTACGACCGCAGCAAGGGGCCGGACGAGGACCAGGCGGTGGATTACTGGGTGGTTCAGCAGAAGCTGGAGGAGATCCGCGAGCGCTACGAGAACGAGAACATCGAGATCAACATCATCGGCTTCGCCAAGCTGCTGGGTGATGTGATCTACGGCCTGCTCGGGGTCTTCGCCTTCTTCGCCCTGGCGTTCGTGATCACCGTGGTGCTGCTGTACCTGTATACCCGCTCGGTCAAGATCACCGTCACCGCACTGGTCGTCGCCATGCTGCCGGTGCTGTGGCTGATCGGCACCCTGCCGCTGATCGGCCTGGGCATCGATCCCATGTCCATCCTGGTGCCATTTCTGATCTTCTCGATCGGCGTCTCGCATGCGGTGCAGATGACCAGCGCCTGGCGCCTGGAGGTCGGCGCCGGTCACGATTCGGTGGAGGCGGCCAAGCTCAGCTTCACCAAGCTGTTCATCCCCGGTGCGGTGGCCCTGGCCACCGAGGCGCTGGGTTTCGGCGTGATCATGTTCATCGCCATTCCCATCGTCACCGAACTGGGCATCACGGCCTGCCTCGGCGTGCTGCTGATGATCATCACCAACAAGCTGGTGCAGCCGATCATCCTCAGCTACCTGACCCTGGAGAAGGAGAGCATCGAGCACACCAAGCACAGCCAGGAAGGCTTCGGCGGCAAGATCTGGGACACCGTGGCCAAGTGCGCGCAGCCAAAGGTCGCGGTCTGGGTCTTCGCGGTCGCGGTGGTCTGGATGGGCATCGCCACCTGGCAGTCACGCCATCTGGTGATCGGCGACTCCGGGGTGGGGGTGCCGGAACTGCACGAGGACTCCCGCTACAACACGGACAATCGCACGATCGCGGAGTCCTACGACATCGGCGTGGACCTGCTGACGGTGATGGTCGAGGCGCCCGATTTCGAAACCGACTCCTGCCTGCAATACCCGGTGATCGATCTGATCGACCGCTTCGAGCTCTACATGCGCGGGGTGCGCGGGGTGCAGTCGGTGACCAGCGTGGCCGGTATCGGCAAGCTGGTGATCACCGCCTTCAACGAGGGCAACCCGCACTGGAAGGCCCTGCCGCGCACCTCGGCCGGCCTGTCCACCGGTTCCAAGGCCTTCGACCCGCGTCTGGGTCTGAACAGCGACGGCTGCCGGGCGATCCAGGTGCTGATCTTCACCGAGGATCACGAAGGGCCGACCATCGCCCACATCATCAATGAAATCAAAGAGTTCATTGAGGCCAACCCGGTCGATGGCGTGACCATGCGCCTGGCCAGCGGCAATGTGGGCGTGATGGCGGCCACCAACGAGGAGGTCAAGCGGGCGGAGGTCAAGATGCTGCTGTCCCTGTTCGCCGCCCTGGTCGTGTTCTGCCTGATCTCCTTCCGCTCCTGGACCGCGCTGATCTGCGTGCTGGTGCCGCTGGTCTCCGTGACCGTGATGGGCAATGCCCTGATGGCCATGCTGGATATCGGCCTGAAGGTTGCCACCCTGCCGGTGATCGCGCTGGGTGTCGGCGTGGGTGTGGACTACGGGATCTACCTGTTCGAGCGCATCCAGCATTACATGCATGACCCGAAGATGAGCTTCCAGGAAGCCTTCGCCCGCTCCATGCGCGACCGCGGCAGCGCCATCGTGTTCACCGCCGCGACCATGTCGGTGGGGGTGCTGACCTGGATGATGTCGGCGCTGAAGTATCAGGCCGACATGGGCCTGCTGCTGGCTTTCCTGTTCCTGGTCAACATGTTCGGTGCCATCTGCCTGTTGCCCGCGCTGGGGTCCTGGTTCTTCCGTCGGCGTGACGCCGCGCTGGCGGCGCAGGCCTCGGGGCAGGCCGCCTGACCTGAGCATGCCGGGACGGCCGGGCCCATG
>JBFJTN010000151.1:0-8869 GCA_041625325.1 Oceanococcus sp. | reverse complement strand
GTGACCAGCCATACCCTGCACTTCGAGCGCGGCCAGGCCACCGTCTACACCGGCAACTACAGCAGCTGCGAGCAGCAGCGGGCCGAGCGCCTGTCCCAGCAGGCCTCGCAGTATCAGGCCGAGCTGCGCCGGGCCCAGCAGCTGCAGGCCTTCATCGACCGCTTCCGGGCCAAGGCCAGCAAGGCCCGTCAGGCGCAGAGCCGGATCAAGCAGCTGAACAAGATGCAGATCAATGCGCCGGCGCACTGGGAAGACCCCTTCCGCTTCGAATTCGCCACCCCCGAGCGCCTGCCCAGTCCCCTGCTCAAGCTGGAGCACCTGCGGGTGGGCTACGACGACAAGATCCTGATCGATGACTTCAGCCTGAGCATCGAGCCGGGTGACCGGCTGGGCCTGCTGGGTCGCAACGGCGCCGGCAAATCCACCCTGCTGCGCAGCCTGGCCGGCCTGCAGGCCTCGCTGGGCGGCAAATACCAGGCGGATAGGCAACTGCGCATCGGCTACTTCGCCCAGCACCAGCTGGACAGCCTGAAGCTGGAGGACAGCTGCATGGCGCATCTGCAGCGCCTGAACCCCGAGGCCCGGGATCAGGAACTGCGCGACTTTCTCGGTGGCTTCGACTTCCATGGCGACCGGGTATTCGAGCCCATCGCGCCTTTCTCCGGCGGTGAAAAGGCCCGTCTGGCCCTGGCCCTGCTGGTCTACCAGCAGCCCAATCTGCTGCTGCTGGACGAGCCCACCAACCATCTCGACCTGGAGATGCGCCATGCGGTGGAACTGGCCCTGCAGGACTTTGCCGGCGCGGTGCTGCTGATCTCGCATGACCGCCATCTGATGACCAGCTGCTGTGACGAGCTGTGGCTGGTGGATGATGGCGCCTGCGCTGCCTTCGACGGGGATCTGGACGATTACGCCCGCCATCTGAAGGAGCGCCTGCGGCGCGAGGATGCCGAGGCGGCCGCCACTGAAAACGCGCCGGCCCGGGTCTCCGCCAAAGATCAGCGGCGCGAGGCGGCCCGGGCCCGGGAGCAGCAGAAGCCGCTACGCGATGCGCTGCGCCGGCTGGACCGGGAGATGGCGCAACTTGAAGCGCGTCTGGCGCAGTGCGAAGAGGAGCTGGCCGACCCGACCCTGTACCAGCGCGACGCCGCCCGCGCCGCCGAGCTGGCCCGCAGCCAGGGCGAGGCGCGCAAGCGCCTGGATCAGGTCGAGCATGAGTGGCTGGAGCTGAGCGAGCAGCTGCAGGGCTGAGGCGGCGCTCAGAGCGGCAGGCCGGAATCCGCCTTGATCTCCTCGATCACCATGTAGGTGTGGGTCTGCGCCACCCCGGGCAGGTCCACCAGCTTGCCCAGCACCTCGCGATAGGCCTGGAAGCTGGCGATGCGCAGCTTGACCAGATAATCGAAGCCGCCGGCCAGCATCTGGCATTCGGCCACTTCCGGCAGTTCCACCACGGCCTCGCGGAAATGCGCGAACACGTCGCTGGTGGTGCGGGTCAGGGTCACCTCGACGAAGGCGGTGGTGCCGAACTGCAGGCGCGCCGCGTCCAGGCGGGCGTGATAGCCGAGGATGTAGCCCGCCGACTCCAGGCGCCGGACCCGCTCCAGACAGGGACTGGGGCTGAGATTGACCCGGCGCGCCAGTTCCACATTGGGCAGGCGGGCATCCGCCTGCAGCTCGCGCAGGATGGCCCGGTCGATGCGATCCAGGGCGCGTTCGGCAGAAGGCTGCGGCATGAAGTTTGGCATGTGTGGATTGATGCAGAATATTATTCTGCATAACTCCGAAATGAGCCAAATTATTCTGATGGAAGAAGCCTAGAATCTGCGCTCTCCAGGAGAATCGAGATGCTGACTGACAGGCCCATTCCCCCGGCGGATGCGCTGCGTGAAGCGATGCGCCGCGACTGGCTGGCTGACGAGGAAAGCGTGCTGCGCCCGCTGCTGCCGCTGGCCGACATCGGCGCGGCCGCGCGGTCCACCGCCCAGGCACTGGCCCGCGATCTGGTGGGCCGGCTGCGCGCCGCCCAGCAGGGCAAGGGCGGGGTCGACGCCCTGCTCAACGAGTTCTCCCTCTCCACCGAGGAGGGGGTCGTGCTGATGTGCCTGGCCGAGGCTTTGCTGCGGGTGCCCGATGCGCACACCGCCGATGCCCTGATCCGCGACAAGCTGCAGGGTGGCAACTGGTCCAGCCATCTGGGCCAGAGCGAGTCGATCTTCGTCAATGCCTCCGCCTGGGCCCTGCTGTTCACCGGCAAGATGGTGAACTACAGCGATGCCCAGCAGCGCGCCATGCACGGCACCCTCAAGCGGGCCGCCGGCCGTCTGGGTCAGCCGGTGATCCGGCGGGCGGTGCGCCGGGCCATGGCGATCATGGGTGATGTTTTCGTGATGGGGCGGAACATCCAGGCCGCGATGGAGCGAGCCAGCCGGCAGGAGGCGCGCGGTTACCGCTACTCCTACGACATGCTGGGCGAAGGCGCGCGCACGGCCGCCGCCGCGCAGGAGTACTTCCAGGCCTATCTGGACGCGATCGAAGCAATCGGGCGACGCCAGGCGGGGCGCGGGCCGGAAGCGGCCGCGGGCATTTCGGTGAAGCTGTCCGCCCTGCATCCGCGCTACGAATACGCCCAGCGCGAGCGGGTGCTGGCCGAGCTCGTGCCGCGACTGCGGCAACTCGCCCTGCGGGCCCGGGATCACGACATTGGCCTGACCGTCGATGCCGAGGAGGCGGCTCGCCTGGATCTGTCGCTGGACGTGATCGAGGCCGTGTTTGCCGACCCCGCGCTCAAGGGCTGGTCCGGATTCGGTCTGGCCGTGCAGGCCTACCAGAAGCGCGCCCCGCTGCTGATCGACTGGCTGGCGGCGCTGGCGCAGCGGGTCGGGCGGCGCCTGATGGTTCGCCTGGTCAAGGGCGCCTACTGGGACAGCGAGATCAAGCAGGCCCAGCAGGAAGGGCTGGCCGACTATCCCGTGTTCACCCGCAAGGCCGGCACGGACGTCTGTTATCAGGCCTGCGCCCGCAAGCTGCTGGCGCAGCGCCGCCATCTGTACCCGCAGTTCGCCACCCACAATGCCTGGACCGTGGCCGCCATCCTGGCCATGGATGAGAAGCGGAAAGGCGGATTCGAGTTCCAGCGCCTGCACGGCATGGGCGAGGCGCTGTACGACGAGGTGATGCGCAGCCATGGCATCGCCTGTCGCATCTATGCGCCGGTCGGCGAGCACGAGGATCTGCTCGCCTACCTGGTTCGGCGCCTGCTGGAAAATGGCGCCAACAGTTCCTTCGTCAACAACATCGTCGATCCGCACGTCAGCATCGACAGCCTGATCCGCGACCCGGTGCTGCAACTGCGGGAATGGGGCAGCGTCCGGCACCCGGCCATCCCGCTGCCCCGGCACCTGTACGGATCCGGGCGGCCCAATTCCGCCGGCCTGGATCTGAGCGATGTGGTGGCTCTGCGCAGCCTGCGCGAGGGCCTGCTGGCCCACTGGCCACCGCCGCTCCCGGCCGAGGGCACTGTGGTGCGCAACCCGGCCCGGCCGGATGAGATCGTCGGTGCCTGGCCGGCCGACAGCCCGGCGCAGATGCTGGCCAGGCTGGCCGCGGCCGATCGCGCCTGGCGCCAGGCCGACAACTGGGACGCCGATCAACGCGCCGACTTTCTCGGGCGCCTGGCCGCGGCGCTGGAGGCAGCCCGGGACGAGCTGGTGCTGCTCTGCATCAAGGAGGCCGGCAAGACCCTGGCCGATGCCCTGGCCGAAATCCGCGAGGCGGTGGATTTCTGCCATTACTACGCTGCGCAGGCTCGCGCGCTGCCGCCCGGCGAGCCGCTGGGGGTCCTGCTGTGCATCAGCCCCTGGAATTTCCCGCTGGCCATCTTCCTGGGCCAGGTCTGTGGCGCCCTGGCCGCCGGCAATGCGGTGCTGGCCAAGCCGGCCGAGCAGACCAGCCTGATCGCCCGGCGTGCGCTGGAACTGATGCAGCAGGCGGGTCTGCCGCAGGATCTGGTTCAGCTGATCTGCGGTCCCGGCCCGCTGGCCGGGCAGACCCTGATCGGCGAGGCCGCCGTGCGCGGGGTGCTGTTTACCGGCTCCACCGCCACCGGCCGCTGGCTGTTCGAGCGGCTGGCGGAGCGGCCCGATGCGCCCATTCCCCTGGTGGCGGAGACCGGTGGCCAGAACGCGATGATTGTCGACTCCACCGCGCTGCCGGAGCAGGTGGTGGACGATGTGATCCGCTCCGGCTTCCACAGCGCCGGCCAGCGCTGCTCCGCCCTGCGCGTGCTGTACCTGCAGGAGGACATCGCCGAGCCGATGATCGCGATGATCCGCGGGGCCATGGATGAGCTGCGCCTGGGCGATCCGGCCCTGTTGCGCAGCGATATCGGGCCGGTCATCGATGGCCCCGCGCTGCAGCGCCTGGAGCAGCATGCCGAGCGCATGGCCGCCCTGGATGGCGCCCGTCTGCTGCACTGCCTGACGGCCCCCGCGGATGCGCAAGGCGGGCATTTCTTCGCCCCCCGGCTGTATGAGATCGACAGCCTGCAGCAGCTCGAGGGCGAGGTCTTCGGGCCGGTGGTCCATGTCATCCGGTATCGGGCCACGGCGCTGGCGCAGGTGCTCAGCGAGATCAACGCGGCCGGCTACGGCCTGACCCTGGGCGTGCACAGCCGGGTGCAGCGCACGGCCGAGCGCATTGCGGCGAGCGCGGCGGTGGGCAACATCTACATCAATCGCGACATGATCGGGGCGGTGGTCGGCGTGCAGCCCTTTGGCGGGCGGGGTCTGTCCGGCACCGGTCCCAAGGCCGGCGGTCCCGTGTATCTGCACCGGCTGCGCCAGGCCACGCCGACGTCTCAGCCGGGTCTGCCGGATCTTGCGCCGCGCCTGCTGCCGGGACCCACCGGCGAGCGCAATCTCTACCTGCTGGAGCCGCGTGGCCAGATCCTGGCGCTGTATGGCCCGGGCGACGATATCGAACACTGCCGGGCCACCCTGGACTGCGCGCTGGCCACCGGCAACAGCCTGAGCCTGCAGGTGCCCGAAGCCTGGCTGACCGAGCTGCAGAACCGGCGCCGCTACCTGATCGCCAAGGGCCTGCCGCAGGAGCGTGTGAGCGTGGTCGTCGGCAGCGCGGGGCTGCCGCAGGAGCTGCCCGGCTGTCTGGTGCTGGCGCCGGGTTCCGCCCTGCTGCCGCGCCTGCTGCCCGCGCTGGTCGCCAGACCGGGAGCCCTGCCGTGCCTGATCTGCGAAGCCGTCAGCGACAGTTACTGGATGCGCTTCGTGCAGGAGAAGCTGCTCACCACCGATACCACGGCGGCCGGCGGCAACGCTTCGCTGATGACCATGACGCCCTGAACGGGGCGTGAGTGTGGTTCAGGCTCGCGTGGCGCCGACCGCGGCATCGCCGACGAAGGGATTGCTGCGCCGCTCCGTGCCGAAGCTGGACATGGGGCCGTGGCCGGGCACGAAGCGGATCTCGTCGCCCAGCGGGAACAGCTTGTCGCGGATCGAGTCGATCAGATCCTGGTGATTGCCGCGGGGGAAATCCGTACGCCCGATCGAGCCGGCAAACAGGACGTCACCGACCAGCGCGAGCTGCTGCTCGGGCTGGTAGAACACCACATGGCCGGGCGTGTGGCCCGGGCAATGGATGACCTGGAAGCGGATGTCGCCGACCGAGACCTCGTCGCCATCACCCAGCCAGCGCTGCGGGGTGAAGGCGCGCGCCGGCGGAAAGCCGAACTGGGCCGCCTGGGTGGGCAGCAGATCAATCCAGAACTTGTCATCCGGGTGCGGCCCCTCGATGGGCAGATCCAGCGCGTCCGCCAGATCGGCGACGGCCCCGACATGGTCCAGGTGGGCGTGGGTGACCAGCAGCTTTTCCAGGGTGACGCCGGCCGCCTGCACCGCATCCAGCAGCTGCTGCTTGTCACCGCCGGCATCGACCAGGGCGCCGCGCATGCTGTCGGCATCCCAGATCAGCGAGCAGTTCTGGGCAAAGGGCGTGACGGGGAGAATCTGGATTTTCAGAGTGGCCATGCGCGCGTGCGGGCCGGCAGGTGGCCGCGCATCATCGCATGCCGGCGCCGGCTCAGGAAAGCAGGGCCTGCGAGTTCAGCGTGCGCAGGGTCTGGCGTGACGGCGTGGGCCGGATATCGCCATGCAGGCGGGTGCAATTGCGCCCGCCACGTTTGGCCTGATAGAGGGCCTGATCGGCACGGCCGATGATATTGGCCATGTGGTCGAAGCTGACCGGGGCCAGCCCCCCGCTCACCGTGACATGCCCGACCTGGGAGAAGCGATGCCGCTCCACTCGCGTGCGCAGGCGTTCGGCAGATTTCATCGCATTGCGCTCGCTGCAGGGGCTGAGCAGGACGGCGAATTCCTCGCCACCGAAGCGGTAGATCTTGTCCACCCCGCGGAAGCAGTCCTTCATGAGCTGGGCGAACTGGAGCAGGACCTCGTCACCCGCCAGGTGGCCATATCGGTCGTTGATCGGTTTGAAGTGGTCGATGTCCAGCATCAGCAGCCACCACTGGGGCTGATCCGGGCGCAGCGGCGGCCGGCTGCGCAGGGCTTGCGCCGTGGCGTGCAGCTGGCTGTCGAAGGCGCCGCGATTGTAGATGCCGGTGAGCTGGTCCACCTCGCGCTCGTGCAGAACCCGGACAAAATTGGCGTAGATCTGCATCAGGTGCCGGAGCAGTTCGCGCTCCGCCCGCTCGCCCTGGGACTGACGGACCTCCATGATCTCGATCACGCCATGACTGGCGATGATGGGGAAGTAATCGAGATTCGGACTGTGCGCGGGAAATCCGTGCCGGCCCTGCTGCAGGCAGCGGGCCAGGGCCCCGGTGGCGGCGATGTTGCGCTTGGGCTCGTTGTCCCAGATCAGCAGGGGCTGGTCGCGGGCATCCCGAATCTCGCAGGCCAGCGGCTGGTTCAGGCGGCCACCCTGTCCCGGGGTCAGAAAGCGCAGGCCGCTGACCGGGAACAGGCGGGCCAGCGACTCGGTGAGGCGCTGGCGCATCAGTTCCGTGCTGTCCGCTTCGGTGATGCGCGCGATGGCGACGAGCGCTTCGGCGCAATTGGCCGAAACGCTCTGCCTGGCGACGCTCAGCTTCGAATTGGGGGGCATGTCAGGGTTCCGGCGGGCTGGTCCTGACAACCCTGCAATTTCCGTTCCCCGTCGCGGCCCCGGATCAGGCCGCGTGGCGCCCGCTGCGCGCCTGCGCGTCGATCATCAGGTCCGAGAGCAGGGCATAGGCCTGCTGCCAGGCCTGCCGGTGGGCCGGCGTGAAGCGCGGGCCCAGACCCTGTTGCAAGGTCCACAGCAGGGTTTCACCCACGACCGGGTAATGCTCGGGGCGGGCGCCGTAGTCCTGGTGGCGGGCGCCCAGCTTGTCGATCATGCCGAGCACCCGGTCGGGCTGTTCCAGATTGCGCACGACCAGGCCAATTGTCGCCATCAGCATGCGGCCCTGGATGTCCATGTCGCCGCGGAACAGGCGGCGCACCGCTGGAGCGACTTCGAACAGGCGGCGGTAGAACAGCGCCGCGGCCTCGGTGGCGATAGGCACGACTTCATCATAGGACGTCCTGACCAGGCGGATGTCTTCTGGGCTCATGAGGGGCTCCGGGCATGGCGATGATCTGCGGGTATCGGCGCCGCCATCGGCCAGTTGAGGCCCCGCCACAGAAAATCGCGACCGGCTGTCCCGCCGGATTCAGTCGCCCCGGTGCAACTGGGCGCTGACCTGCGGTGGCATCTGCAGGTACAGGCCATCGCGGCGCAGGCGGGCGATGACCTCGTTCACGTCCACCCGGGCCAGGCGGCGGCCGGGATGCAGCTGCAGATCCATCACCCGGCTGAGCGCGCCGGTGCGCGCGCGCAGGGCCTCGGGAATGTCGTCCTCGCTGAGATCCGCGCGCAGGTAGATGTACATCTCGTCCTGGCGCGCGCAACGCAGGACCACGCAGTCCACGCCTTCGCTCATCGCCTCAGACCGGCTTGTAGACCTCGGCCCCGACCTGGCGGAATTCCACCGCCTTTTCCTCCATGCCCTTCTCCAGCGCCTGGCCTTCGTCCAGCTGCTGGCTGGCGGCGTAGTCGCGCACATCCTGGGTGATTTTCATGGAGCAGAAATGCGGCCCGCACATGGAGCAGAAATGGGCCACCTTGTGACCTTCCTTGGGCAGGGTCTGGTCGTGGAAGTCACGCGCCCGTTCCGGGTCCAGGGCCAGGTTGAACTGGTCTTCCCAGCGGAACTCGAAGCGGGCCTTGGACAGGGCGTTGTCGCGCAGCTGCGCACCGGGGTGGCCCTTGGCCAGATCGGCGGCATGGGCGGCGATCTTGTAGGTGACGATACCGTCGCGCACGTCATCCTTGTCCGGCAGGCCCAGGTGTTCCTTGGGCGTGACGTAGCAGAGCATGGCGGTGCCGTACCAGCCGATCTGGGCGGCGCCGATGGCGCTGGTGATGTGGTCGTAGCCGGGGGCGATGTCGGTGGTCAGCGGGCCCAGGGTGTAGAACGGCGCCTCGTAGCAGTCGGCCAGTTCCTTGTCCATGTTCTCCTTGATCAGCTGCATGGGCACGTGGCCGGGGCCTTCGATCATGACCTGGCAGTCGTGCTCCCAGGCCAGCTTGGTCAGCTCGCCCAGGGTCTCCAGCTCGGCGAACTGGGCCGCGTCGTTGGCATCGGCCAGGCAGCCCGGGCGCAGGCCGTCGCCCAGCGAGAAGGCCACGTCGTAGGCCTTCATGATCTCGCAGATTTCGGCGAAATGGGTGTAGAGGAAGGACTCCTGATGGTGGGCCAGGCACCACTTGGCCATGATCGAGCCGCCGCGGCTGACGATGCCGGTGAGGC
>JBFJTN010000150.1:0-8895 GCA_041625325.1 Oceanococcus sp. | reverse complement strand
GACATCGAGGGCGAGGCCCTGGCCACCCTGGTGGTGAACAAGATCCGCGGTACGCTCAACATTGCCGCGGTCAAGGCCCCGGGCTTTGGTGACCGCCGCAAGGCCATGCTGGAAGACATCGCCACCCTGACCGGCGGCACCGTCATCTCCGAAGAGATGGGCATGCAGCTGGAAAAGGCCACCCTGGACATGCTGGGTCAGGCCAAGAAGGTGCAGGTCACCAAGGAAAACACCACCATCGTGGACGGCGCCGGTTCCTCCGAAGCCATCCAGGGCCGCATCAGCAGCATCCGCTCGCAGATCGAGGAAGCCACCTCCGACTACGACCGTGAGAAGCTGCAGGAGCGCGTGGCCAAGCTGGCCGGCGGTGTGGCCGTGATCAAGGTTGGCGCCGCCACCGAAGTCGAGATGAAGGAAAAGAAGGCTCGCGTCGAAGACGCGCTGCACGCCACCCGCGCCGCTGTCGAAGAAGGCGTGGTGCCGGGCGGTGGCACGGCCCTGATCCGCTGCCTGAACGTGCTGAAGGCTCTGGAAGGCAGCAATGCCGACCAGAACGCCGGCATCGCCATCCTGCGCCGCGCCATCGAGGAACCGCTGCGTCAGATCGTCAGCAACTCCGGTGCGGAAGCCTCGGTGGTGGTTGACCATGTCTCCGGCAAGGACGGCAACTACGGCTACAACGCCGCCACCGGTGAGTACGGCGACATGATCGAGATGGGTATTCTCGACCCGACCAAGGTCACCCGTTCCGCGCTGCAGAACGCCGCCTCCATCTCCGGTCTGATGATCACGACCGAAGCCATGGTCGCCGAACTGCCGAAGGACGAGCCGGCTCCGGCCATGCCGGGCGGCATGGGCGGCATGGAAGGCATGATGTAAAGCCGACCGGCGGCGCTTCTGGCCCGCCTGTCATGAGGTCACAGAGCCCCGCATCGCGGGGCTCTTTCTTTTTGGGGAGCCCGCACGGGTCCCGGCCGATTCCGCGTGTCGCGGTGGCAACCAGTCGCACTGGTGCGGGACGAGCGTTCCCCAGACCGGTCGCCTTCCCAGCGTCCGGGGGTCCAGCTATGGGGGCTTGCGAAGCGGACAGGCGCTGCCCCTGCCAGGCCCGTACTCAAGCGTGGATGTTGCGATCTGCTTCGTCCGGCCACGGTGCCCCGGCCAGAGGTGGAGATGATTCGACGCTCACAGCGCAGGGCGGCGAATGCCTGTGGCAGGGCGCTGGGCCACTGCCAACCATCGGGGGCTGCCTGAGCCGGCGGTCAGGATCGGGCGGGCCGGCCCTCCCGCTACGCGCCGAGATGGCAATCTGATCCCGGCGCGCAACTTCGTCTGGCTGGACGGGTGGGGCATTTCGGTCAAAGCCCGGGTCACAGCTGTCAAGATCACCGGCCTGATCTCTTCTATGGTCCGCCCCTGCAACGTGGACAGAGAGTGGACCTTGGGAACGATCGGGAGACTGAAGGCAGGCTCGGGCCTGCTGGCCATCAGCATTGTCATCGGCTGTGGTGGCGGACGCGAGACGCCAGACGCGCGGGTGGCGAGCGACAATCCGTATTGGCAGGCGATGCAGGATGAAGCCGCGCCACGATACCGGCTCGCCAACCAATGCATGGCGATCCGATCGTCTGCTGATCACCGCTATGTCGCGGTGGATTCCGACGGAGTGGTCGGGCTGGTCCACGAGGCGGCCAGTGCGACGCCGTTCTTCATGAAGCCCACGGCGCTGGGGCGCTACGTGTTTTACGATCCTGATGCGCGCTATCTGAGCTTGTCGGCCGACCGGGACGCGCTGGCTGACGTGCTGGATACGACCACTGGAAGAGCTGGGGACCAGGTTTCCGGATTGGGCGATGCGGTCGACATCAATCCGATCGTTCATCCTGTCGCGGACGGTATCGATGCCAGCGGTGAGGCTGTTGCCGAGCTGGGTCATGCCGGGGCGTGGGCGCTCAGGGCGGGCGATCGCAAGCTGCTGGTCCAGGATCGCCCCGTTGCCGGCTCGGAATGGACCGTGAATTCCAGCGGTCCCGCGTTTTCCATTGTCAGCACGGCCTATGGTCAGGTCCTGCAGGCCGCTGCCGCGCAAGAGTTCGATTTCGTGCCCAGCTCCGGATGCAGACCCTATCCGGAAGCCGAACTCAATGCCGAGGGCGAACCCTTTCGGGGCCGCAACCCGGATGGCACCGTGTTCGGTTTCGCCGATACCCACATCCACATTGGCGGTTCGGAGATGTTCGGCGGTCGGCTGGCGTATGGCGAACCCTTTCACAAGTTCGGCATCGAGCACGCCCTGGGCGATTGCGCCGAGCATCATGGACCCGATGGCAGTCTGGGCCTTCCCGATGTGGTGTTCGACGCGAATCGATCAACACCCCAGCACGACACCCGGGGCTGGCCGAGTTACCGGGACTGGCCCAGCCACAGTGGGCAGATTCACCATCAAACCTATTACCTGTGGCTGAAGCGTGCCTGGATGGGTGGATTGCGGCTGGTGGTGAATCACCTGGTCGCCAACGAGGTGTTGTGCACCCTGTGGCCGATCAAGGGCTCCGATTGCAATGAGATGGAGACCATGGAGCTCCAGCGCCAGCAGATTCTGGCGCTGCAGGACTACATCGATGCCCAGGCCGGCGGGCCCGGCAAGGGCTTCTTTCGCATCGTCTATGACTCAAGGCAGGCGCGCCAGGCCATAGAGGCCGGGCAGATGGCCGTGGTGCTGGGAACCGAGAACGAAAAGGTGCTCGGTTGCGGCGAATACCTCGGCGTTGCGGAGTGCACGCCCGAAAGCATCGATCGGGATATGGACGACTGGTACGAGCGCGGAGTTCGCGCCATGTTTCCGATCCACATTCTGGACAATGCCCTGGGCGGAGTGACCTTTTTCGATGAGCCGACCCTGTATGCAGCCTTCAATGTGGGCAACGTGATCGAAACCGGCCACCCGTTTGCTGCAACCAGTTGCGACGAGGTGAACACCAGTCCCGGCAGCAGCCAGCCTGGCGGGCAGGGTGGGGTGTTCGAAACCCTTGCGCTGACCCTGTTCCATGGCCCCTACCAGTTGCCACCGGGAAGCTGTCAGACCAATGCGCGCGGGATGAGCGCGCTGGGCGAGTACTTCGTCAACCGGATGATCGACAAGGGCATCATCATCGAATCCGATCATGCGGGAGATCTCAGTTTCCAGCGCATGCTGGACATTGCGCAGTCGCGCGGCGTGCCGGTCATTTCCGGGCATGCCGGTGCGCGCGGCACGGTGATCGGCGCCGCTCCGGGCGACGCCTTTGGCGACAATGCGCGCAGGGTGCTGGCCTCTGGCGGCTTCGTTTCGCCATTCCCGGACGGAGCGGCCGGGGAGACGGTCGCGGAAATTCTTGAGCTCGCCCGCCATCATGAAGCGCTGTACGGATCTGCCGGGCAGATGGCGGCCGGCCTGGGCAGCGATATCAACGGGGTGCATACGCAAGGCCTGCCGCCGCAGGACGCGGAGAGCAGGCCGCTGATCTATCCCTTTGTGTCCTATGCCGGTGATGTGGTGTTTCAGAGACAGGTGACCGGCGAGCGGGTGTTCGATTTCAATACCGACGGTGTCGCGCATTACGGGCTGCTGCCTGACTACCTGGCTGACATGCAACGGCAGCCCGGCGGCGAGGATGCCATGCGATATCTGTTTCGCTCGGCCGAAGCCTATCTGCAGCTCTGGGAGCGGGTGGAAGCGGCCGCCGGGCGCGAGATTCGCTGACCCTGCGCAGCACCGTGGACAGGCCCACCAGGCGGAGCCCTGGTCTGCCGTTCCCATCACCCTTTCCATCCGGAGTGACGATGAACGCGATCACACGTCGGGATCTCATGGCCTGCAGTGGACTGCTTGGCGGCGCCGCTCTGGGCGGCTGCAAGCTGCGTGCGCAGGACACCTACACGGCAGCCGCAGGCGGCCAGCTTGGCGCAGGAGGGCAGCCAATGAGCCTGCCGGCGATCGCGGCTCTGGCCAGGCGCATCGGCGGCGGCGAGCCCTTGGCATTGATCGATCTGGCCGCAGTCGATCACAACTGCGAAATACTGCTGGACTGGAGTCGACAGACCGGGATTGCCTGGCGGCCCGCCTACAAGACGCTGCAGGCCGCCGGCTTGCTGGCCTACGTGGTCAGCAAGCTGGATCAGCCTCGGGTGATGATCCACCATCTGCGCAATCTGCCTGATGCGCTGCAGGTCCTGCCGGCTGATACCGATTTCATGCTGGGTTATCCGCCAACCGTCGGTGAACTGGCGGCCTATCTTCAGGGTGCCTATGCGCCACTGGATGCCCCACATCGGCTGCGTATCAATATCGATTCCCTGCCCTTGCTGGAAGCCTTGCTCGCCCAGCTGGATCAATCCCGGCGCCCACGGCCGCTGGAACTGGTGCTGGAACTGGACAGCGGCGGTCCGCGCGGTGGCCTGCAGCCTGGTGCCGAACTTGCCCGCCTGATCGAACGCCTGCTGCCCGTCCGTCGGCAGGTCAGCATCGGCGGGCTGCTGTGCTACGACGTGCTGGCGGCCGCCGATGCCAATGCCGCGACCCGACTGCTCGCCGCGCAAACGGCCCAGGGCCAGCTGGATCGCGCGCGCCGGCAGCTCCAGGAACAGGCAGCGCATCTGCTGCCCGCAGGCGGCCTGATCAGCAATGGCCCCGGCTCGGCCAATTACAGGAACTGGACCGGCAGTGTCGCCGCCAATGAGTTCTCCGCAGGATCGGCCATCCTGTTCGCCAACTATCTGGACAATTACGACGATGGCAGTCTGCGCAAGGCCATGTATCTGTGCGCCCCGGTGCTGCGGTTGCCGGAGCGCCTGCTCGCTGGCCTGCCGCTGGACCCGGCGGACCTGGGCATGCAGCTCACCTTCATCAAGGCTGGCGGCTGGCCGACCGGCAACAACCCGACCCTGAGCAAGCTGGTGTATCCCGCGGGGCTGCGTGAGGCCCCTCCCTACGGTCGCGGCGCCAACAGCTCCGGCATGCTCTTGTCCCCGCCCGGCTCGTTGGCGCTGGGAGATTATGTGATCGAAACCGCGCAACAGGTGATGGAGGGGCAGAACTACTTTGGTGCCCTGGTCGCAGTACGCGAGGAGCGGGTCCTCGCCCACTGGGCGTCGGTGCCGCGATGGGGTGGCGCGATGGACCGCGGTGGGCACGAAGCCTGATCAGTCACCGCAGCACGGCGACCGACCGTCCGTATAGGTCCTGGTGAAAGAAAGAGCAGATAACGCATGAACCTTCTTCGTCTGATGTGGCTCGCCGCTGGCCCCATGCTGATCGGCTGTGGCGGCGCTGGCGAAAGCGCGGAATTCGTGCCCGGAACCGGTGGGAGCGAGGCGACACTCACCGCGGAGCAACGGGCCCGGTACTCGCGCACCTGTGGACTGTGTCATGGCGTCGATGGCACGGGGGCGCCGGCACCGCAAGACCAGCGCTCCTGGCAGGCTCGCAATGCGCAGGGCATGACCGCTCTGCTGGATCACACGATCAATGGTTACGGCGGCATGCCGCCCATGGGGCTGTGCATGGACTGCAGCCAGGACGATCTTGCCGCGTTCATTCAGTTCATGAGCGGTCTGGAATGCGAACAATGACTCGGTCTATGTCCCGTCGCGCTGTCCTCAAGGCCATGGGCTGGGTCGGGGCAGCCTCGGCTCTGAGCGCCTGGAGTGCGGGGGCATCCGCGCACTGCAAGCAGAAGCGCTTCGTCTGGCGGAACTGGTCGGGGGCGCAGAGCTGTCTGCCGACCGCCAGGCTGTCACCGGCCAGCGAGGAAGCTCTGGCCGAGCTGTTGCGCGGCAGCCCGGGCCCTGTCCGTCCGGTGGGTTCCGGTCATTCCTTCAGCCCGCTGGTGCCGACCCACGGCAGCATCCTGTCCATCGGCCAGTTGTCCGGCATGCTCTCGCATGACCTGAAATCCCGCCAGGCGGAATTCGGCGCCGGCACCGTGCTGTCCCAGGTGGGTAAGCCGCTCAAGGCGCTGGGCATGGGTCTGCGCAACATGCCGGATATCGACTACCAGACGCTGGGCGGCATGTTCGCCACCTCCACCCACGGCACGGGATTGCAGCATGGCTCCATGTCGACCCAGATCGTCGGCCTGCGTCTGGTCACGCCACAAGGAGACATGCTGGATTGCAGCGCCGACGAAAATCCGGATGTATTTCGTGCCGCGCAAGTGTCACTCGGAGCCCTCGGCGTGGTCAGTCGATACCGGCTGCAGTGTCGTGCTGCTTTCAGGGTCAGGGAGGACAACTGGATCGCCCGGACGGAGGACCTGCTCAGCGATCTCGACCGGCTGGTCCGCGAATACCAGTTCTTCGAGTTCATTCCGCTGCTGCACACCGACTACTCGTTCGTGATCGCGATCAACGAAACCAACGAGCCGGTTTATCGCAGCCATGCCAGTGGCGAGGCAGAAGGCAACTTCTTCATGAAGCTGATCGAAAAGACCGACAAGTACGGTTCGGATTTTCCGGCCGCGCGACGGGCGTTCATGAACCTGCTGGCCGCTCAGGCCGAGTTCGAGCCCTCGGTGGATGATTCCTACAAGCTGCTGAGCAATGTGCGCAATATCCGCTTCAATGAAATGGAATATCAGGTGCCTATCGAGGCCGGGCCCGACTGTCTGCGTGAGATACTCAGCCTGATCCGGAGCAGGAACCTGCCCTCCTGGTATCCGCTGGAATATCGCGTGGTCAAGGGTGATGACATCACGCTGAGCCCGTTTCATCGCCGCGACAGTGCTTCGATATCGATTCATCAGCACTACACGATGGATCATCACAACTACTTTGCGGCGATCGAGCCGATCTTCTGGAAATACGAGGGCCGGCCCCACTGGGGCAAACTGCATACGCTCAATCACCGGCAGCTCGAGCCGCTGTATCCGGGCTGGTCCTCGTTCCAGCAGATCCGCGCCGAACTGGATCCCGATGGGAAGATGCTGAATGGCCATTTGCGCACTGTGTTTGGCCTGTCCTGAGCGCCCCTGATCGGGTCATTCTTGCAGGGTCAGAAGTCCTCGCCCGGCGGCAGTATCATGCAGTGCTGGCGAAGGCGGAGATGGATTGTGCCGCCTTCATGGCGCATGACGGGCAGGGAGCACGGGTACCAAGGATGCGGGAAGGGCTGAATCGTTATTCCGTATCGACGCATTTCCTCCGCTTGCTCACGGAATATGCTGCGGCGCAAAGCATTGATGTCGAGGCCTGGCTGGGGTCGAGCGGTCTGGACCGGCAAGTGCTGGGCGACCCCGATGGCCGCATTGCATTTCTTGCTTATGCGCGATTGCTGGACGATCTGGCGGAGCGCAGTCGTCAGCCGCATCTCGGGCTAGAGCTTGGGCCGCTCATCCGGGTCGCCCACCTGGGCGCCGGCGGCCTGGCTCAGATGGCCTGCAGCACGGTACGGGAACTGCTGCCGCGGATGGCGCGCTACAACTCCCTGATCATGGACGCCTTCGAAGATGATCTGCAGATCACCGATGAGGAGGTGGTCCTCAACTGGCGTCAGCGCATCCCATCGGAAGTGCGGGTCAGTCGACACCACGCGGAGCTCAACTTCGCGCTCACCCAGGCCCTGGTGCCGCAATTCACCGGTGAGCAGATCTATCCCAGCCGGGTCTGGTTCCGGCATCCGCCGCCGGCTGATCCGGGCAGGCTGAGTGACCACTTCCGCTGCGAGGTGCGATTTGATGCCCCGGTGGATCTGCTGGCCTGTGATGTGCGGGTGCTGGACACGGAATTGCATGTGCCGGATCCCGCTACCTTGCGCCTGCTGGATCGTCTGTGCGAGCAGCAACTGAAACTGCTGGAAGACCGCCAGCAGCCGGCCTGGCTGCTGGCCTGCAAACAGGCGATCACCGCGTCGCTGGAGGACGGCCAGCCCGAGCTGTCCGGCATTGCCGCCGCCATCGGTTTCACGGAGCGGCAGCTGCGCCGAAAACTCGGCGAGCAGGGGCTGAACTTTCGCGGCCTGATTGATGAGCGCCGGCAGTCGCTGGCAGAAATCTATATGGCCGACGACAGCCTGAGTCTGGTGGATGTCGCCATGCTGCTGGGCTTTTCGGAACAGAGCGCCTTCCACCGGGCCTACCGCCGCTGGACCGGCGAAGCGCCCGGCACTGCGCGCCGGAAGCTGGTTTGATCCTGCAGGCGTCAGCGTCTGTCGCAGGGAACGCCGAGGCCCCCTCATGCGTGTTGCCTGCACACCCGAACCACCGGAAAAGTCCTTGACCATCAGATTCCCCGCGCTGCTCCTTGCCCTGGCCACCAGCCTGGTCGCCTGTCAGGGGGGCGGCCGCGATGAGCCGCTGGCCGGCGGACCGGATGCCGGCGCATGGGACGGCTGCACCAGCCTGCCGGACAGCAATCCCTGGCTGGAGCGGCGTCCGCTGAACTTCTCCCATCGCGGTGGCGCGGTGGAGTTTCCGGAGAACACCCTGTACGCCTACAAGCGCTCGGTGGAGGTCGGCGCCGACGTGCTGGAAATGGACGTCTACGAGACCGCCGATGGCGAGCTGGTGGTGATCCATGACGCCAGCGTGGATCGCACCACCGAAGCCAGCGGGAACGTGTCCTCCTTCACCGTGGCCGAACTCAAGGCCATGGACGCGGCGCACTGGTTCGTGCCGGGTCGCGGCGCGGTGGCCGATGCGGCGGAAGGCGAATACCTCTGGCGCGGTGTCGCCACCGGGCAGCGCCCGCCGCCCACCGGCTTCGAGGCCAATGATTTCCGCATCCCGACCCTGGCCGAGACTCTGGATGCCTTCCCGGACGTGATGATCAATATCGAATTAAAGCCGGACCCGGAATCCACCGGCAGTTACGAGCAGAAGGTGGCCGACCTGCTGATCGAGCGGCAGCGGGCCGATGACG
>JBFJTN010000149.1:0-8952 GCA_041625325.1 Oceanococcus sp. | reverse complement strand
TTGGGGTGAAAGGCGGGCTGTCCGCGGCGCAGGCGGATCAGGGCGCCGAGGCGCGCCAGCACCCGGGCGGGCAGGCTGGAAGGCTCGGCCAGCAGGCTCTCGATGGCCTGTTCCCCCCATTGATGGCGGTTGATGGCGCGCGGGGCACCGGTGGCGGCCACCCTTGCGTGATCGTTCGGCGTGCCGAGCAGGCTGTGAATGTAGAAGGCCGGAATGCCCTCCAGGGCCAGCATGATGGTGTGGGCGCAGACAAAGCGCTCCAGCTGGTATTCGTCCTCACCCGTCAGGCTGCCCTTGAGGGCGTCGATCAGCGCGATGTTGATCTCGTAGGGCAGGCGCTCCACCGAGTTCAGGGCGCGCCAGGACACCTGACCGCCGAAGTCCTCCATGCAGCGGATCAGGCGGGCCAGTTCCTCGCGGTCGAGCAGACCCTCGGTGGGGCGCAGGCCGATGCCGTCGTGCGAGGCGATGAAATTGAGAAAGGTGGTGCCGTGCTGGGCCGGCGGCATGCTCATCATCCAGGTCTTCAGGTGGCGGCAGCTGCCGCTGACCAGCGCATGGACCAGCAGCGGCGGCAGCGAGAAGTTGTAGACGATATGCGCCTCGTTGGCGTTGCCGAAGTAGGACAGGTTCTCCTGGTTCGGGATGTTGGTCTCGGTGATGATCCAGGCGTCCGGGTTGCGGTGCTCGACCAGGCAGCGCAGCAGGCGCACCAGTTCGTGGGTCTGGGGCCGGTTCAGGCAGTCGCTGCCCGCTTCCTTCCACAGGAAGGCCACCGCATCCAGGCGGAAGATGCTGACCCCGGCATCCAGCTGGCGGCGCACGATGCGGGCGAACTCCAGCAGCACCGCCGGATTGGCGAAATTCAGGTCGACCTGATCGTGGCTGAAGGTGCACCAGACATGCTTGTGACCGTGACTGGTCTCGGTGGGCCGGAGCAGCGGGCTGGTGCGCGGGCGGACCACCTGGCTGTGGTCCTGCGCCGGGTCGGCCTCGATGAAATAGTCGCGGTAGGCGGCCTCGCCGCGCAGATAGCCCTGGAACCAGGGATGCTCGCTGGAGCAGTGGTTGATCACCAGATCGCTCATCACCCGGAAATCCCGCGACAGGGCGGTGATGTCGGACCAGTCGCCCAGCGCCGGGTCGACCCGGTCGTAGTCGGCCACGGCGAAGCCGTCGTCGGAGCTCCAGGGAAAGAAGGGCAGCACGTGGACGCCCGATATCAGCTCGCCCAGATGCTTGCGGCAGAAGTGGTCCAGGGTTTTCAGCGGCGCCTGCTCCGGCGCCACGATGCTGTGACCGTAGCTGATCGCCAGCACATCGCGCTCGCTCCACAGATTGCGATAGGGTTGCGGCGCCTGCGGGCCCGGCAGGCCCATGATGTCCAGCAGCTCGTCGCACAGGGCGCCGCGATCATGCGCCGGATACAGCAGGTCCAGATGCTGCTGCAGGCGGGCACGCAGGGCCAGGGCGTCCATCAGCCGGTCCGCTCCGCGAACTGGGCATGGTCGGCGGCGATCGCCCCGCGCAGTTCTTCCATGAGTCCGGGCAGGGCCGAGTTGACCCGGCTCCAGCTGGGAATGAAGGGCGTTTCCATCGGGTTGTCCAGGAAGGTCTGGCCGGCTTCCACGATGTTCTGGGCGAACAGCTCCACCGCCTGTTCTTCCTTGTGCACGTCCAGCGGCAGGCCGTTGATCGCCGCGTCGCTGGCGTAGGTGTCGATGAAGTCCAGCGCCACCCGGTAATAGGTGGCCTTGATCGAGCGGAAGCTCTCGGAGGTGAACACCACCCCGTGGGTGGCCAGCTTGCGGTAGATCGCCTTGGTGATGTCGATGGACATGCGCGACAGGCCGGTGCTGGGATCGTCGGCCGACAGCTGCTGGTGCTTGTGATCGTAGACATCGGCGATATCGACCTGGCAGATGCGGTTGGTCGAATAGTTGCGGTTCATTTCCGACAGCACGCCGATCTCCAGGCCCCAGTCGCTGGGGATGCGCAGATCGTTGAGCACGTCGTTGCGCATGGAAAACTCACCCGCCAGCGCGTAGCGGAAGCTGTCCATGAACTCCAGGTAGTCCAGGTTGCCGAAAATCTTCTTCAGAGTGCGCAGCAGCGGGGTGAGCAGCAGGCGACAGGCGCGCCCGCGCAGGCCATCTTCATTGACCCGGGCGTAATAGCCCTTGCAGAACTGGTAGTTGAAACCGGGATGCGCCACCGGATAGAGCAGGCGGGCCAGCATGCCGCGCTCATAGGTCACGATGTCGCAGTCGTGCAAGGCGGTGGCGCCGGTCTGGTTCTGCGCCAGCAGGCTGCCGAAGCAGAACCAGACATTGCGGCCCTTGCCGGGCTGGTCCGGCGCCAGGCCCGTCTCCTGCAGTCGCGCGTCCACGCTGCGCAGTCGCGGGCCGTCATTCCATAGCAGTTGGATCTTCTGCGGCAGCCGGGCGAAAAAGCGGTGGGCGGCGCGGTACTGGTCCTCGTCGGCCTGATCCAGGCCGATCACGATCTGGTCCAGGTAAGGCACCTGGGCCAGCTCCTCGACGATGCGGTCCATGGCCGGACCTTCCAGTTCAGAGTACAGGCAGGGCAGGACCAGGCTGAGCGGCCGCTTGTGGCGGAAGCTCATCAGTTCCGCCTCCAGCTCCTCCACCGGCCGCTGGGTGAGATTGTGCAGGGTGGTGATGACGCCGTTCTGGAAAAAATCCGCCATTCTTCAGGGTCCTGGCTGTTGGTCGAGCAGCTGGTCCACGGCCTCGGCCCAGCCGAGCGGTCCGTAGCCCTGCGTGCGCAAGGTGAGTGAGCGGCCCCGGGCGGCTGGGAAATCACGCACGGGCGAACGGACCAGCACCGCAATGTCGGCCGCGTCCAGCATCTCCCGGTCGTTGTCGGAATCGCCCAGGGCGAGGCAGATGTCGCGCTCGGCGGCGCGCGCGCGCAGCCAGGCCATGGCGCGGTCCTTGCCGGCCTGGTTATCCATTACGTGCAGGAAGCGGCCACCCCGCAGGCAGCGCAGGCCGCGGGCCTGCAGAGCATCGGCAAACTCGCCCAATTTGTCGTCTCCGTCGAGCCAGATCAGGGGCTCGCAAAATTCGCGCCATGCCGCGTCCCTGGCGCCTTCCAGGCTGAGGCCGGTGTGGCTGGCGATTTCGGCGGCGTCCATCTGGGCGAAGCCACGCCAGGCGTAGCGGCGCAGTTCCGGCTCCTGCAGGCAGGCCAGCAGCTCGTCCCTACGGCGACCCAGGCTGTGCCGGTACAGGCCGTCCTCTCCCTGGGTCAGGCCGCGGCAGTCGAATGCCGGTCCGGGTGGCAGGAAGATGCCCGTCCCGTTCTCCACGATGAACGGGGCATCATTGCCCAGTTCGCTGCGCAGGCTGAGAATTTCCCGGCGGGTCTTGCTGGAGCAGAGGATGCAGGGCACGCCGGCGGCCTGCAGGCGGGCCAGGCTGGCATCGGCGGCGGCATGGCTGTAGTCGTGATGATCCAGCAGGGTGCCGTCGAGATCGGTGAACAGCAGCCAGCGTGAGGCGGGCGGCAGCACGCGGCCCGCGGACTCTCCCCTCATCGGCCGATCAGCTGACAGTGCGCCCGGACACCCGCTGGGACATCGGGCGGGGCACGACGAAGCGGGCCAGCAGCGGCATCACCACGGCCCAGCCCAGCGCCAGGACCAGCAGCGGAACCCAGGCCGGGCCGGCCAGCTCGATGGCCCCCAGCGCGGCGCCGGCCAGGTAGGACACCGGGCCGCTGACGGCTCCGAACAGGGCGGCCATCCAGGGTCGCCCGCGCATCCAGGCCGTGCTGTGGTTCAGGGTCAGCGCAAAATTGGCCCAGCAGCCGAACAGCCACAGCGGCGCCAGAGGATTGTCCGCCCGATGGGCCGCGTATTCGATCCAGTGGCCGGCCAGCAGGGCGGCGTCCACCAGCGGGCCGATCAGGCAGGCCAGGGCGATCAGGCGCAGATCCGCCATTCGCGTCCGGCTGTAGAACAGGTGCAGGGCGGTCCAGCATCCCAGCAGGCCCAGCGCCGGCACGACAAGATCGTGGAAGGCGCCCAGGATCAGGGCCAGCCAGCACCAGAAGAATCCCAGCAGATTGACGAGTATGGGCATCCTCTCAG
This sequence comes from Oceanococcus sp., assembly GCA_041625325.1. GTDB lineage: Bacteria > Pseudomonadota > Gammaproteobacteria > Nevskiales > Oceanococcaceae > Oceanococcus. The sequence continues at coordinate 4,835 of JBFJTN010000149.1, read as the reverse complement.
CCTACCCCCCCCGCTCGCACAGGTCCATGTTCGTGGCCTGCCAGCCTGGCCCCCGCATCAGGACTTGCCGATGGCTTTGGGCCAGCTGCGATTGGAGCCGGCGATCAGGGCCTGGAAGATCAGCTTGATCTCGCGGCTGAGCTGCTCGGCGTCCAGCCCGGTATCGGTGGTCAGCCACTCCACGATCAGCTCGTTGGCGGCGCCGACCATGGCCACCGCGGGGAGATGGTAGTCGCGGTCGGGCAGCAGACCGGCGTCGACCAGATCATTGGCCGTGATGGTGATGAATTTGGCGAACTGATGGGTGATCCGCCGTCGCAGGGCTTCCAGGCGCGGGCTCACCCCCACCGACTCGACGCTGCCCAGGCGGGCCCGGCGCGGATCACCCAGGTAGTAGTCGACGAAGGCCTGCAGGGTCAGCAGGGCCCGCTGCAGGGGCTCGGCCCGCTTCTCCATCGCCGCCAGAACGACCTCGGTGACCTCGTCGCGCAGCTGCAGCAGTAGGGCTTCGAGCAGGGCCTCGCGGTTGCCGAAGTGCTGATAGAAATGCCGCGTGGTGACCCGCGCCTCGCTGCAGACCCGCTCCACCGAGGTGTTGTGATAGCCGCGACTGGCGAACAGCTCGAAGGCGGTCTCGATCAGGCGTTCGCGCCGCTCGCGCAGGCGTTCCTCCGGGCTGCGCCCGGCGTAGCGGCGGGAATTCTGGCGCAGGGTCTTGCTCAGGGACATTCCAAGACCATAGCCCAGGCCGGGCGGCGCGCGCCATTCGGGAGATGCGTCGCCGCCCGCCGCCCGACGTGCACGGCTCTCCCGACTGGGCGAAAATGCCGCCATGCTCGACTGCCAACGCCCCATCCATGCGGCCCTGCCGGGCCTTGCCGCGCATCTGCCCTGTGCCGGATTCGCGGCGCTGCCCACGCCGGTACAGTCGGTCGACTTCGGCGGCCAGCGCTGCTGGGTCAAGCGCGACGACCTCAGCCATGCGATCTACGGTGGCAACAAGGTGCGCAAGCTGGAATTCATCCTCGCCCGCGCCCTGGCCGACGGCCGCCGGCGGGTGATCAGCTTCGGCGCCACCGGCACCCACCATGGACTGGCCACCGCCATCTTCTGCCGCCAGCTGGGGCTGGACTGCGAGCTGCTGCTGTTCGATCAGCCCCAGACGGCGCAGGTGCGCGAGAACCTGCGGCGTCTGGTGGCGGAAGGCGCACAGCTGCGCCACTGCCACAGCCTGGCGCGTACCCTGCTGGCCTACGGCCTGCATCCGCGCCGGCTGCGTCGCGACAGCCTGTTCCTGTTCGCCGGCGGCTCGAACGAGCTGGGCGTGTTCGCCTTCATCAATGCCGCACTGGAGCTGGCCGCTCAGGTGGCGGCCGGCGAGCTGCCCGCGCCGCGCCGGATTGTCTGTCCGCTGGGCTCCGGTTCGACCCTGGCCGGCCTGAGCCTGGGCGTGGCCCTGGCCGGCCTGGACTGCCAGGTGATCGGAGTACGGGTGGCCGATGCCCGACTGGGCCCCTTCCCCGCCTGCACCGAGGGCACGGTCGCCGCGCTGATGCGGCGCAGCCTGGATTGGCTGGCCCGCCGGGGCATCGACTGGCCGGCCGCGGTGCCGGCGCCGTGTATCGATCATCGCTGGATCGGCGATGGCTACGGCCATGCCACGGCCGCCGGTGAGGACGCCTCCCGGGCCTTCCAGGCGGCGCTGAACCTGCCACTGGATCCGACCTACACGGCGAAGGCCTTCGCCGCCGTACAGGCGGATCTGGCCCAGGGCGCGCAGGGCCTGCTGTACTGGCACACCCTCAGCTCGGCTGCAGCGCCAGCCTAGCCCGGGCCGTCCAGTCGCGCCGCCGTGAACGGTTCGTCGGCCGGCGGCAGATCACAGGCCTGCTCCAGTTCCAGCAGCGCGTCCTCGATGTAGCCAAGCAGCGACTGGGCCTGCGGCAGGCTGCGCCGGCAGGCCGTGATGCCGAAGTCGATGGCGTCGTGGCGGCTGATCAGGGTGATGTTGAGGGCGAAACCGTCCAGCACGATGGACGCCGGGTAGATGCCGCTGAGCCGGCAGCCCTGCCAGTACATGTCCTCGCGGGGCCCCGGCACATTCGAGATGATCACGTTGAGCGGCGTGTGGTGGCGGTTCAGGCCGGGCAGCAGGGTGAGTGCGCCGGGCGCCAGCAGGGTCAGGCTGTAGGCCAGGATCTGAGCCGAGCTCATGTCCCGGAACATCTGCTTGTTGTAATCCATCGAACCCTTGACGATCTCGACCCGGCGCACCGGGTCGGCCTGATGGGTGGCCAGGCTGGCCAGGGCGAAGGCGATCTCGTTGCCCGAGGTGCTGTCGTCACGGCGGATCGACACCGGCACGCCGGCCACCAGCGGACGTTCCGGCAGGGCCCGGCGGATCAGCAGGTAACGGCGCAGGGCGGCGCCGCACAGCGCCAGCAGGATGTCATTGCAGGAGGCATCGAAAACCGCGGCAAGCCGGCGTACCCGCGCGGTGGAATAGGACTGGGCGGAGAAGCGTCGCGACCCGGACACCGGCGCATTGAGCATGCAGTGCGGGGCCTGCAGGCTGTTCACCGCATCGGGGTGATGGGCGCGGTAATCCAGCAGGGTGCGGCTGACATGCCGCCACCAGGCCGGGGTCGCCCGGGCCACCGCCTGGGCCAGGCGCAGGACATCCTGCGGGTGCTGCGGCGGGTGGCCCAGGGCGCGTTCGCTGCCCGGGGACATCTCCCAGGGTGGCGGCATGCTGCGCGAGCTGGCCGGATCAGAGCTCATCGAACGCAGCATCAGGCGAATGCCGGCGATGCCGTCGACCAGGGCGTGGTGAATTTTGGAGAAGGTCGCGATGCGGCCATCTTCCAGGCCCTCGATCAGATACAGCCGCCACAGCGGATAGGCCCGGTCCAGGTGCGCGCTGTGCATGCGCGAGACCATGGCCAGCAGCTCGCGGATGCGGCCGGGGCGCGGCAGGGACAGATGGACGAAGTGCTGGGCGAGGTCGAAATCCTCCGCCTCCTCCCAGTCGTTCAGGCCGAAGCGCCGGGGCAGCAGACGGCGGTTGAACGGCGGGGTGGCCCGCTGCGACTGGCGCAGGCGCTCGGCGATCTCCAGCGCCACCCCATTGCCGTCACGGTCCGGTGGTTCGTACAGGCACAGGGCGCCCACGTGGAAGGGCTGGTGCCGGCGTTCCGCCAGCAGAAAGGCCGTATCGACCGGACTCAATTGTCTCGGCATGACTGCTCCTTGTCGGCCCCTCGCGTCACCGCGATGGCCGCGCTGATCCCTGTCCCACATCCTGCCGGTGCGGGCAGCCTGCCCCCGACGCCATCCAGGACCCAGTCTGCCCGCGTCCCGCAGTGCGGGAACTGATCCTGATCAAGCAGGATTCAGGCCAGGCTGTCCGTCTGGGGCCTGTTGCACGCCGCCGACCCGGGATGGTGTCGCGCAGCGGCCAATGACGCAGTCTGCGACAGCAGCGCGCCGGCAAGGTTGCGGTCGCGCCCGACTTTCTTTGCATTCAGTCGCCGGTGCTGAAGTGCCAGACCATGGGTTCGGCCAGACGGCCCCTGGGGTCGGCCGGCCCGCGCCGGTCATAGACCTGGTTGGTCAGGACCACGGTGTAGCGGTGGTTCGGACGCAGGCGCTTGTCGATCAGCTCGATGCGAAAGCCGTGCGCATCCAGGGGGCTGGCCCAGGGGGGCAGCTGGCTCAGCTTCACCGGCAGCTTGTTGCCATCCTCGTCGAACACCGCGAAGGCGTCGGTGAGCTCCTCGAAATGACTGCCGAAGCTGCCCGACAGGCTGACATAGATGTAGCGGTCGGCCACCGGCCGGCGTGCATCCTGGCATTGATCGAAAGGCGAGCTGACCTCGCAGACCTCGGCCGGCAGATTGCGCTCGCCGGGGCGCGGATGCACCCCGACCACGAAGGGGCGCATGGCCTGGGCCGGGCCGTTGACCACCCGGTCCCACAGCTGCTCGTAATAGCCGGCAATGTAGCGGGCGACGTCCTGGATGCCGCCGGAGCCGGTCAGGTAGTTGTTCACCGCATAGGGCATCTGCTCGCGCACCCGGACGTAGTCCAGGGCGGCGCCCAGGCGCTCGGCGCTGACCACCAGGCGGGTGCCGGCGGCGGCCCGTTGCACGGCGAATTCGTCGTAATCCTTGCCCAGGCGCTGATAGGCCTCGACCAGATAGGCCGGTGGCGGGAACACCAGGGCGGGCACCTCCTCCCAGGCGAACTGGTCGCGGATCGCGATCACGTCCATGGCGTATTCCACCCCGTTGATCACCTCGAAACCGGCGGCCAGGGCCTCGAAGGCGGCATCGCCGAAGGCCTCGCGCAGCAGCGCGCCGACGCTGGGATCGGCACCGGGCGGCACCGCATCCAGGGTGTAGCCGGGGGAGGAGCGCTGCATCTCGCCGCGCTGGTAGACCGTGGGCTCGAACAGCGCGTCCCAGACCTCGTCGCCCATGCCATGGGCGGCGATGCCCATCAGGAAGGCCACCAGATGGCCGCAGCTTTCACCGATGCGGGCCGGGATGGCGACCGCCTCGCGGCCGAGATCGTCGGCCAGCCAGTCCAGCGTGCCGCCCAGCACCGGCAGGGCGTCCCAGGCGTCCACCCCCGGTTCGCCGCAGCCGGCGTCGTGGGCGACCCCGGCCAGGGCGTCGATGTAGGAGTCCCAATGTGCGGTCTCGGCCAGATCGCGGTCGCCGGCAAAGGCGTTGCCGGTGAAATAGCCGCCATCGGGATACATGGCGCCGGCGATCAGGGCCGGTCGGTGGGCCTCGAGCAGGCCGATCAGCGGGTGCTCCGGCGGCAGGTGA
>JBFJTN010000148.1:0-8955 GCA_041625325.1 Oceanococcus sp. | reverse complement strand
CGCCACCGCCCAGCCTTCCAGTTCCTCGGTCTCGACCAGCAGGTCCTCGGCCTCGACCAGGATGTCCTGACCATCGACCGCGAAGCTCTGCTGCCCGGCAGCCAGGAAGGCGCCGATGGCGCCGTTGTCCATGGCCGTGATCTGCGCCGCCAGCGCCTTCATCTTCGGCCCGGCCTTCTTGCCCAGGCTGCGGAAGTTGGGCTTGGCCCGGCGCTTGACCAGGCCGGCATCGCCATCGACCAGTTCCAGCGCCTCGACATTGAGCTCGTCCAGGATCAGCGGCCCCACCGCTTCGACCGCGCTGCGCTCCACTCCCGGCTCCAGCACCACCAGCACCCGGGCCAGCGGCTGGCGCACGTTGATGCGATGCGTGTTGCGCAGCTGCAGGGCGGTGCCGACCACGGTGCGGGCCAGCGCCATGCGCCGCTCCAGTTCGGGATCGATCAGCGATTCATCCACGACCGGGAAGTCGGCCAGATGCACGGAGGCCTCCGGCGCCGCACTGCGCCCGATCTGCTGGTACAGCCAGTCGGCATAGAAGGGCGCGATCGGCGCCATCAGGCGGGCGATGCCGTCGAGCAGCTCGAAGGTGGTCTGGTAGGCCGCCAGCTTGTCCGCATCGGACACCCCGGTGTCCTTCTTGCCGGCCCAGAACACCGGCCGCTGCCGCCGCACGTACCAGTTGGACAGCTCGTCCACCAGTTTTTCCACGGCGCGCGCCGCCCGGGTCGGGTTGTAGGCATCGTAGGCCTCGATCGCCACTGCAATCGTGCTGTTCAGACGCGACAGCATCCAGCGGTCCAGTTCCGGGCGCTCGGCCGGCGCGATGATGCCGGCGGTCGGGTCGATCGAATCGATGTTGGCGTAGGTGGCGAAGAAGCTGTAGACGTTGGTCAGGGTGCCGAACAGCCGGTTCTTGTGCTCGATGACGCCGCGGTCGGCGTACTTGAGCGACTCCCAGGGCGGCGAGGAGGCCATCATGTACCAGCGCAGGGCGTCGGCGCCGTGGGTGTCCAGGGCTTCGAAGGGGTCCACCGTGTTGCCCTTGGACTTGGACATCTTCTCGCCCTTCTCGTCCAGCAACAGGCCGTTGACCACCACGTTCCTGTAGGCCACCGAGCCCTTCACCAGGGTGGCGATGGCGTGCAGGGTGTAGAACCAGCCGCGGGTCTGGTCCAGACCTTCGGCGATGAAGTCGGCCGGGAAATTCTGCTCGAACAGCTCCTTGTTCTCGAAGGGGTAATGCCACTGGGCGAAGGGCATGGCGCCGGAATCGAACCAGACATCGATGATCTCCGGCACCCGGCGCATGGTGCCGCCATTGGCCGCCGGCCAGGTCAGTTCATCCACGAAGGGCCGGTGCAGGTCCAGCGCCGCGTCACCGGGCCAGGCCGCGCCGCAGCGCGCCTTGAGCTGTTCCACCGAGCCGATCACCTCGATGTCATCCGGGTCCGTGTCATTGACCCAGATCGGCAGCGGCGTACCCCAGAAGCGGTGCCGGGACAGCGCCCAGTCCACGTTGTTCTCCAGCCACTCGCCGAAACGGCCCTCGCCCACGTGCTTCGGCTGCCAGTTGATCGTCTTGTTCAGGGCCACCAGCTCGTCCTTGTGCTGGGTGGTGCGCACGAACCAGGAATCCACCGGGTAGGACATCAGCGGCGTGCCCTTGCGCCAGTCGTGCGGGTAGTTGTGCAGGTACTGCTCGCGCTTGTAAAGCAGGCCGCGCTCCTTCAGGTCGCGGATGATCAGCTTGTCCGCGTCCTTGAACCAGAGGCCGCCGACCAGCGGCACATCGTCCTCGAAGCAGCCATCGCGGCGGATCGGGTTGACCATGTCCACGCCTTCGCGCTGGGCGGTGGCGTAGTCATCGGCGCCGAAGGCGGGCGCCGTATGCACGATGCCGGTGCCGTCCTCGGTGGTGACGTAGTCGGCCGCCGCCACCCGGAAGGCGTCGGGGTGATCGCGAAAATGATCGAAGACCGGCAGGTAGCGCATGCCGACCAGATCACGCCCCTTGCAGCGCGAGACGATCTCGTAGTCCTCGCTGAGCACCGAGAGCAGCGCCTCGGCCAGGATCAGCTGCTCGTCGCCACAGCGCACGGTGACGTAATCCAGCTCCGGCCCCACCGCCAGCAGCAGGTTGGAGACCAGGGTCCAGGGGGTGGTGGTCCAGGCCAGGAAATAGGTCCGCTCCTGGCCCTGCACCGGGAAACGCACGGTCACCGAGGGGTCCTCGACCTCCTTGTAGCCCAGCGAGACCTCGTGCGAGGACAGCACCGTGCCCGAGCCCGGGCTGTACCAGTGGATCTTGTAACCGCGGTACAGCAGGCCCTTCTCGTGCAGCTGCGACAGCAGCCACCAGACCGACTCGATGTAGTCGTTCTGGTAGGTGACGTAAGGCTTGTCCAGATCCACCCAGTAACCGCTGCGGCGGGTCAGTTCGTTCCACATCCGGGTGTAGCGGTGGACGCTGTCCTTGCAGGCGGCGTTGTACTTCTCGATCCCGTAGGCCTCGATCTCGGCCCGGTTGTTCAGGCCCAGCTCCTTCTCCACCTGGATTTCCACCGGCAGACCGTGGGTATCCCAGCCGGCCTTGCGGTCGACCCGGTAGCCACGCATCACTTTGTAGCGACAGAAGGTATCCTTGATCGTGCGCGCCATGACATGGTGCACGCCAGGGCGCCCGTTGGCCGTCGGCGGCCCTTCGTAGAAGCTGAAACGCGGCGCATCGCGCCGGATTTCGGTGCAGCGTGCAAAAATGCCCTGCTCTTCCCACCATTCCAGCATGGCCTCCTCCATCTGCGTGCTGGAAAAGTCCTTGGGTCTGATTTCGGGGAAACGCTGCATGTCGGGCGGGGGCGCGGAATGGGAAAAGCCGGGAATTGTAGCGAATTTGCGGCCTTGCGCCGCGCCGCAGGATGAGCACCGGGCTTGCGACGGAACCATTCAGCACATATATTCGTGATGTGCATTGTGCCCCGCAATAAGATAAGCGACGTGCATGAGAGGGGCTGGCACAAGAGTTTGGAGACACCCGCGACATGCTGAAGAAGTTCCTGGCCCGCAGTCTGAGCTGTATCTGTTTCGGTCTGCTGAGTTCCCCCGCGCTGGCCAGCGTGGACGCCCAGAGCCTGATCGAAAGGCTGTCGCGCGCCGCGCCGAATCTGAATCACGAGGTGCTGAGTCTGGCGATCAACGCCCTGGACTGCGCCGACCACCAGAGCCTGCGCGACGCACGCCTGGCGGTCATCGACTACAGCCTGCCGTCCACGCAGCCCCGCCTGTGGGTCTTCGACCTCGCCCGGCAGGAGCTGCTGTTCGAGGAACTGGTCGCCCACGGCCGCGCCTCCGGCGACAAGTTCAGCACGCGATTCTCCAATGTTCCGGGCTCGCATCAGTCCAGCATCGGCCTGTTTCGCACCCTGCGCCCCTACACCGGACGCAACGGCTACTCGCTGCGCATGGAAGGCCTGGAACCGCGCTTCAACAGCAGGGCCCATGACCGCGCCATCGTGATTCACGGCGCCAGCTATGTCAGCCCGGAATTCATCGATCGCACCGGCCGTATCGGCCGCAGCCATGGCTGCCCGGCTGTCGCCACAGACACTGCCCGGCCGCTGATCGAAACCCTGCAGGACGGTCACTACGTCTTTTCCTACTACCCGGATCCGGACTACCTGGCCGCCTCCCGCCTGCTCAACTGCCCCCAGCAGGTGGCGCTGCAGCAGTGATCCACTGCGGGTGGCCCGTCAATACCCGGTGGCCAACTTCGTTATACTTCGGCTGATGCGGTCCGTCAGAAGGCCGCGCGAGACTTGACCGACAGGAAGGTGGGCGAAGTGGCGAGCGGGTCGTGTGCGGCCCGACAGCGCTTTGTATGTATCCATGCACTGCCGGAATCGACCCGTCCGGCAGATTGAAGGATGGGTTATGGACGCGGACTTTCTTGACGCCGGCTGGGAAGACATCAGGCTTCCCACCGACCAAATCCTGCAACGTATCGGTGAACTCCGGGACCGGTTCCAGGGCAATGCCGAGCGCTTCCGCCCGGACGGACAGCCTGCGGAACAGCTGGATGCCGTCCGCATCGTCGACATGTCCGCCGCCCTGCAGCGCTTCCGGACCCGCATGGACCGGGTGCGCAAACGCTACGGCAATGAACGCCCGCTGAACGAACACCCCTGGCACGGCATCCGCAACATCGATCTGGAAGCCGTGGATGTCAGCTACCTGCCCGCGGCGCTGGAAGTCTGGCAGAAATCCCTGGTCGATCTGGGCCGTCCGCTGTTCGGCTTTGCCAAGAACAACAACGCGCCGGCCATCGCCCGCGCGTCCATGGCCGAGCTCTGGGCCCTGAGCAAGGAGCTGGCCAGCCTGCCCCAGCTGACCGGCGACGAGATCTGGGACTTCATCCCCGAACTGTGTGGCGAGAAACTGCAGCAGGCGCGCAGCTGCCTGGACAAGTACAAGGAACTGCTGGCCCTGGAACAGCGCCTGGCCGCGACCGTGCTGCCCTGGGAACTGCTGGACCTGGATGCGGCCCATCGCCACGTCAAGGCCGGCATGCTGCTGAGCCAGAATCTGGCGCCGGGCGCGCAGCTGTCTGAGGTCCACAAAGTGCTGAATTCGCTGCCCGGGCTGGAGGCACGCCTGCGCGAGCTGCCCGAGTTGCTGGAGTCCCTCAAGCAGGCCATGGGGGCGAATGCCGCCCGCTTCTTCGAGCTGAATCCCGCCGGCATTCGCGAACTGACCAGCCTGCTGGAACTGGTCAATGCCCTGCCGCAGAAATACTGGCGCCTGCGCCACAAGGCCTTCGACGACGACGCCTACGACGAGGCCTATGCCCAGCTCAAGAGCGGCATCGAGGAGCTGGCGCGGATGCGCCAGACGCTGGATGCCCACCTGCTGGTCGACGAACTGCCCACCGCCGCCGAGCTGCGCCGCCTGCACGGCGTGCTGTCGCGAGGAGGAAAACTCAAGTGGGCGGATCGGGAGTGGCGTGCCGCCAGGGACGGGGTCCTGGCATTCGCCGCGGACCGCGAGGCGGACATCGAAGCCCTGCTGAAGCACCTGCCGACCGCCGCAAACTATCGGGAACAGCGCGACCAGCTGAACCAGCGCAAGGATCTGGCCACCGCCCTGGCCCCGGTGTTCCAGGGCGCCGACACCGACCTGCATGCAGCGAGCAGCCTGCGCGCCTGGTATCAGGCCGTGCGCAAGGAATACGGCGCCGGCTTCGGCCCCCGGGTCGCGCTGGGCGATGCCCTGATCAGCATGGATGCCGATCTGGCCAGTGCCCTGCGCCAGATGATGCGTCACCAGAGCATTCCGCTGAACCAGACCCAGGCCGAACTCGACGCCCTGCAGGCCATCGTCGCCAAGAGTCACCCGCTCAAGGCGGAGCGCTGCGACCTGCTGGATTTCGAAAATGGCATCATGGCCTTCGGCGGTGCGGTGAAGCAGGGCCTGGACCTGCTGACCTCTCTGATCAACGGGGAAGACATCCCGGTCTCGGAGCTGCACGCCCGCATCGATGCGCATCGCAGCCTGAACCGAGATCATGTGAAATGGCAGCGCTTCCGCGCCGACAACGGCCTGTTTCGCGCACTTTGCCTGGACCTGGAAGCCAATGGCGGCAGTTCCGAGCTGGGCAAGGCCGAGGCGACCCTGAACCTGGCCGAAGCGCTGGAACAGCTGGCGGCCAGCGAGATCACCGGCAGTCTGATGCGGCGCCGCGACACGACCCGCTATCGGGAACTCGTTGCCTTCAGCAAGACCCTGCCCAAGCTGCTGGCGGAAGAGCGCCGCCAGCGCGAGACCTTTGCCGAACTGGCCCGGCTGGACGTCAAGGCCTGGCTGCCACCGCACCAGAGCGTCAAGGCGATCCACGATCGCAACAAGCTGGCCCTGTCCCACGAGGAGCTGCTGCCGGACTGGCTGGAGCTGGTTCGTGCCGGTCAGCAGTTGCGCGGCATGGGCCTCGCCTCGATGGAGGCGGCCCTGCTCAGCGGCGAATTGTCGCCCGAACAGGCGCAGGACGCCCTGCAGGCCGGCGTGTATGAAGTCCTGGCCGGCGATTTCGTCAGCCAGACCGCCGGCGCCGGCCTGTAGAGCCCCGCGTTAGACGGCGGGCGGCGAATTCGCTACATTGCGCGCCCCACCTGCGCCAGGTACCGACGCATGATCAAGCCCCACGGTTCCGCCGAACTGAATCCCCGCTTCGTCTACGACTCCGAGCGTCACGCCGCGCTGCAGGCCGAGGCCGAAACCCTGCCGTCGCTGCTGGTCAACTCCGCCACAGCGGCCAATGCGGTGATGCTGGGCGCGGGCTACTTCAACCCGCTGGACGGCTACATGAACAAGGCCGACATGCTGTCCGTGGCCGCGGATATGCGCACCACCGGCGGCCTGTTCTGGCCGGTACCCATCGTGCATCTGGCCGAGGACATCAGCAGCATCGGCGACGCCCGGCGCATCGCCCTGCGCGACCCGAACGTGGCCGGCCACCCGGTGATCGCGATCCAGACCATCGAGGCCATCGAAGAGGTCAGCGATGCGGAACTCGCCCAGGTGATCCAGGCGGTCTTCGGCACCGACGACCCGCAACACCCCGGCGTCGCCACCTTCAGCAGCCTGGGCCGCAAGCTGATCTCCGGCCCGATCGAGGTGCTGAGCTTCAGCTACTTCCAGGGCGATTTCCCGGACACCTTCCGCACCGCGGTGGAAATCCGCAATGAATTCGCCGAGCGTGGCTGGCACAAGGTGGTGGCCTTCCAGACCCGCAACCCCATGCACCGCGCCCACGAGGAGCTGTGCCGCATGGCCCACGCCGATCTCGGCGCCGACGGCATCCTGATCCACATGCTGCTGGGCAAGCTCAAGCCCGGCGACATCCCCGCCCCGGTGCGCGACGCCTGCATCCGCAAGATGGTGGAGTGCTACTTCCCGCCGAATACGGTGATGATCACCGGCTACGGCTTCGACATGCTCTACGCCGGACCACGTGAGGCCGTGCTGCATGCGGTGTTCCGCCAGAACGCCGGCTGCTCCTACCTGATCGTCGGTCGCGACCATGCCGGTGTCGGTGACTACTATGGCGCCTTCGATGCGCAGACCATCTTCAAGGAACAGGTGCCCGAGGGCGCGCTCGAGATCCAGATCTACGAGGCGGATCACACGGCCTGGTCGAAGAAGCTGGGCCGGGTGGTGATGATGCGCGATGCGCCGGACCACGCCAAGGAGGACTTCGTCCTGCTGTCCGGCACCAAGGTCCGCGAGATGCTGGGCCGCGGAGAGGCGCCGCCGCCGGAATTCTCGCGCCCGGAAGTGGCGCAGATCCTGATGGATTATTATCGCTCGACACAGTAGGCACACGATCCCGTCCCGCTGGCAGAAGGCCGGAGCGGAACGGATCGATGCGGCGACCGGATGATCCGGTGGCCGCAGCCCAGGGGAAAACGCCCATGCAACAGATTTCAGAAGCCTGGTCCCGACGCGGCGTCGCGCCCGGGGCGGGCCCGGCATGAAACTGCCGACATCCGGCTGGCGTCCGGCCGAACCCTGGGGCTTTCTGCTGATCTTCCTGGGCGTGCAGGCCCTGCTCTTCACCCTGGCCAATCTGGCGCCGGTGCGCGACGCGGTGATCGTGCCCTTCACCGGCCTGCTGGCCCTGATCAGCGGCTCCCTGGTCAGCTGGTTCGATACTTCCGTGGTCGCCTCCGGCGTCATCATCCGGGATGCCGTTTCCGGCTTTGCGGTGCGGATCGAAGCCGGCTGCAACGGGGTGGAGCCCAGCATCCTGCTGATCGCCGCCGTGATTGCCTTCAAGGCGACCTGGAAGCAGCGTCTGATCGGCATCGGCATGGGCATTCTGGCCATCATGCTGCTGAATCTGGTCCGCATCATCAGTCTGTTCTATCTTGGCCAGTGGAACGAGACCGCGTTCAACTGGGCGCACCTGTACCTGTGGCAGGCCCTGATCATGATCGATGCCCTGCTCGCCTGGCTCATCTGGGCCCACTACGTGAGGCGCAGTGAAGCCTGATGCCACACCGCAGCTGAAGCCCTTTCTGCTGCGTCTGCTGCTGGCGCTGCCGGCCTGCTTCGCCCTGTGGTACCTGGCCGCCGCCTGGCTGTTTGCGCCCCTGGCGCCGCTGCTGGAACTGATCCTGAGTCTGTTTCTCGGCGATCTGGTGAGCACGGTCAGCGCCGAGGGCGCCGGCATGCTGGTCGACACCCGGCTGAGCGTGGCCGGTGCCCAGGGTCAGTCCGGCTTTGCCAGCGTCACGATCGACAGCCTGATCTTCAGCTACAACCTGCCGGTGCTGCTGGCCCTGATGCTCGCCACCCGGGCGCGCGACGTCACGCCCTGGCGCGCCCTGCTGGCCTACCTGCTGCTGCTTCCCGCCTGGTTGTGGGGCATGAGCAGCTGGCTGATCATCACGGTGGCCCTGAAAATGGGGCCCGAGGTGGCCACCCAGGTTGGCTACGCGCCCTGGCAGGTCGAGCTGAGCGGGCTGGCCTACATGTTCGGCTACCTGATGCTGCCCTCCGTCGCCGCCCTGCTGGCCTGGGCCTGGCTATGTCCAGACGCCGTGCGGCACCTGTTTCGCGCCGGTCCTGCCCGCAGGCCAGGCTGAGGCAGTGTTCCGGGCCTGGCGCGTGGCCGGGGGCCGCTCGCTGGCAGCGCGGTGCGGGCCGCCGCGCATGGCCGGTCGTCAGCCGGACGGGCCTGCTTGCCGGGCCGATGGCCCGGCGCGGGGATCGGGACGGCGCCCGCACCGGGAAAAGAGCAGCCCGGCGACCCGCCCTTGTCGGCGGCGGCGCAGCAACACGCCGCCGCCGCATCCACTCTACGGCGCGGGGGTCGGCTGCGTCGCCACGAAGTCGTAGTTGCTGGTCTCGCCCGCCGAGATGGCCACCAGGCCCGGCTGCTGGAAGGCCACCACGTCGCTG
>JBFJTN010000147.1:0-8986 GCA_041625325.1 Oceanococcus sp. | reverse complement strand
GCGGTGGTGCAGGAGTACGCCGCACCCGCGCAACTGGACCCGGACAAGGTGGCCCAGCGCCTGCAGGACATCCTGGCCAGCGTGGCCCAGGTGCTGGAGCTGCCGGCCGAGCGCATCGTGCTCAAGCGTCGTCAGCGTCAGAAGGGCAGCGCCCAGTACGAAAAGCTGGATCGCCAGGCCCAGTTCCATCCGGTGCAGGAGGCCGGGCTCACCCTGCTGGTCAACTTCACCGACTATCTGGACACCGGCCTGTTCCTGGATCACCGCAGCACCCGTATCGAACTGGGCCAGAAGGCGGCCGGCCGCCATGTGCTCAACCTGTTTGCCTACACCGGCGCGGCCACCGTGCACATGGTCGCGGGCGGCGCCCGCAGCAGCACCACGGTGGATCTGTCGAAGACCTATCTGGACTGGGCCCGGCGCAACCTGATGCTGAACCAGCTGGCCGGCGCCGCCCACCGCTTCATCCAGGCCGACTGCCTGGCCTGGCTGGACGCCCAGGCCGGCGAGGCGGCGAGCAAGCGATACGGGCTGATCTTCATGGATCCGCCGACCTTTTCCAGTTCCAAGCGCATGGAGGGCGTGCTCGACGTGCAGCGTGACCATGTCCGCCTGATCCGCGCCGCGACCCGCCTGCTGCGCCCCGGCGGCGAGCTGTATTTCTCCAACAACTTCCGTCGCTTCGCCCTGGACACCGAGGCCCTGGCGGATCTGGACATCGAGGACATCAGCGGGCGCAGCATCCCGGAGGATTTCCGCCGCAATCCGCGCATCCATCAGTGCTGGTTGATCCGCCGCGCCGCCTAGCGAGATCACGGAACGATCCGCGCCGCCGGCGCGTGTAAGCCCGAGTGATCGCATATTCCGCGCCCGCCAGCGGCGGGCCACCACTGGGGAGTCAATATTCGTGAATAGGATGTTCACCATGCTGGGCCTGGCCCTGCTGAGCCTGCCGGTCGCGGCCGCCAGCCTGGATCCCGCCCTGCTGGAGAGGGCGCAGCTGGGTCCGGTGCCGGTGCTGATCGAGCTGCAGGAACGGGCCGATCTGAGCGGCGCCAGCCAGCTGACCGACAAGATCGCCCGCGGGCAATGGGTGATGCAGCAGCTGCAGGCCACGGCCGCCGCCAGCCAGGCGCCGCTAAGGACGCTGCTGGACGCCCGCGGCCTGTCCTATCGCAGCTTCTGGGTGGCCAATGCGGTGGAGCTGCGGGCCGACGCCGCGGATCTGCTGGCCATCGCGGCGCTGCCCCGGGTCGCCGCCGTGCACCCGGTGCTGGAGGCGCAGTTCGCCCCGGTGCTGCCGGCGGCCAAGGCGGACGTGCCGCTGCGCATGATCGAGCCGGGCCTGGAGCTGGTCGGCGCGACCAGGGTGTGGGATCTGGGCGTGCTGGGCGAAGGCGTGGTCGTGGGCGATCACGACATCGGCGTGGAATGGGACCACCCGGCGCTGAAGCGGCAGTACCGCGGCTATGCCGGCGACACCGTCGATCATGCCTACAACTGGCGCAATGCTTTCGGCAGCCTGGACCCCTTCTGCCCGGACCCGGAAGTGCCCTGCGATTCGCATGGTCACGGCACCCACACCACCGGCACCATGGTCGGCGACGATGGCGCCGGCCACCGGATTGGCATGGCACCGAAGGCGCAATGGATCGCCTGCCGCTCCCTGTACGACCCGATTGCCGGGCTGGGCACCCTGCCGACCTATCTGGACTGCATGGAGTGGTTCATCGCGCCCTATCCGGAAGGCCAGCCCGATCTCGCCGACCCGGCCAGGGCGCCGGATGTGATCAACAATTCCTGGGGCTGCGTCGAAGCCTGCCCGCCGAGCATCCTGCAGGACGTGGACGAAGCGACCAAGGCCGCCGGCATCGTGCAGGTGGGCTCGGCCGGCAACGATGGTCGTGCCGGCTGTTCCACCATCGCCTTTCCGCTGGCCATCTACGAATCCACCTTCACGGTGGGCTCCAGCACCATGGATGACAGCATGTCCAGCTTCTCCAGCATGGGACCGGTGCTGTCCGATCTGTCGATGCGGCTGAAGCCCAATGTGGTGGCTCCGGGTTCCGGCGTGGTCTCGGCCGATCTGGGCGGCAGCTACAGCTCGAAATCCGGCACCAGCATGGCCTCGCCGCATGTTTCGGGGCTGGTCGCGCTGATGATCTCGGCCAATCCGGCCCTGCGCGGGCAGGTGGACGAGATCCGCAGCCTGATCGAGCAGACCGCGGTGCCCATCGAGTCGAGCGAAAATTGCGGAGGCACCGGCGCGGCCGACATCCCGAACAACATCTTCGGCCATGGGCGCATCGATGCCTTCGCCGCGGTGACTGCCGCCGCACCCGAGCTGCTGGAGCCGGCGGATGGCGGTGCCCCGCGCGGCGCGGCCGTCTCGGCCGGTGGTGCGGCCAGCTGGCTGCTGATCCTGGTCCTGTCGCTGCTGGGCCGGCGCGTCGCGACGCGCCGGCGGCCGCCTTGCTGAACGACTGAGCCTGGCGTCGACGCCGGGCCGCGACTGCAGCGGTGCGGATGGCCGGGCGCGCAGCGCTTGCGGGCCCGGGCGGCTAGAATGGCCGCCCGGGCCTTTTTTTGCGGCCCGCACACCGTCCTTTCCCGCCTGCCATGTCGAACCGCTACATCCGCCTGCGCTGGACCGGCTTTTCCCTGCTGGCCGGCGCTTTCGTGCTCGGCTTCTTCCACCGCATCGCCCCCGGGGTGGTGGCGCCGGACCTGATCAAAAGCTTCGGCATCTCGGCCGCCGCGCTGGGCAGCCTGGCCGGGGTCTATTACTACGTCTACACCGCGCTGCAGATTCCGGCCGGCATCGTGGCCGATACCCTGGGACCCCGCCATGTGGTCAGCGTGGCCATGCTGGTCGCGGCGGCCGGATCGATCCTGTTCGGCCTGGCCGACAGTTTCGGGGTGGCCACGGTCGGGCGCCTGCTGGTCGGCCTGGGCGTGTCCTTCAGTTTCGTCGGACTGATGAAGTTCAACACCCTGTGGTTCGAGGAGCGACGCTTCGGCTTCATTTCCGGCCTGACCCTGCTGATCGGCAATGCCGGCGCGGTGCTGGCCGCCACGCCGCTGGCCCTGCTGCTGGAGGTGACGGGCTGGCGGGAGGTCTTCGTCGGCGCCGGCATTTTCGGCATTGCGCTGGGCCTGGCCATCGCCCTGTTGCTGCGCAACCGGCCGACCGATGTCGGGCTGCCGCCGGTGGAGTCGCTCGGTGGCCAGCCGGCGCATCGGCCCTCCGAGCGCCACTGGAGCCGGGAACTGTACGGTGCGTTGACCAATCCGCATGTCTGGCCCGGTTTCCTGCTCAGCTTCGGTGTCATCGGCGCGATTCTGGCCTTCGTCGGCCTGTGGTGCGTGCCGCTGCTGGTCGACGTGCACGGCCTGGGCCGGGCCGAGGCCTCCGGCTACGCCACCGTGATCCTGCTCGGTTCGGCCGCCGGGTCCTTCTTCGTCGGCGGCCTGTCCGACCAGCTCGGCCGGCGCAAGCCGCTGGCGGTGGCCAGCGCCGCCCTGGCCCTGGCCTGCTGGCTGGCCCTGATCAATCTGCCCTGGCAGCCGGGTCCGTCCGCCTATCTGCTGTTCGGCCTGCTGGGCCTGTGCGCCGGTGGCGGCACCATCGCCTATGCGGTGGCCAAGGAGGTCGCCCCGCCGCTGTTCGCCGGCATGGCCATCGCGGTGGTGAATACCGGCCTGTTCCTCGGCGCGGCGGTGGCGCAGCCGGCCTTCGGCTGGGCGATGGACCTGTCCTGGGACGGTACAATGGCCGGCCCCTTGCGGCAGTACCAGTGGCTGGACTACCGCAACGGCCTGAGCCTGTGCGCCGGCCTGGCGCTGCTCGGCCTGCTGGCCAGCCTGCTGCTCAAGGAAACCCGCTGCAAGAACATCAACTGGAGCTGATCCGCCATGGAACACGCCGAACTCGAACTCTTTCGCGACAACGTCCGCCGCTTCCTGGAAGAGGAGGCCGCGCCGCATTACGAGCAGTGGGAAAAGCAGGGCCGCATCCCGCAGGAGTTCTATCGCAAGATGGGCGAGAACGGCCTGCTCTGCGTGGATCAGCCGGAAGAGTACGGCGGCATCGGTGCGCCCTTCGAATTCTCCATGCTGGTGCTGGAGGAGGTCTCCCGCATGGGCTTCATGGCCCTGGCCAGCAACCTCACCGTGCACTCGGACATCGCCGCTCCCTACATCCTGCACCTGGGCAGCGAGGAGCAGAAGCAGCACTACCTGCCGAAAATGGCCAGCGGTGAGTGCATCGGCGCCATCGGCATGACCGAACCCGGCGCCGGTTCGGACCTGCAGGGCATCCGCTCACGGGCCGATGCGGATGGCGCGGGCGGCTACGTCATCAACGGCGCCAAGACCTTCATCACCAACGGCCAGAACGCCGGCGTGGTGGTCGGCGCGATCAAGACCGATCCTTCCGCGGGCGCCAAGGGCACCAGTCTGTTCCTGCTGGATACCGATGCGCCGGGCTTTTCGCGCGGTCGCAACCTGGAAAAGATCGGCCAGCACGCGGCCGATACCTCGGAGCTGTTCTTCCAGGACATGAAGGTCGGCGCCGACAAGCTGCTGGGCCGGCTGGGGGGCGGCTTCGGTCATCTGATCGACGAGCTGCCGCGCGAGCGCCTGGCCCTGGCCGTGACCGCCGTGGCGCATGCCCGTGGCGCGCTGGAGCGCACCATCGCTTACGTGCAGGAGCGCAAGGCCTTTGGCCAGAGCATCGCCAGCTTCCAGAACACCCGCTTTACCCTGGCCCGGCTCAAGGCCGACATCGAATGCCATCAGGCCTTCATCAACGACTGCGTGGTGAAGTACCGGGAAGGCCGCATGGACGTGCCCACCGCCGCGATGATCAAGTACACCACCACCGAGCTGGAGGGCCGGGTCACCGACCAGTGCCTGCAGCTGTTCGGCGGCTACGGCTACATGGCGGAGTACCCGATCTCGCGGGATTTCGTCGATGCCCGCATCCAGCGCATCTACGGCGGCACCTCGGAGATCATGCTGGAGGTGATCGCCCGCTCGATCCTCGGACGTTGAGCGCTCAGTTCAGCCCGCTGACCGTGACGACATGTCTGGCGCAGCGGCTGCGGGCTGGCGGGAAGCTGTCGTAGTAGGAGAGGCAGTACTCGAACTCGTAGCTGCCGTTGTCCGGCGGGTTGATGACGTCGATGCTGGAGCCGTCGCCGCCCTTGATGTAGCTGATCGAGGATGAGGTCGCGGGCACCAGGCCGCTGCCGCCGGGGCGTCTGACCCGCCAGCGATGCTGCAATGGGGCCGGGCCGCCCTGGGCGCTGCCGGCCAGGCGGAAACTGAGCTGGCCCCTGCGGTCGGGACTGGCGGCACTCGGTCCGGAGATGCCGCGATTCACCAGCGGCCGATTGATGCGCAGGCCCTCGCTGAGACAGCATAGGGCCAGCTGGTCAAACACGCTGCTGGCCTGGGCCGAGGCCTCCGCCTCCATCGGCATGGCATCGTGGAATTCCCACATGTCCAGGGTATGGGTGTTCTGCCCGGTGGCGTTCAGCTCGTTCCACCAGCGCATGGCGTAGTTGGTGCGGCCGCCCCAGCTGATGCACTGCTGGTAGTGCCACAGCTCATGGGTGAGCCAGGAAACGGGCTTGGCCGAACTGTTGCCATTGAGGTTGCCGGCGCGCAGGTCCTGCACGTAGGAAGCGTTGTTGAAGTAGGTCTTGTCGCAGTCGGTGGTCGCATTGTTCGCGGGCTGGCTGCTGGCGAAGCCGAAGCGCCAGTTGGCCAGATTGACCGCGGGGAAGAAAGGATTCAGGGCTTCCACGTACTGGGCGGGCAGGGCGTGCATGGTGACGCCCGTGGACATCTGCCCCAGATAGGCCTGATACAGGTCGTAGTCACCCTCGCAGTTGGCGATGCAGAAGGCATTGGCGCTGCCGCAATGCTGCTTGCAGTAGTTGCTGATCGTAGTGGGCACGCTGCTGCTGCCCACGGTGGTGTTCTGGAAGGTGGTCAGGCGCTCGCAGTCCAGCGCGAAGCGGTTCAGGTAGTGGCTGCCGAAGCGCAGCTTGATCGAACGGGCCGGCAGATGCTCGGCGCATTCGATGGTGCCGGAATTGACCCCGGCATTGCTGCCGCCGGCCCAGCCGGTGGTCTGCGGATAGCCATCCACGAAGCCCTTGACCGCGCCGCTGGCGAGCGGACGGCATTGCAACTGCAGCTGGCGGATGCGCTCGCCGTCGCCGGTCTGATCGACCAGCGCACGAAAGCCGCTCACGGCGAAGTTCTGCGGGCAGACCAGATTCTTGACCTCCTTGCCCTTCACCGCGGGCGGAATGATGGCCGATGCGCTTTGTGACCCTGCCCACTGGCCTTCGCCGGTGATCTGGCGGCACAGGATCTTCAGGCCGGTGACCCCGTGGCTGTTGTGATAGACCCGCAGGCCGGTCATCAGCTCGGGGGTGGAGCAGTTGGCGCTGAACGGGGTATCGCCGGGATTGCTGCCGCCGGCCGCGCTGGTGGTGCTGGCCAGGCTGTTGCCGCTGCACAGGCTGGCGAAGACCAGCAACAGGGTGGTGATCGGTCGCATCAGGCGTCTCCGCAGAGGTTTCCGCCAGCTTAGGGACGTCCGAATTCCGCCACATCCCAAGATTTGGGGATGGGCTCAGTGATTGCTCACCGGCGGTAGCGACAGCAGCCACAGGCCGGCCGTGGTGAACAGCAGCATCAGCAGCAGCATGGGTATCTGGCTGAGCAGGGCCTGACGGGGGCTGGCAAAGACCCGCAATGCCACCCGATGAGCCAGATAGACGCTGGCGACATGGCCGGCCACGATCAGCAGGACCTGGGCGTGCCAGACGGTGTTCGCCTCGGGCACGATGCGATAGCGCAGCCAGCCGGCGGTGCCGAACAGATCCCAGCCCCAGCCGAAGGGGTCGGAGACCAGACGGATGATCTTGACCCCCTGGGACTGGATCAGGGTGTAGTAGTGGGCCAGGTGATAGACCAGTGCGATGGGCAGCAGGCTGCCGGCGAAATCGCGCAGCAGCTGGGACAACGGCCGCTCGCTGCCGGCCAGCCAGCGCCCCAGTGCCATGCACAGGGCATAGGCGGTGAAATAGAGCAGGGGTGACAGCAGCAGCCAGGCGCTGTTCCACAGCTCGGCCAGCTCGCGCAGGCGCGGCAGCGCGGCCAGCGGATTGCTGCCCACATGCGATTTGAGCCCGGCGTGGTACAGATCCACCCAGAACAGCCGGTGCCACAGCAGGCTGTCCTTCAGCCCGTCAAAGGCGGTGGAAGACAGCATGAACAGGATGAACAGCAGCAGGGCGAGGCTGGGCGCCGGCTGCGCGGCACCGGACAGCGGTCGGCGCAGCTGCAGCCGGATGCGACCGTCGCGCTGCAGCCAGTGCAGTGGCGCCAGCTGGCCGACCAGGCGGAAAATCAGGCTGAAGAACTCGCAGTGGCGGAACCAGTCACGGCGGCCGATCAGCCCCACCCCCAGCAGATTGAGCAGGCTGTAGCCCAGCAGCAGCCAGGCCAGCGAGGCGGGCGTGTTGCGGGCGAACAGCTCGACCCAGATGAAGCCCATGTACAGGGCCAGGGCAGGCCATGCGTCGAGACCTGCCGGGTAGCGCAGCAGGCCGCGCGGATAGCTCGGCCAGAGCCGGCCCAGGGTGTCGACCAGGGTCTTGAAAGGATTGAGCCCGGCATACAGGTCGCCCAGCAGGGCGCTGAGGTAGATCCCGCCCAGGGCGAACAGGATCCAGAAGAAGCTCATGTTGAAATTGCCATAGGGGCTGGGATTGCCCAGCAGCCCGGTGGCGATGCACAGGATCAGCAGGGCCACCGCCAGCACGCGGCCGAGCAGCCAGAGGGCGCCGGCGGCCGGGGGCAGGCAGACCTCGCGCGGCGATGGCCGGTCGGTGGATGGGGCCGGCGCCAGGAACAGGCCGAACAGCAGGAAGGACAGCAGCAGGGCGCCGCTGGCGCCCCAGGCGTACATCCAGAAGGGCATGGGCGGGGTGTAGACCGCGCCGAAGGAATGCGCCCCGGCGCCGCCGGCGCTCAGGCCGCAGGCCACGCCGGCCCACAGGCGGGCGCGCCGCGAAGGAACCATATCCGGGTCGTCGTTCGTGTCTGGATCAGATCAGTGTAATACAGTGATCGGGGTGCCCGGCGCGGGGCGGGGCAGATCGATCCACGGAGCGGGACAGATGCGACAACTGCAATGGGTACTGGTACTGGTGCTGAGCGGCGTGATGCTCAGTGCCTGTGATTCCTCAGACGACAATGGCGGCGGTCAGACCTTCGCCTGCAATGACGGCCAGGACAACGACAACGACGGTCTGATCGATTTTCCGGCCGACCCGGGCTGTCTCTCGGAGCTGGATTCCGATGAGGAAGATCTCAGCGCCGGCGGCCCCAAGACCCGCTACGCCATGGCCAATCGCTGCTGGGCGATCAAGGCCAACGGCAATGACAGCTATGTGCAGCTGGCGGACGGCGCCTATGCGGCCACCGCCACCGCGATTGCCGACGCCGAGCCCTTCTTTTTCAAGCCCTCATCCTTGGGCCACTATCTGCTGTACAGCAGCGAGCGCGATCTGATCACCGCCAGCGGCGGCAGCACCGCCACCAGCACCAGCGCGGGGGCGGACGATTCCGCGGAATGGATGGTGCGGGGGCGCGGCGATGCCACCGAGTATCCGCCGACCCCTGCCTATCATGTGGAGCCCAGCCCGGAAGAGGTGGCTCTCTGGCATGGCTTCGTCGATCCGATGCGCCTGTTCACCGAGTTCACCCTGTATTCGGCCGTGGATGATGCCAATCTGAGCATCGATGCCGAAGGGGCTCTGCTCACCGTGGCGCCCGGCACCGACGCCGACCTCGAAAGCTTCAGTTTCGAGCCGCTGGATTCCTGCGCGGAGTATCCGGAGGCCTCCAGTGATTTCGCCGGCACGCCGTTTTCCGGCACCACGGCGGATGGTCGGGTGCT
>JBFJTN010000146.1:0-9120 GCA_041625325.1 Oceanococcus sp. | reverse complement strand
GGCGATTCGACGATGACGAGATTACGGCTCATGCCGGGAAACACTGCCTTGCGGTGGCTGGAAGGGGCGCAACTTGTACCAAGCGGCCGGTACAAGTCAAATGCAGGGAACGCGCTGAATCCGCAGATGACGCAGATGACACAGATGGCAGGGAAAGCAAAAAATCTGCGTAATCTGCGTCATCTGCGGATCGATGATGGGGCGCAGCAAGCTCTGCGCCTCAATGCATCATGGCGCCCTGGGGGTCGTAGATCAGGTCTTCCATGCGCGCGAAGGCGTCTTCCTGGCCGGGCTGGGTGAACAGCACCATCAGGATCACCCATTTGGCCTGCTCGGAACCGATGTCGTCGTCGTTCAGCGCCAGCAGGCGGTCGATCACGGTTTCGCGGCTGTCCGGGGTGAGGATGCCCAGGCGTTCGACATGCAGCAGAAAGCCGCGGGCCTCGGCATTCAGGCGCAGGCATTCGGAATCGGCAAAGACGCGGATGGCGCCCTGGGACTGCATCTCGGGCCGGCCGCGGCGCTCTTCCAGGTCCGCCAGCCAGTCGAAGGCATGCTCGATTTCTTCGCGGGGGAAGCCGGCGGCTTCCAGTTCGGTCTCCAGCGTGTCCTGATCGGTCAGGGGTTCGAGTTCGTCGTCAAAGTAGTTTTCGAAGAGGTACAGCAGAACATCGAGTATCGATTCTTTAACTTGCATCAGGCCGCAGGCTTCTCTGGTAACCGCCGCCGGGTGCCATGACCACGGCGCCTTGCAGTTCCAGAATCAGCAACATGGAAGAGACGGAGCTCACGGACAGGCCGGTCGCCTCGACGAGCGCGTCGATGCTCATGGGCGCGTTATCAAGGTGGGTCAGCAAAAGCTGATAATCCTCGTCGTGAACCGCGGGTGTGACCGCTGCGGATGAAGCAGGGGTAACTGCGCCATTATCCACCATCGGGGCCAGTTCTTCCAGGATGTCGTTCGCGCTCTCCACCAGCTTGGCGCCCTGGCGGATCAGACGGTGGCAGCCGCGGGCCAGTGGATTGTCCACCGAACCGGGGATGGCGAAGACCTCGCGGCCCTGTTCCGCGGCCAGCCGGGCGGTGATCAGCGAGCCGCTGCGCAGGGCGGCCTCGACCACCAGGGTGCCCAGGCTGAGGCCGGCGATCAGGCGGTTGCGCCGGGGGAAGTTGTCGCGCCGCGCTGGCGTGCCGGGGGTGAACTCGCTCAGCAGCAGGCCCTCGGCGGCGATGCGCTCGGCCAGCTCGGCATGGCTGGCCGGGTAGCAGAGGTCCAGGCCGGTGCCGGTGATCGCGACGGTCAGGCCGCCGGCCTCCAGCGCGCCGCGATGGGCCGCGGCATCGATGCCCAGCGCCATGCCGCTGGTGATGACCAGACCACGGCGGCTCAGCTCGGCGGCGAAGCCGCGGGCGTGCCGGGCGCCGGCCGGGGTGGGGTTGCGGCTGCCCACGATGGCCAGCTGGGCGGTGCCGAGCAGATCCAGATCGCCGCGCCAGAACAGACCCATGGGGGCGTCGCTCAGCTCGCGCAGGCGGGCCGGGTAACGCGGGTCATGCAGCAGCAGCAGGCCCTGGCCGGGCTGTTCCAGCCAGCGCAGCGCGTGTTCCAGGTCCGGGCTGCCGGTCCGCTTGAGGTGTTCGATGGCGGCGGCGGGAATGCCGGCCTTCTCCAGGCTGGCGCGGCCGGCATCGACAGCCGCCTGGGCGCTGCCGTAGGCCTGCAGCAGCTGGCGCTGCAGGGCCGGTCCCAGGCCCGGCGCGCTCAGCAGCCGGACCCAGGCGCCGTCCTCAGGCCCCAGGGGCAGGGTTGGTGACCTTGTCCAGGGTGTGGATCGGGCGGGTGGCGCTCATGATCAGGCCGTAGCTCAGTTCCTCGAAGGTCTTGAACACCATCAGGTAGCCGGCGTCGACATCGGGCAGCTGGATCTTGCCGAAGGTGCTCTTAGGGTCCTTGACCTTGGCGCCAGCCTGCTTGACCCGCAGCACGTGGCCGTCTTCCAGGCCGTGGGCGCTGCCGCGGTTCAGGGTGACGATCTGGTACTGGCCGATCTGGGATACGCCGTCGAACACCGCGATGATGCGGCCTTCGACCGTTTCTTCCGGCGCATGCGGGTAGAAATCCGAGTTGAAGTTGTAGGCGCTGATCGGCAGCAGGCGGTCTTCGATGCGCACCTCGCGCTTGCTTTCCAGCAGCACGGCGTGGGCGACTTCCTCGCCGAAGTCCTGGATGTCGGCGCGGGCGACCGGAATGGCTTCATAGCCCAGGGTCTTGCCGCTGTCCGGGTCCTTGTAGCGCTGGCCGATGCGGATCACGCCGTAGCGATAGCCCTCGGCGGGGTTGGTGTTCTTGACGTAGGAGTCCGCATCGGTGGCGCCGAGCAGGCGCTGATCGCCGAAGGCCACGATGTAGGGCGCCTGTTCGTAGGCGGCCTTGTCGATGACCCGCGGGCCCTCCAGGAAGGCGCGGATGGCGTCGATCGGGATGGTCGGGATTGGTGTGCCCAGCGGGGTGATGCGCGCCTGCGGACTGAGCCGCACCAGTTCGTTGCGGCGCGGCGGTTCGCGCTGCAGGCGCGGCTTGCCGTCCACCCAGACCAGATAGAGGATTTCACCCGGGTAGATCAGGTGAGGGTTGGCAACCTGGGGGTTGGCGTTCCACAATTCGGGCCAGAGCCAGGGATCGCGCAGGTAGTATTCGGCGATGTCCCAGAGGGTGTCGCCCTTCTTCACCGTGTATTCCAGCGACACGTCCGGATTGATCGCCGGGCTGGAATCCTGGGCGCTCGCGAGGCCTCCGGACAGCGTCAAGATCAGGCCCGTCACGAGCAGTCTGATCCCAGAAATTCTGATCCCACTATACTTTTGCACTGAAATCCCCTCGCCGCGTCGGCTGACGCCGTCAGTGTTGTCGCCTAACTTTATCAGCATTGCCGAAAAATCAAAGAGTACCGAGCATGAGCCAGCTGCCGATCCTCAAATTCCCCGACCCGCGCCTGCGCGAGGTCGCGCGGCCGCTCGACCGGGTCGAAAAGTCCCTGTTCAAGGTCTTCGACGACATGCTGGAAACCATGTATGCCGCGCCGGGCGTGGGTCTGGCCGCCACCCAGGTCGGCATCAACCAGCGTTTCACCGTGATGGATGTGTCCGAAGGCCACGATTCACCGCTGATCCTGGTCAATCCCGAGATCATCAGCGGCGAGAACCTCTGCGAAATGGAGGAGGGCTGCCTGTCGGTGCCGGGGCACTACGATACGGTGCAGCGCTACGATCGTCTGCGCTTTCGCGCGCTGGACCAGGACGGCAAACCGATCGAGATGGAAGCCGATGGCCTGTTCGCCCAGGCCATCCAGCACGAGATCGATCACCTGGACGGCAAGCTGTTCGTCGATTACCTGTCCCGCCTGAAGCGCGAGCGCATCCGCAAGCGCCTGGAAAAAGAGCAGCGCGCGCGCCGCTGACAACCCGGTCCCCTTCATGAACATCGTCTTTGCGGGCACCCCCGAGTTCGCCGCCTTGCCGCTGCGCGCCCTGCTCGATGCCGGCCTGCCGCTGCGCGCCGTGTACACCCAGCCGGACCGCCCGGCCGGGCGCGGGCGGCGGCTCAGTCCCAGCGCGGTCAAGCAGGTGGCGCTGGAGGCGGGGCTGCCGGTCTTCCAGCCGAGCGGCCTGAAGGACCCGGCCGTGCAGCAGGAGCTGGCCGCGTTGCAGCCGGACCTGATGCTGGTCATCGCCTACGGCCTGCTGCTGCCCCAGGCGGTGCTCGACATCCCGCGCCTGGGCTGCGTCAACCTGCATGCCTCGCTGCTGCCGCGCTGGCGTGGGGCGGCGCCGATCCAGCGCGCCATCCAGGCCGGCGATGCGCGCACCGGCCTGTGCCTGATGCAGATGGAGGCCGGTCTGGACACCGGCCCGGTGCTGGCCCGCGCCGAACTGCCGATCGACGAGACCTGCAGCGCCGGCGAACTGCACGATGCGCTGGCCGCCCGCGGCGCGCAGGAACTGCCCGGCTGGCTGGCGGCGCTGGCGCGCGGCGAACTGCAGCCGCAGACGCAGGACGAGGCTCAGGCCAGCTACGCGCACAAGTTGAACAAGGCCGAGGCGGCCATCGACTGGAGCCGCCCGGCAGCCGAACTGGCCCGTCAGGTGCGCGCTTTCAATCCCTGGCCGGTGGCCAGCACCACGCTGGACGGCGCGCCGCTGAAGCTCTGGCGCGCTTGTGCGCTGGCCGATGTGCCGGGCGGCGAGCCGGGCGAGGTCACCGCGGTGGACGGCCAGGGCATGGTCGTGCGCTGTGGCGAGGGCGCGCTGCGGGTCAGCGAGCTGCAATTCGCCGGTGGCCGGCGGATGACGGCGGAGGAGGCGGCCCGCGGCCACGCCCTGCTGGGCCGGCGCCTCGGCCATGACTGAGCGTCGGCGAGGGCGGCGTCCGCGTCGGGGCGCGAACGAAGGCGCAGCTGCAGAACCCGACAGCCGCGCGGTGGCGCTGGCCGCGCTGGCCGGCCTGCGTGCCGGTCGCAACCTGCCGGACGCCCTGGCCGCCGCCGGCCTGAGCCGGCTGAGCGAACGCGATCGCGCCTTCTCCCGACGCCTGGCCCAGCACGCGGTGCGTCATCGGCGCCGCCTGCAGGGCGGCATCGAAGCCCTGCTGGACAAGCCCAGCCGTGACGAGGGCCTGCGCGACCTGCTCTGGCTGGGCGCGGCCCAGCTCGATCTGGCCGATATTGCCGATCACGCGGCGGTCAATTCCACCGTGAACCTGGCGCCCAAGCGCCTGCGCGGGGTGGTCAATGCGGTGCTGCGCCGACGTCTGCGCGAGCCGGCCGGCGCGACGCTCAGCCCGGCCGAACAGGCCTCGCTGCCGGACTGGCTGCATCGCGCCATCCTGGCCGACTGGGGCGGGCAGGCCGACGCGCTGATCCAGGCCCTGAACGAGGAGCCGGCCCTGTGCCTGCGGGTGAACCGCCAGCGGGCCGATCGCGAGGCCTATCGCCAGTTGCTGGCCGAGCGTGGTATCGCCGCCGAGCCGGCGGGCGAGGATGGTCTCATCCTGGCCCAGAGCACCAGCCTGGAAGCCCTGCCCGGCTTTGCCGAGGGGCAGGTCTCGGTGCAGGGCGTGGCCGCCCAGGCGGCGGCCGGCCTGCTGCGCCTGGCGCCGGGTCTGCGCGTGCTGGATGGCTGCGCCGCGCCGGGCGGCAAGACGGCGCACATGCTGGAATGCCAGCCGGATCTGGCCGTCACCGCGGTCGATCTGGAGGAGCAGCGCCTGCGCCGGGTCGCGGAAAACCTGGCCCGGCTGGGTGTCGAGGCCCGCCTGCTGGCCGGCGATCTGGCGCAGGACGGCCCCTGGGCCGGGCGCTATCAGCGCATCCTGCTGGATGTGCCCTGTTCCGGCACCGGCGTGATCGGACGCCACCCGGATATCAAATGGCTGCGCCGGGAAGATGACATTCCACGCCTGGCCGATCAGCAGCTGGCCCTGCTGCAACGGGCCTGGGACTGGCTGGAGCCGGGCGGGCTGCTGCTCTACTGCAGCTGTTCGATCCTGGATGCGGAGAACGACGGCGTGATCGGCCGCTTCCTGGCGGCGCAGCCGCAGGCCCGGCTCGATGCCATCACCCTACCGTTCGGTCAGGCAAGCGAGTATGGTTGGCGCGTTCCGGCCCAGGCCGGCCTCGAAGGTTTCTACTACGCCCGCCTCATCAGATAAATGAAGATCATCATCCTGGGCGCAGGGCAGGTGGGCTCCACCCTGGCGGAAAATCTGGCCGGCGAGCGCAATGACGTCACCGTGGTCGATACCAACAGCGCCCTGCTGCAGGAGCTGCAGGACCGTCTGGACATCCGCACCGTGCACGGCTTCGCCTCGCACCCGGACGTGCTGGCCCGGGCCGGCGCCGATGACGCGGACATGGTCATCGCGGTCACCGATTCCGATGAGATCAACATGGTCGCCTGCCAGGTGGCCTACACCCTGTTCCACACGCCGACCAAGATCGCCCGGGTGCGCGCCGCCGAATATCAGCGCGGCGGTGGTCATCTGTTCGCCCAGGACGCGCTGCCGGTGGACATGCAGATCAGCCCCGAGCAGCTGGTCACGGATTACATCACCCGCCTGATCGAATATCCGGGCGCCCTGCAGGTGGTGGACTTCGCCCGCGGCCGGGTGCGCCTGGTCGGGGTCAAGGCCCTGTACGGCGGCCCGCTGATCGGTCAGGAACTGCGCGAGCTGGCCACCCACATTCCCGGCGTGGACTCGCGGGTGGCGGCGATCTACCGCCGCGGCAAGCCGATCCTGCCGGAGGGCGACACCGTGGTGGAGGCCGGCGACGAGGTCTTCTTCGTCGCCGCCCGCGAGGACATCTCCAAGGTCATGGCCGAGATGCGCCGGCTGGACCGGCCGGTCAAGCGCGTGCTGCTGGCCGGCGGCGGCAACATCGGCCTGCGTCTGGCCCAGGCCCTGGAGCAGCGCTGCCGGGTGCGTCTGATCGAGCGCAACCGCGAGCGCGCGCGCTATCTCTCCGAGCGCCTCAACAACACCATCGTGCTGGCCGGCGATGCGGCCAACGAGAACCTGCTGGTGGAGGAGAACATCGAGCATGCCGACGTGTTCTGCGCCGTCACCAACGATGACGAGGCGAACATCCTGTCGGCGATGCTGGCCAAGCGCCTGGGCGCCAAGCGGGTGCTGTCCCTGATCAACCGGCCGTCCTATCTGGATCTGGTCGAGGAGCGGGACGTGGACATCGCCATCTCGCCGCAGCAGTCCACGGTCAGCGCGCTGCTGGCCCATGTGCGTCGCGGCGACGTGGTGCGCGTGCATTCGCTGCGCCGCGGGGCTGCCGAGGCCATCGAGGCCATCGCCCACGGCGATTCGCGCAGCTCCAAGGTGGTCGGCCGCCGGGTTGACGAGATCCGCTGGCCGCCGGGGGCCAATGTCGGCGCGCTGGTGCGCAACGACCAGGTGATCATCGCCCACCATGACACGGTGATCGAGTCCGAGGACCACGTCATCGTGTTCCTGGTCGACAAGAAGTACACCGCCGAAGTCGAGCGCCTTTTCCAGGTCGGCATCACCTTCCTGTGATCACGCCCGGCCAGTCCGCGCTGCCGCGCTGGCAGCTGCATCACCCCTACCTGGCGGTGCAGCGGGTGCTGGGCATCCTGCTGATGCTGTTCTCCGTCACCATGCTGACCCCGCTGCCGCTGGCCCTGCACGCGGACGAGCATCTGGCCAGTTTCCTGGATGCCTTCGCGGTGACCTTCGTGTCCGGCCTGCTGATCTGGTGGCCGGTGCGGCGCAGCCGGGTGGAACTGCGCCTGCGTGACGGCTTTCTCATCGTCTGCCTGTTCTGGATCGTGCTGGGCCTGTTCGGGGCGATCCCGCTGTATGTCAGCCCGTACCCGGACCTGACCCTGACCGAGGCGGTGTTCGAGTCGGTCTCCGGCCTGACCACCACCGGCGCCACCCTGATCACCGGCATCGACGAGCTGCCCCGCGGCATCCTGTATTACCGCCAGCAGCTGCAGTGGCTGGGCGGCATGGGCATCATCGTGCTGGCGGTGGCGGTGCTGCCGATGCTCGGGGTGGGTGGCATGCAGCTGTACCGGGCCGAGACCCCGGGGCCGGTCAAGGACAACAAGCTGACCCCGCGCATCACCGAAACGGCCAAGGCCCTGTGGTTCATCTACCTGGGACTGACCATTGCCTGCGGGGTGGCCTACTGGCTGGCCGGCATGAGCGTGTTCGATGCGGTGGGCCATGCCTTTTCCACCGTCGCGATCGGCGGTTTCTCCACCCATGACGCGAGCATGGCCTGGTTCGACTCGGCCATGATCGAGACCATCGCCATCGTGTTCATGTTCCTGTCCGCGCTGAATTTCGCCCTGCATTTCACCGCCTGGCGCAATACCAGCCTGCTGGTCTACCTGCGCGACCCCGAGGCACTGGGCATGATGGTGATCGTGCTCATCATGATCGTGGTGGTCGGCGCCATGCTGTGGCTGACCGGCACCTACCTGGACCCGCAGCAGACCCTGCTCAAGGCGGCCTTCCAGGTGGTGTCCATCGGCACCACCACCGGCTTCGCCTCGGCTGACTTCGCCGCCTGGCCCAGCTTCATCCCCGTGCTGCTGCTGTTCTCCAGCTTCGTCGGTGGCTGCGCCGGCTCCACCGCCGGCGGGATCAAGGTCATCCGCACCCTGCTGCTGGTCAAGCAGGGCCTGCGCGAGGTGGCGCGGCTGATTCATCCGGCGGCGGAGATTCCGGTCAAGCTGGGACGCCGGGCGGTGTCCAACCATGTGGTCGAGGCGGTCTGGGGCTTCTTCTCGGTCTATGTCGCCCTGTTCGCCATCATGCTGCTGTTCCTGATGGCCACGGGCCTGGACCAGGTCACCGCCTTCTCGGCGGTGGCGGCCTGCCTGAACAATCTGGGCCCGGGCCTGGGTGAGGTGGCGCAGAACTTCAGCAGCGTGCCGGACAGCGCCAAGTGGGTGCTGGTGCTGGCCATGCTGCTGGGGCGGCTGGAGATCTTCACCCTGCTGGTGCTGTTCACGCCGACCTTCTGGCGGCGCTGAGCGCTCCCGGCCGCCGGTCGCCCGGTAGGCTATCATTGCGCGTTTCCTGTCTGCCCCGTCTTCCATGAGCGTCTTCACGCCCGTTTCCGAATCCGAATTGCGCGCCTTTCTGGCCCAATACGATCAAGGTGAACTGCGGGATTACCGGGGCATCGAGGAAGGCATCGAGAACAGCAACTTCTTCGTCAGCACCACGGCGGGCGAATTCGTGCTGACCCTGTTCGAGCGCACCCCCGCCGCGGACCTGCCGTATTTCCTCGGCGTGATGGAACACCTGTCCGCCGCCGGCATTCCCAGCGCGCGGCCGATGCACGGGCGCGATGGCGCGGTGCTGCGCGAGCTGAATGGCCGCGCCGCGGCCCTGGTGGAGCGCCTGGACGGCCGCGGCGCCATGCAGCCCAGCCCGGCCCAGTGCGCGGCCCTGGGGCAGACCCTGGCCCGCATGCACAGGGCCGGCGCCGATTTCGACGGCCACCGGCCCAACTGTCGCGGGCCGGCCTGGTGGCGGGGCTGTGCCGAGGCGCTGCAGGGCCATCTGCCCCAGGC
>JBFJTN010000145.1:0-9189 GCA_041625325.1 Oceanococcus sp. | reverse complement strand
CTGGGGCGGTTTCGTCGCCGCGCTTGAGGCCCAGGACCCGCTGCTGCTGGCCCCGGTCAAGACCGACGGGCGTCTGTTCAACGATGTGTTCTCGATCTACTGCGCCGGCTTCCTGGTCGGCGCCGCCGTGGTCTGCCAGCCGCACATCCTGACCAAGGCCCTGTATGTGGAGAGCGACCGCGACGTGCGCCGCTATCTGCTGATCCTGGCCGGCGCGCTGGGCCTGTTCTTCCTGCTCGGCACGGTGGGCTTCTATGCCCGCCTGACGGTGCCGCCGGAACAGCTGGTGGACGCCGCCAGCGGCGCCTTCCGTCAGGACCTGGTCATGACCATGTACCTGAAGCAGGCCTTTCCGGACTGGATGTTCACCCTGATCAGCGTGGTCCTGCTGGCTGCCGCCATGTCGACCCTGGATGGCCTGCTGGTCGGCCTGTCCACCATCACGGCGAATGACCTGCTGCTGAATCTGGTCCGCCGTTTTGGCGGCCCACGCGACGAGCAGGCCCAGCTGGCCTGGGCCTATCGCGCCAGTCACGTGGTCCTGGTGGTGATCGCGGTGGCGGCCTATTTCGTGCTCCAGCAGCCGCCACGGCTGCTCGGCATCTTCGGCCAGGTCGGCGTCTACGGGCTGGTGCTGGGCGCCGTGCCGCCGCTGCTCGCGGGCATCTGGTTCCGGCATGTCCCGCTGGCCCTGGTCTGGAGCGCGTCGGTCGCGGCCATGGGACTGCACTTCGGGTTGTACCTGTGGGGCCGGGACTGGTTCCCCAACGCCAGCCTGACCTTCGCCAACCCGGGAGTGACCCTGGCGCTGTCCATGTTGCTGGTGGTGCTGCCCAGCCTGGCCGCGCTCTGGCTGCTGAACCGCAGGCACGGCGCGACCCAGCAGGCCGAGGCATGCTGAGAGCCACCGCCTGCCTGCTGGCGCTGCTGCCGGGCCTGGCCGCGGCCCAGGCCACCGATGGCAACAATCCGCCGCCAGGGCCGGCGAAGCTCGGTTTCCCGGCGGACTTCCCCGGCCTGATCGACCACGAATGGGGCTTCGCGCTGGGGGGCTTCGGCGGCACCCGCGCGGGTGAGGATCCCGGCCGGGTGCCGGTGATCTTCGTGCACGGCAATCAGGTCGATGCCTGCGACTGGTACCCCGTGCGCGACGCTTTCCGGGCCGCCGGCTGGAGCGATCAGGCGCTCTGGGCCCTGTCCTACAACGGCCTGGGCAACAACAATGGCGCGGCCCTGCTGACCGCCAATCCGGAGTGCGAAGCCGAGCATGCCGAGATGGGCGCCGACGGCAACGCCCACACCACCAGCAATGAGGTCAACGTACCGGACCTGCTGGATTTCGTCCTGGCGGTGCGCGCCTACACCGGCTCGACCCGGTTCTCGCTGGTCGGTCACTCCCTGGGCGTGACCCTGGCCCGGCGCATGCTCCAGCTGCATCCGGAACTGCGCCAGGACCTGGTCGCCTTCGTCGGCATCGCCGGCGCCAACCATGGCACCAGCTTCTGCCCGCCGGGCAGCGAGGGCCAGCTCAACAGCTGCGACGAGATCGCGGCCGGCACCGCCTGGCTGGAGGAACTCAATGGTCCGGACGGCAGTGACGAAACTTACCCGCCAGCCCGCTGGATGACCCTCTACGATGGCAGCGGTGCGGCCGACCCGGCCTTTGCCGGCAGCTATGCGCAGAGCCCGCAACTGGCCGGCGCAGACAATCGCGAGTTCCCCGGCACCTACCACAACGACCTGCGCCTGGACCCCGCCATCATCCCGGTCTACCGCGAGTTCCTGGAACAGGCCGCAGCCGAGCCTGAACGGGGCGGCGCAGCGGCGGGGCCGCCATGGCTGCTCCTGCTGCTCGCCCTCGCCGCCCGGGTCGCCCGGGCAGGTGTGCCTCGCTGGCGTACGCGCTACACTGCGGTTCCTCCGGTCAGCAGGAGTTCCCCATGACGCTGTGCCCCGTTGCGCTGGCAGTCGGCTGCCAGAAATGTCCCGTGTTCAAGGTCTGCCCTGCCAAGGGCATCATCGGCGACTACAAGAAGGAGGGGTCCCCACCCGCGGACAAGCCCGAAAACAAGTAGGCCGTTTCCCCATAACAACAAGCGGAGGGAATCATGCGTTGGCCATGGCAAAAGCAGCGACTGGACGGCAAGACGGCCCTGGTGACCGGCGCCTCCAGCGGACTGGGCGTGGACTTCGCCCGCGAGCTCGCCAGCCGCGGTGCGAATCTGATCCTGGTCGCCCGACGGGAGGACCTGCTGCGTCAGCTGCAGGCCGACCTCGCCGAGGTCCACGAGGTGGAGGTCATGATCTTCGCCATGGATCTGGCGGTGGAAGAGAATCGCGAACAGCTGGCCCGGGACATCGACCTGGCCGGGGTGCGGATCGACATCCTGATCAACAATGCCGGCTTCGGCCTGTTCGGCGACTTTCGCGAAGCCGACTGGGATCGCACCGACCAGATGCTGCAGCTGGATATCGTCGCCCTCACCCACCTGACCCGCCTGTTCGTCAACCCGATGGTGGAATGGGGCGAGGGCTACATCGTGCTGATCGGCTCCACCGGCTCATTCCAGCCGGCACCGAGCTACGCGGTCTATTCCGCCGCCAAGGCCTATGTCCTGAGTCTGGGCCACGCACTGCACTACGAGTTGCGTGGCACGGGCGTGTCCTGCACCACGGTCTGCCCCGGCGTCACGGCCACCGAGTTCCTGCTCGTCTCCGGCCAGGAGAAGACCTGGTACCAGAAGTTCACCATGATGGAATCGCCCACCGTGGTCAGCATGGCCATCAAGGCGATGCTGGCCCGCAAGCCGCAGATCGTCACCGGCTTCATCAATGCCCTGGTCGCCTTTTCCACCCGGCTGACCCCTCGCCCGCTGCTGGCCATGCTGGCCCACCGGCTGATGGAGAACAGGCATCCGGGCAACTGAGCCGGCCTGTCACGGCGTTTTCACCATCCTTTTGGAGGGAGATTGAACCCGCCTGCCATCTGCTACTCTGGACCCTTGCCTTTCTAGCGTTCCCAAGAGCCCTGTCGCGATGAGCAAGCACAAACCGATCCAGAGCCTGCTGGTGGCCAACCGTGGCGAAATCGCCATCCGCGTGATGCGCGCCGCCGCCGAGATGGGCCTGCGCACGGTGGCGATCTACGCCCACGAGGACCGTTTTTCCCTGCACCGCTTCAAGGCCGACGAAAGCTACAAGCTGGGCCAGGGACAAAAACCCATCGCCGCCTATCTGGACATCGAAGGCATCCTGCGCATCGCCCGCGACGCCAGGGTCGACGCCATCCACCCGGGTTACGGCTTTCTGTCCGAGAACCCGGATTTCGCCGAGGCCTGCGAGGCCGCCGGGATCCGTTTCATCGGGCCCAGCCCCAGGGTGCTGCGCCAGCTGGGCGACAAGGTCTCGGCGCGCCAGGCCGCCGAGGCCGCCGGCGTCCCGGTACTGCCCGCCAGCGCGGTGCTGCCCGAGGATATGGATGACTGCCACAAGGCCCTGAAGGCCATCGGCTATCCGGTGATGCTCAAGGCCAGCTGGGGCGGCGGCGGT
Source organism: Oceanococcus sp. (assembly GCA_041625325.1). Classification (GTDB taxonomy): domain Bacteria; phylum Pseudomonadota; class Gammaproteobacteria; order Nevskiales; family Oceanococcaceae; genus Oceanococcus. Next base: position 5,640 of record JBFJTN010000145.1, on the reverse strand, counting down.
CGCGGCATGCGGGTGATCCACGAGGCCGCCGAACTGGAACAGCAGCTGCGCTCGGCGCGTAGCGAGGCCAAGGCGGCCTTCGGCAATGACGAGGTCTATGCCGAGAAGCTCATCGTCAATGCCCGTCATGTCGAGGTACAGATCCTGGGCGACACCCATGGTCAGGTGGTGCACCTGTTCGAGCGCGACTGCACCGTGCAGCGGCGCCATCAGAAGGTGGTGGAACGCGCTCCGGCGCCGTATTTCGACGACGCGCAGCGCCAGCAGCTCTGCGAGTCGGCACTGAATCTGGCGCTCAGCGTGGGTTACTCCAATGCCGGCACGGTCGAGTTCCTGCTCGACGCCGACAGCGGGGCGTTCTATTTCATCGAGGTCAATCCCCGCATCCAGGTCGAACACACGGTGACCGAGGAAGTCACCGGGGTGGATATCGTCAAGGCCCAGATCAAGGTCGCCAGCGGCATGGCCCTGGGCGATGTCGAGGGCGGCCTGCCCGGTCAGGAGGACATTCGCCTGGATGGCCACGCCCTGCAATGCCGGGTGACCACCGAGGATCCGGAAAACGGCTTCCGCCCGGATCATGGCCGCCTGGTCGCCTACCGCAGCCCGTCCGGTTTCGGCATCCGCCTGGACGGCGGCACCGCCTATTCCGGCGCCGTGATCACGCCCTTCTACGATTCCCTGCTGGTCAAGGTCACCGCCTGGGCACCCACTCCGCATGAGGCGATATCACGGATGGACCGCTGCCTGCGCGAATTCCGCATTCGTGGGCTGTCCACCAATCTGCAGTTCCTGGAAAACGTGATCGGCCACCCGCAGTTCCTGGCCGGCGACTACACCACCAATTTCATCGACAAGACGCCCGAACTGTTCGAGTTCGTGCCGCGCAAGGACCGCGCCACCAAGCTGCTGAAGTTCATTGGCGAGGTGGTGGTCAATGGCAGCCCGGAAATGAAGGGACGCCAGCCGCCGGCCCTGCCCCTGCCCGAGCCGCGCCTGCCGGCGATCGACCTCGACCGTGCGCCGCCGCCCGGCCTGCGCGACAAGCTGAAGGCACTGGGCGCCGACGGCTTCGCCCGCTGGATCAAGGCGCAGGATCGAGTCCTGCTGACCGACACCACCATGCGCGATGCGCACCAGAGCCTGTTCGCCACTCGCATGCGCAGCCAGGACCTGGTGGCCGTGGCGCCGCACTACGCCCGCCTCGCCCCCGGCCTGCTGTCACTGGAATGCTGGGGTGGCGCCACCTTCGACGTGGCCATGCGCTTCCTCAAGGAAGATCCCTGGCAGCGCCTGGCCGAACTGCGCGAGGCCGTGCCCAATGTGCCGCTACAGATGCTGCTGCGCTCTGCCAATGCGGTCGGCTACACCAACTACCCGGACAACGTGGTGCAGTATTTCATCCGTCAGGCGGCGGAGGCGGGCATCGACATCTTCCGCATCTTCGACTGCCTGAACAACACGGACAACATGCGCCTGGCCATCGACACGGTGCGCGAGGCCGGCGGCTTGGCCGAGGCAGCGATCTGCTACACCGGCGACATTTTCGACCCGAACAGGCCCAAATACACCCTGGACTACTACCTGAACCTGGCCCGCCAGCTGGAAGCGGCCGGCGCGCAGGTCCTGGGCATCAAGGACATGGCCGGGGTCTGCCGGCCACGCGCCGCGCACGCCCTGGTCAGCGCCCTGAAGCAGGAGATCGACCTGCCCATCCACTTCCACACCCACGACACCAGCGGCATCGCCGCGGCCAGTGTCCTGGCCGCAGTCGAAGCCGGCTGCGATGCCGTCGACGGTGCGCTGGATGCCATGTCCGGGCTGACCTCCCAGCCCAATCTGGGCAGCATCGCCGCCGCGCTGATGCATGGCGAGCGTGCGCCGGATGTCGATCCTCAGGCTCTGCGCGCCCTGTCCGACTACTGGGAGGATGTGCGCCGCTACTACGCGCCCTTCGAGAGCGACATCCGTTCCGGCACGGCTGACGTCTACCACCACGAGATGCCGGGCGGGCAATACACCAACCTGCGCGAGCAGGCCCGGGCCATGGGCCTGGGGCCGCGCTGGCCGGAGGTCTCCGACGCCTACGCCACCGCCAACCGCCTGCTGGGCGACATCGTCAAGGTGACGCCCTCATCCAAGGTGGTCGGCGATCTGGCCCTGTCCATGGTGGCGAATGGCTGGAGCGAGCAGGACATCCTCGATCCGGACCGGGACATCGACTTCCCCGCCTCGGTGATCTCCATGCTGCGCGGCGAGCTGGGCACCCCGCCGGATGGCTGGCCGGCTGCCCTGCAGGCCAAGGCGCTCAAGGGCGCGAGCCCCATCCAGGGGCGCCCTGGCGCACAGCTTGCGCCGGTGGATCTGGACGCCGCCAGGGCCGAGGCCGAAGCGGCCTGCGAGGTGGAACTGGGCCCGCGCGAACTGGCCTCCTATCTCATGTATCCCAAAGTCTTCCTGGACTTCGTCGCGCACCGGACACGCTATGGTGATGTGAGCGCCCTGCCCACCACCACGTTTTTCTATGGCCTGCGCGAGCACGAGGAAATCACGGTCGACATCGATCGCGGCAAGACCCTGGTCATCCGCCTGCAGAGCATCACCCGCAACCCGGAAGACGGCTCCACCCGCCTGTTCTACGAACTGAATGGCCAGAGCCGGGTGATCCGCGTCGAATCGGCCAGCGCCGATGCCGCCGCCGGCAAGCCCAAGGCCGACCCCAAAACGGCCGGGCAGGTCGGCGCGCCGATGGCCGGCATGGTCGTGCGCGTCGCGGTCAAGGCCGGGGACAGGGTGGACAAGGGCGAGGCCCTGATCACCCTGGAAGCGATGAAGATGGAAACCGTGATCGCGGCGCCCTGCGCGGGCAAGGTGCAGGACATTGCGGTGACGGCCGGCAGCAGCGTCGACAGCGGGGACCTGCTGGTGGTCATCGAGCCGAGCTGAAGCGACGCCACAGGGAAACGGGACTCACGGGACGGCCTGAACCATGCGCGACCTGACTTCTACGAAGACCAACCCCGCTGATCTCTGCGTGCTGGTGGTGGATGACGATCCCTTCTACCTGAATCTGCTCCAGCGCCAGCTGGAACAGCTGGGTGTGCGACGGATTCGTACCGCCAACGATGGCGCCAGCGCGCTGTATCAGTTGCGACTCGACCCGGCGCCGTCGCTCATCTTCTGCGACTTGCAGATGCCGACCATGAACGGTCTGGATTTCATGCGCCAGCTGCGCTTTGAAGATTTCCGCGGCGAGATTGCCCTGGTCAGCGGCGAAACCGAGCGGACCCTGGCCACCGCCGCCCAGCTGATCCGGGCTTACGGGCTGCGCCTGCTGGACAGCCTGGAGAAGCCCGTGCGCGCCGCAACCCTGGCCTCGCTGATCGCCCGGGTCGGCCAGTCCAGCCAGCCTTCGAGCACGCCGACCAAAGGACAGGACGCGAGCATTGATCTTGGCGCCTTGCTCGCCTCGAGCCGCCTGGAGGTTCTGTTCCAGCCCTGCCTGCAGCTGGCGACGATGGCAGTCAACGGCTTGATCGCCCGAGCCAGCGACTCCCGGGACCCGAATCTGACCCCCCTGGACCCTGCTGCCATGGCGCAGTTCGCCTGCCGGCCGCGCGAGGCGACACAACTGCTCGAAACCATGCTGCCGCTGGCCATGTCAGGCTGCGCCGACATGCTGCGGGAGCAACCGGCGTGGTGGCTGGCCCTGGATCTTCCGGTGTGCCTGCTGGAAAGCGAGGACCTGCTGGAGCAGATACAGGCCATCGCCCGCTCCTGCGATTTCCCCCTGGAACGCCTGCGCCTGCATCTGATCGGCGCGGTGAGCGAGGCATGGTCGGAGCAGGCCCTGGCGCTGGCCAGCCAGCTGGCTCTGCGCGGTGTGGCGCTGTGGGCCGGCGGACAGGATTTCGGTTATCTGGCCCTTGAACGCCTGCTGCAACTGCCACTCCAGGGCATGAGCCTGGACCCGCGCCTGAGCGTCCGGGCGGAAGAATCTCGCACTGCCGAGAAAATTCTCCAGCAGCTTCTGGAACTGGCCAGCGGCCTGAAGCTGTCGACCCAGGTCAACGGCGTGGAATCCCAGGCCCAGCTGCAGCTCTGCGCCCTGGCGCAATGTGACCTGGGAACGGGCGGATTCCTCGCACCGGCGCTGCCCGCATCCGCGGTACCGGCCTGGACCCGCTGGTACCGCCCTTCCATCTAGACCTGCCGCGAGCCCGCAGCGAAGCTTCCCAATGGGAGGCTTCTGCCGGCCGGCGAGACGCGGGCATACTGCATCCATGCCCGGCCCCGGAGACAAGACCATGCCATGCCATCGCGCCCATCTCTTCAGCCTGCCACTGCTGATCCTGCTGCTGGCCGCCTGTGACGGTGGCCGATCCACCGCGCCGGCCGCCTCGGCCGGCGGCCCCGATCCGGTGCTCAAGCAATGCGTGCTGGACAGCCCCTATCGGCAGGTGGGCGCCGGCCTCGACGCACCCGGCCGCCTGGAATTCGACATCAGCGCGGCAGCACCCGATGGCCCCTGCGCCAACAACAGCACCTTCCGCTTCGGCAGCGGCCTGCATGACATCACCGGGGTGGTGGCCAACACCAGCGGCATGGGCTGGGAGAATCCCCAGCAGGTCTTCAGCGGCCTGCACACCCGGCTGTACTCGCGCGCCTATGCCTTTGCCTCGCCCTGCAATGGCCAGCGCCTGATCTTCGTGTCCGCCGACATCGGCATTCTCTGGCCCGGTCTGCGTCAGGCGGTGCTGGAAGAGATCGCCGCGGATGAGGCCCTGGCGGCCCTCTATGGCCCGGACAACCTCATGTTCTCGGTCACCCACACCCACTCCGGTCCCGCCGGTTACTCGCATGATGACGGCGGGAATCTCTTCCACTACGGCTTTGATGCCCTGGTCTACCAGACCATTGTTGACGGCATGCTGGCCTCGATCCGGGCCGCCCACGCGAATCTTGAGACGCATCCGGACAGCGCCCCGATCCGCCTCGCCGTCGGCGAACTGCTGAATACCAACATCAACCGCTCGCGCCCGGCCTTTGCCATGAACCCCGAGGACGAGCGCCAGGCGTTTCTGAACGAGCGTGGCGAGCAGATCGATGTGGACAAGCGGGTGGTACAGCTCAACCTGCTGCGCGAAGATGGCAGCCCGGTGGGCATGATCCACTGGTTCGGTGTGCATCCCACCACCGTGGGCCCCACCCTGTCCATGGTCAGCGGCGACAACAAGGGTTACGCCTCGCTCGGCTTCGAGCGCCTGATGGGCACGGATTACCTGGCGCCGGCCGGCCAGGACACCTTCGTGGCCGCCTTCGCTCAGGCCGACGAGGGCGATGCCTCGCCGAACATCTTCTACGAGCAGTTCGCCCATCCCGATCCGGCACGCGGCGGCGGGCGGGATGATTTCGAGTCCAACGCGATCGCCGGCACCAAGCAGCTGGCCAGCGCGCTTGAGCTCTTTCCCGGCGGCACGGCATTGCGCGGCCCGGTGGACTACCGCTTCTTCCACATCCCGATCTCCAGCATCACGGTGGACGACCCCGTGGTCCTGGCCAGCCTGCGCCACCCGGCGGAGCTGGACAGCGAGATCAAGCGCACCTGCGACGGTGCCCTGGGCGTGTCCTTCGGCGCCG
>JBFJTN010000144.1:0-9227 GCA_041625325.1 Oceanococcus sp. | reverse complement strand
GGGTCGATTGCAGGCCCTGATTGCCCAGGCTCTGGTTCAGCAGCAGCTTCATCATGATCAGCTGGTTCACCGGCATGCGGGCAATGCGGCCGAGCAGGCTTTCGAAGCGCTCGTCGAGCTGCTCGGCCGGGGCGGATTCGATGGCCAGTCCCCATTCCACCGCTTCCCGGCCATTCAGGCAGTCGCCGGTGAACAGCAGGCGCTTGGCCTTCTCGATGCCGAGGCGATAGGCCCACAGCGCGGTGGTCGGTGAGCCCCAGACCCGGGCCGGCGGGTAGCCGATCTTGGCATCGTCGGCGATCACCAGCAGATCCGAGCACAGGGCCATGTCGGTGCCGCCGGCGACGCAGAAGCCGTGGACCTTGCAGACCACCGGCTTGTCCGAATGGAACAGGGACATGAAGCCGCGCACATTGCGGCTCATCATCTGGTAGTCAATGGTCGGGTCCCAGTTGCTGTCCGGCTGGTGATTGCGCAATTGCACCTGCGGGTCGAGGGCGCTGCCCGGCGGGAAGGCGCCGCCCGTGTTCTCCAGGGATTGCTGCTCGGCGCTGTCGACCAGATCGTAGCCGCCGCAGAAGCCGCTGCCGTTGCCGGACAGCGCGATGACGTGAATGGCGGGATCGAGATTGGCCTGTTCGACGCAGGCGGCCAGCTCCCGGGGCAGGTCCATGGTGATGCCATTGCCGCGGGCGGGCCGGTTCAGGGTGATGCGGGCGATGCGGCCGTCCGCGGCGTAGGTCATGGTGGTCAGTTCGGGCAGCATGGTGGCTTCCTTCGGCAGGTGGGCGGGGGTCCGGCGCACAGCAGGTCGGTCGGGATCAGCAGTGGCGACTCATTCGAACTGGCCATGACGACCCTGACCCTGGCTGAAGCGCCCGGCGCCGGCCAGGGTTTCGCCGGAGCTCAGGGTGCGCCTGCCATGGGCGAACTCCTGGCGCAGTGCGGCGGCCTCATCCAGCCCCCATTGCTGGTAGGCACTGAGCCGGTCGTTGCGCAGGCACTGCTGGGGCAGCGCGCTGAGCTGGCGGGCCAGGGCCTGGGCGGCGGCCAGGGCCTCGCCGGCCGGCACCAGCCGGTTGACCAGGCCGAAAGACAGGGCTTCAGCCGCCTCCACCGGACGCCCGGTCAGAATCATGTCCATGGCCCGGCTCATGCCGATCAGGCGCGGCAGGCGGACGGTGCCGCCATCGATCAGGGGCACGCCGAAGCGGCGGCAGAATACCCCGAAGATGGCGGTCTCGTCGGCCACCCGCAGGTCGCACCACAGGGCCAGTTCCAGGCCGCCCGCCACGCAATGCCCGGCGATCGCCGCGATCACCGGTTTGGACAGCTGCATGCGACTGGGCCCCATGGGGCCGTCGCCATCGTCGGCGATGCGATTGGCCCGCGCCGGCTCGCCGGCGATGGCCTTGAGATCGGCGCCGGCGCAGAACACGCCGTCCCCGCCGGTGAGCACGGCCACATCCAGTGCGGGATCGGCATCGAAGGCGCGCAGGGACTGCGCCAGTGCAGCTGCGGTCGGCCCATCCACCGCGTTGCGCACTGCCGGCCGATGGATGCGCAGGGTCAGGACGCGGCCGTCCCGTTCGCTCAAGATACCGTCTGCGGCCACGCGTTCCTCCCGAGGAATATTACAAGGATTGCCATGATATGAGGCAGAGCGTAATGTAATCCCTGTGAAGCCCAAAGCCAAGAATCTGATACTGGACCTGCTGCTGGCCAATGATGGCGAGCCGCTGGCCGCGCAGGACGCGATCACCGCCTGCCGCCTGTTCGGTCTGACCGAGAACAATGTGCGCGTGACCCTGGCACGGCTTTCCGCCGAGTCGCTGATCGAGGCGGCGGGTCGGGGCAGCTACCGGCTTGGCCCCGAGGCGCTGGAACTGGCCGGGGACGTGGCCACCTGGCGCAGCGCCGAGCAGCGTCTGCGGCCCTGGAACGGGGCCTATGTCGCGGTGCATACCGGCGCCCTGGGGCGCAGCGACCGCGCGGCCCTGCGCCGGCGCCAGCGCGCCCTGGACATGCTGGGGTTCCGGGAATTCCGCCGCGGCCTGCACCTGCGCCCGGACAATATCGAACAGGACATCGCGGCGCTGCGCCGCCGCCTGCAGACCCTGGGTCTGGATGCCGCGGCCAGCGTCTTCGTCAGCGCCGACTGGGCTCCCGAACAGCAGGACGAGATCCGCAGCCTGTGGGATACGGCCGCGCTGAATCGCCTGTACCGGCAGTTGCGCACGCAGCTGCAGGACTGGCTGCAACGCTGCCACGATCTGGAGCCGGATGTGGCCGCCCGGGAGGCTTTCGTGCTCGGCGGCAAGGCCATCCGCCAGGTGGTCTTCGATCCCTGGCTGCCCGCCCCGCTGGTGGACGAACAGGCCCGGCACGATTTTCTCGACAGCGTGAAGGCCTATGACCAGGCCGGCCGGGCGATCTGGCAGCGCGTCTGGCAGTTGCCGCGCGGGTCGGAGCCCGCCGATCCCGCCACCGCTCATTGAGGACGTTCATCATGACCGAGACCTCGCCGCGCAGGCTGACCGATGTGCTGAGCCGGGAGGACCTGCGCGGCCTGACCGCACGATCCGATGTGGCCGGCGCCGCGGCGATCCTGTGGAACTGGGTGCTGACCGGAGCTTGCCTGGCCGTTCTGGCCCGCTGGCCGGGCCTGCTGACCTTCCTGCTGGTGGTCGTCCTGCTGGGCGGGCGCCAGCTGGGTTTCGCCGTGCTGGCCCATGAGGCGGCCCACCGGACCCTGTTCCGGCGCCGCTGGTTCAATGATGTCCTGGCCAACTGGCTGTGCGGCCATCCGATCTGGACCGACGTGACCCGCTACCGGGCCCACCACATGGGTCACCACAGTCACACCGGCACCGACGCCGATCCCGACCTGTGCCTGGTCCGGCCTTTCCCGACCCGCCCGGCCTCGCTGCGGCGCAAGCTGCTGCGCGATGTCCTCGGGCTCAGTGGCCTGCGGCGCATCGTCGGCCTGCTGGCGATGGACTTCGGGGTGCTGGAGTACAACGCGGCGGGGGATGTGAAACGGCGACCGCCCGCCGGGCGCCGGTTCAGGGATTATCTGGCCGAGGGCCTGCGCCATCTGACCCCGGTGCTGCTCAGCAATCTGGCCCTGCTGGCGGTACTCGCGGCCTGTGGCGCAGCCTGGACCTACAGCGCCTGGATCGTCGCCTATCTGTGCAGCTTCAGCCTGTTTCTGCGGGTGCGCTCGATCGCCGAGCATGCCTGCGCCGAGCCGGGTGACAATCCCTTTCGCAATACCAGCACGACGCGGGCCAACTGGCTGGCCCGGCTGACGGTGGCGCCCTTCGCGGTGAACTATCACCTCGAACACCACCTGATGGCGTCGGTACCTTTCTACCGGCTGCACCGCCTGCATGTGCTGCTGCGAGACAAGGGCGTGGTGCAGCCGCTGGACGGCTACCTCCAGGTCCTGCGGCTGGCCGGCGGGCTTCAGACCCGCTGAGCTGCCTGGGCGGTCGGCAGGCGCAGCAGTGGTCCGGCCGGACCGGCCTGCAGGGTCAATTGCTCGGATTCGATCAGCATGCGCAGACCGTCGCGGCTGCGGGCGCCCTCGGCGCCGCTGAATTGGCGCCACAGCTCCTGCAGGGGCACGCCCTGATCCTGCTGCAGGCGTGCCTGCAGCACTTGCATCAGCTGGGCCGCCGGGGCCCGCAATTCCTGGTTTGTCATGTGTCCCACCCGTTCTTGTTTTGGTCTGCCGCTCCTCGAAGGAGCTTGGCTTCGATCCTGCGCCGGACCGGATCAAGAAAACGTCAATCGGACAGGAGTTGTGGGCCGCCCTGGGCGGCGAGCGCGTCAGCCAGGGCGCCACAGCAGGCCACCGCGCCACAACGCCAGCGGTAGCGGGCGAAGGCGGAGACCTCGCTGGGCCCGGGATTGATCTCCACCACCGGCACGCCATCGCGCCGCGCCTGGATCACCGGCGCGGCGATGTAGGGAAAGACGCTGGTCGTGCCGATGGTGAAGATCAGCTCCGGCGCGCTGGCCATGGCCTGCTCGTACAGGGCGAGCTCGCGGGCTGGCAACATTTCTCCGAACAGCACCACCTGCGGCCTCAGCATCCCGCCGCAGGGGCACGGTGGCGGGATGCTTAGCCCGACATAACTCTCCACCTCCCGCTGTTCGCCGCAGCGGGTGCAGGTCAGCTCATGGATGCGGCCGTGGATCTCGATCAGGCGCTGGCTGCCGGCCTGGCGATGGAAGCCGTCGACATTCTGGGTCAGGGTCCAGACCTCGTCACGCCAGGCTTCGACCGCCGCGATGAAGCGGTGGGCCGCATTGCAGTGATGGCCGCGGCAGGCCTGTTCCATGCGGGCGAGATATTTCCAGACCAGCGCCGGTTGCCTGCGCAGCATGCCGCCCGACAGGGCCTGCTCGATGGGCAGGCCGTCCTCCGTGACCGCCTCTTCGTAGAGCCCGCCGATGCCGCGATAGGTCGGCAGGCCGGATTCGGCGGAGATGCCGGCGCCGGTGATGAACAGGATTCTGCGGCTGGTAGCCAGCAGCCCGGCCACCTCGGCAACTTCCTCGGGATCGGGCTGGGCCGGGCTCACCGGCTCAGCTTTCCGCCGCTTCGGCTGTCCGGGAGCGACGGGCCAGGGCCGTTGGTCCCTGCGGCTCGGGGAACAGGAAATCCAGCTTGCGGGTTTCGCCGTGCTGCATCACGAAGAAGCGATCAGGGTCGATGCGGGCCTCCGAGAGCGCCCGCGCCAGCGCCCGTGGCGGTTCGTCCATGTCCTCGTCGGTCAGGCGGAAAGTGCCCCAGTGCATGGCCACCGCGTAACGGGCCTGAAGATCCTGGAAGATCTGCACCGCCTCGGCCGGATTCACATGCATGGCCCGCATGAACCAGCGGGGTTCGTAGGCGCCAATGGGCAGGGCCGCCAGATCGAAGGGGCCGAGGCGCTCACGGGTTTCCAGGAAATCCGGCGAATAGCCCGTGTCGCCGGCGAAGTACAGGGAGAAGTTCGCATTGCGGACCACCCAGCCGGCCCACAGCGTGCGATTGCGGTCCAGGCCGCTGCGCGCGCTGCTGTGCTGCACCGGGGTGGCGTGAAATTCGAAGCCCTTGTAGCGACGCGACTCCCACCAGTCCAGTTCGCTGACGCTGTGGATGCCCTGATCGGCAAACCAGGCCTTCAGACCCAGCGGCACGAAAAAGTGGATGCTGCGGCGATGGTCGGCGTAGAGCCGGCGCACGCTGCCCAGGTCCAGGTGGTCGTAATGATTGTGCGAGATCACCACCGCATCGATGCGCGGCAGGTCCTCGAACTTCAGGCCGGGCGGCACCAGCCGCTCGGGGCGGCCGAAGGGCAGGGGCGAGGCGCGGCGGGTGAAATGCGGGTCCAGCAGCAGGTTGAAGCCGTTGATCTGGATCAGGAAGCTGTCGTGGCCGATCCAGGTCAGCGTGGGCTCACGGGTATTCGCCTTGAGCCACGCCGGGTCGTTCTGCGCCAGCGGAAAATGCACCGGCTTCTGCGGCAGGCGCAGGTGATGGGCCGCGAAGCGCAGCAGGCCCGCCGGGGTTTGCGGCGGGTGTTCGAAGTTGTTGCGAAAGCCGTGGCGGCTGTGGTGCGATTTGCTCAGGGACATGGCCGGTGCATCGGACTGCAGCAGGAGGGTTCCGGCAAGGCCCAGGCCGGCCAGCAGCAGGAGCAGCAGCCCCAGGCGGCGGAACACGCGCATGAATCGATCCCGGATTGCCGAGGCACAAAGCCTACGCGATACTCCGGCCAAGTCCAACGATGAATGCCCATGAGATTCGAGGAATACCAGGCCCTGGACGGGCTGGCTCTGGCCGCGCTGGTCGGCAAGGGGGAGGTCACCGCGGCCGAGTTGCTGGAGCTGGCCATCGCGCGGGCCGAGGCGGTCAATCCCGCGCTCAATGCGATCATCATCCCCATGTACGAGATCGCCCGCGAACGGGCGGCCCAGCCATTGAGCGGGCCTTTCGCCGGGGTGCCCTTCCTGTGCAAGGACCTGTATCAGGACTACGCCGGTGTGGCCACGGCCTATGGCTGCAAGGCCTGGAAGGCGTCGGGCCACAAGGCCCGGACGCATGCCGAGATCACCCGTCGCTGGCTGGACGCCGGAGTGGTGATCTTCGGCCGTACCAACACGCCGGAATTCGGCGCCAAGGCCATCACCGAGCCCGAGGCCTGGGGCCCCACCCGCAATCCCTGGAACACGGCCCATGTGCCGGGGGGCTCCTCCGGCGGTTCCGCGGCGGCGGTGGCGGCCGGCATCGTGCCGCTGGCCGGGGCCAATGACGGCGGTGGTTCGATCCGGATTCCGGCTGGCCACTGCGGCCTGTTCGGGCTCAAGCCGGGGCGCGGGCGCACGCCCTGGGGGCCGGACTTCAACGAACTGCTGCAGGGCGCGGCAATCAATCATGTGCTGACCCGTTCGGTACGGGACAGCGCCGCCATGCTGGATGCCAGCTGCGGGCCGGAAACCGGCAGCTTTTACCGCATCGAGCCGCCGCGGCGGCCCTATCTGGAGGAGGTTGGCGCCGATCCGGGACGGATGAAGATCGGCTTTTCCACCCGCTCACCGGTGGGCACCGAGGTCAGCCCGGCGGCGGTGGCCGCGGTGGAGCAGACCGCGAAGCTGCTGGAATCGCTGGGCCACATCGTGGAGGAGGGCGAGCCTGCGATAGACGGGGTGCAGCTGGGCAAGGACTTCGTGATGATGTGGTTCGGCAACATGGCGGCCACGGTGGATGCGATTCAGGCCGAAACCGGCTGCGGCGCCGAGGGTTTCGAGCTGGACACGCTGATCATGGCGGAGTTCGGTCGCACCGTGCGGGCCAACGAGTTCGTGGCCTCCATGCTGCGCTGGAACGATTACAGCCGGCAGCTCGCCCAATTCCATCAGCGCTACGATTTCTGGCTGTCGCCGACGATGGCACGGCCACCGGCCAAGGTGGGCCAGATCGCCACCCCGGCCTGGCAGCAGAAAGCCGCGCGCGCCCTGATGAATGTCGGCCTGTCCGGCCTGCTGCTGAAAACCGACATCATCGAGGACATGGTGCGGGAGAACCTGCAGTGGGTGCCCTATACCCAGCTGGGCAATCTGACCGGCGCGCCGGGCATGAGCGTGCCCCTGTACTGGACCAAGAAGGGGCTGCCGCTGGGGGTGCAGTTCCTGGCCGCGCCCGGCGGCGAGGACAAGCTGATCCGCCTGGCCGCCCAGCTGGAGCAGGCCCAGCCCTGGGCGGATCGACGGCCCGAGATCGCGGCGCCACAGTGATGGCTGCCGGGCGCTGCCGGAGCGCATCGAAAAATTCGATCAGAAGTGGCTGAATTCTCCGCTTTTCCTGTCTTGGCCGTGGCTGTTGTAATGCCAGCCTGAGACAGGAGATGACATGGGATTACTGATCGATGGCCGGTGGCAGGACCGCTGGTATGACACCAAGGCCAGCGGCGGGCGCTTCGAGCGCCAGGCCTCACAGTTTCGTCACTGGGTCACCGCCGACGGCGCCGCGGGACCGACCGGCGAGGGTGGTTTTGCGGCCGAGGCCGGGCGCTATCACCTGTATGTGTCGCTGGCCTGCCCCTGGGCCCACCGCACCCTGATTTTCCGTCAGCTCAAGGGCCTGACGGACCTGGTCAGCGTCTCGGTGGTCAACCCCTACATGGGCGAGCACGGCTGGACCTTCGAGCCGGGGCCCGGCGTGGTGCCGGACCCGGAGCAGGACGCGCTTTACCTGTATGAGGTGTATCTGGCCGCCCGGGCCGACTACAGCGGACGCGTCACCGTGCCGGTGCTGTGGGACCGCCAGCGCCAAACCATCGTCAGCAACGAATCGGCCGACATCATCCGCATGTTCAATACGGCCTTCGACGATCTGGGTGCGCGCGAGGGAGACTTCTACCCGCCAGCGCTGCACGACGAGATCGATGCGCTCAACGACTGGATCTACCGCAGCGTCAACAACGGGGTCTACCGGGCCGGCTTCGCCACCACCCAGGAGGCTTACGAAGAGGCGGTCGTCGAGCTGTTCGCCGCACTGGATCGGCTGGACGAGCGCCTGTCCAGCCGGACCTATCTGTGTGGCGAACGCATCACGGAAGCCGACTGGCGTCTGTTCACCACCCTGCTGCGTTTCGATCCGGTCTACGTCGGCCACTTCAAGTGCAATCTGCGCCGCATCGTCGACTACCCGGCGCTGTCGGCCTATCTGCGTCGTCTGCAGCAGGTGCCGGGGATCGCGGACACGGTCAATCTGGATCACATCAAGCAGCACTACTACCGCTCGCACCCCAGCATCAATCCCACCGGCATCGTTCCCCTGGGGCCGCTGCTGGACCCCGTCGCAGGCGGCACGGTCGCCTGATCAGAGCGCTGCGGGACAGGTCCGGCACGGCGCGTTATCCTGCACCCGGGACTCACAGGGAGAACGCAGGATGCGCGTGATCATGGCCATGGTGTTGCTGTTCGGGATCAGCGGCTGTTCGGTGATGCCGGTGTTCGGGGAGGACGACGGCTACCTCATGCACGTGGTGCTGATCTGGCTCAAGGAGCCGGGCAATCCGGATCACCGTCAGCAGCTGATCCAGTCCTCCCGGGTGCTGGGTGAGATTCCCGGGGTCAGGGACCTGCGCGTCGGCGAGGTGGTTGAGGGCGACCGGGACGTCGTGCGCGACGACTACGACGTTGGCATCGTGCTGCGCTTCGCCAATGCAGAGGCTCTGGCCAGCTATCTGGCGCACCCGCTGCACGTGAACACGGTGAAAACCCGTTTCCTGCCGATCATCGAGCGCTACGAGGTCATGGATTTCCAGGGGCGCTGACGCCCGCCTGAGGCTCGCCGGCATGGTGCGGGGCCGGCTTCACGCACCGCGGTGGGTCGCGGGCTGCACCGGATTGGGGAACCATCCCCGCATCAGGGGGTCTGGATCACATTACAGGCCGCGGGGGAGCCAATGAACCTGACCAGAACGTCCCTGGCGAATCCCGCCGCGGTCCTAGTCATTGCCGCGCTGACCGCGGTGATCGGTCTGGTCAGCCTGGTCGAGCTGCCGATCCAGTTGCTGCCGGAGATTGACCAGCCCCAGATTGCCATCGGCAACAACTGGCGCGGCGCCGCCCCGGCCGACATGGAGTCGGTGATCGTCGAGCAGCAGGAGCGGGTGCTGCAGGGCATCCCGGGGCTGGATCGCATCGAAAGCCAGATCAATCAGGGC
>JBFJTN010000143.1:0-9280 GCA_041625325.1 Oceanococcus sp. | reverse complement strand
TCCTTCTCCGCCCAGGCGGTGGCCGGGAACACGATGTCGGCCAGCTGTACCGTGTCGGTGCCGGCGCGCACGTCGGAGACCATGACCAGATCGCAGCCGGCCAGGGCCTCGCGCACCCGCTCGGCATCGGGCAGGCTGACCACCGGATTGGTGGCGATGATCCACACCGCCTTGACCTGGCCGGCATGGATGGCCTCGAACAGATCGACCGCCTTGAGCCCGGCCGTGTCGGCGATCTTCGGGCTGGCCCAGAAGTCCTTCACGATCCGCCGGTGATCGGCATTGTCCAGGTCCATGTGGGCGGCCAGCATGTTGGCCAGACCGCCCACCTCGCGCCCGCCCATCGCATTGGGCTGGCCGGTGATCGAGAAGGGCCCCATGCCGGGACGGCCGATGCGGCCGGTCAGCAGATGGCAGTTGATGATGCTGTTGACCTTGTCCGAGCCGGCGCTGGACTGGTTCACCCCCTGGGAGAAGATCGTCACGGTCTTTTCGGTGGCGGCGAACAGCCGGTAGAAGGCGGCCAGTTCGGCGATGCCCAGACTGCAGATCTCGGCCACCCGCTCCAGCGGGTAGTCGGCGGCGACCTGCAGGGCCGCGTTCGCGTCATTCGTGTGCCGCGCGACGAAGTCGCTGGCTGCCAGGCCCTGGGTATCCAGGTGGCGCAGCAGGCCGTTGAACAGGGCCACATCGCTGCCCGGCTTCAGCGCCAGATGCAGATCGGCGACGTCGCAGGTGGCGGTGCCGCGCGGGTCGATGACCACGATCTTCATCTGTGGCCGCTGTTTCTTGGCGGCGACCAGACGCTGGTAGACCACCGGGTGGCACCAGGCCAGATTGGAGCCGGTGATCACGACCAGGTCGGCGAGTTCGATGTCCTGGTAGGTGCCCGGCACCGTATCGGCGCCGAAGGCGCGCTTGTGCCCGACCACCGCCGAGGACATGCACAGACGCGAGTTGGTGTCGATATTGGCGGTGCCCAGGTAGCCCTTGACCAGCTTGTTGGCGACGTAATAGTCCTCGGTCAGCATCTGCCCGGAGACGTACAGGGCCACGGATTCGGGTCCGTGCGCATCGATGATCCGGCGCAGGCGCCCGGCGGCCGCCTCCAGGGCCTCGTCCCAGCTGACCTGATCGCCATCCAGCCGGGGGTGGAGCAGGCGCTGATCCAGGCCCAGGGTCTCGCCCAGGGCGGAGCCCTTCGAGCACAGCCGACCGAAATTGGCCGGATGCGCCTCGTCGCCGCGCACGCTGACGACGCCGTCGCTGTCCCGCGAGGCGATCACCCCGCAGCCGACGCCGCAGTAGGGGCAGGTGGTTCTGGTCTCGTTGCTCATGTCATTTGAAAAGCGGGAAGCCGCAGATTTCGCAGATGACGCAGAGTGATCAGGAAGAAATCGGCGTCATCTGTGTCATCCGCGGATCGATCACTCACGCTGCCGGCCGGTCGGATTCGGCGAAGGCCCGGCCGAAGATCAGCACGTCGCGCAGCTCGCTGACATCGGCGCCTTCGATCATCAGCTCGTAGTACCAGGAGCCATCGGCCACGTCGCCGTAGAGCACGGCCCCGGCGATGCGTCCGTCGCGCACCACCAGCTTCTTGTAAACCCCGCGGCGCAGGTCGCGGAACACGATCTCCTCGTCGCCTTCGGCGCCGTTGAAGTCGCCGGCCGAGAACAGGTCGATGCCGGTGACCTTGAGCTTGGTCGAGACCTGCGAGCCGAGATAGCGGCCGTAGCCCATTTCAGCCAGATGATTGGCGCAGACCCGGGCCTGTTCCCACAGCGGCGCGACCAGACCGTAGGTGGCCTGGCGATGCTGCACGCATTCGCCCACCGCATAGATGGTCGGATCATAGGTCTGCAGGGTGTCGTTGACCACGATGCCGCGCTCGCAGTGCAGGCCGGCCTCGCGGGCCAGATCGATGTTGGGCCGGATGCCCACGGCCATGACCACCAGGTCGGCGGCGATCTCGCTGCCATCCTTGAAGCGCAGGCCGGTGACCCGCTCCCTGCCCAGGATGCTGTCCGTCTGCGCCTGCATGGCGAAGCCGATGCCGCGGGCCTCCAGGGCCTTTTGCAGCAGTTCGGCGGCGGACTTGTCCAGCTGCCGTTCCATCAGGCTGTCCAGCAGATGCACCACGGTGACCTGCATGCCGCGGGCGCGCAGGCCGTTGGCGGCTTCCAGCCCGAGCAGGCCGCCGCCGATCACCACCGCGTTGCGGTAGTGGCCGGCCGCGTCCAGCATGGTGTTGACGTCGTGGATGTCGCGGAAGCTGATCACCCCCGGCAGCTCGTGCCCCGGCACCGGGATGATGAAGGGGTTGGAGCCGGTGGCCAGCAGCAGGCGGTCGTAGCTCACCTTCATGCCGGATTCGGCGATCACCCAGCGCTTCTGCCGGTTGATCTTCACCACCGGGTCGCCCGCATGCAGGGTGATGCCGTGGCGGGTGTACCAGGCCGGGGTGTTGATCATGATGTCGTCCAGGGTCTTTTCCCCGGCCAGCACCGGCGACAGCATGATGCGGTTGTAATTGCCGTGCGGCTCGGCGCCGAACACGGTGATGTCGTAGAGCTGCGGGGCCAGCTTGAGCAGTTCCTCGACCGTGCGCATGCCGGCCATGCCGTTGCCGATGACGACGAGTTTCAGTTTTTCACTCATGAGGCAGAGGGCCCTGGGACGCGAATGGACCGCGCAGCGATCTCCCCGGACGAGGCCGGAATGCGCATCCTGGCGGAGCGGCAGCGGGGCCCTGGCGGGAATACGGGGCGGCGGTGTCCGGCATGGCTCAGGCGGCGCGGTCGACGCTGAGGCTCAGGCGCACCCGCACCACACCGTCATGAACTTCCGCGACATGCGCGGCGACGCAGAGCTCGGGATTTTCCAGGCAGGCGCCGTCGCGCAACCGGTAGTGCTGCTTGTAGATCGGCGAGGCGACGACCAGCTCGCCGCCCAGGTCACCGACGATGCCGCGGGCCAGCACATTGGCCTGGCTGTGCGGGTCGAAATTGTCGATGGCGTAGACGCTGTCGTCTTCCAGCCGGAACACGGCCAGCTGGCGGTCGCCGACCAGGGCGCCGACGCCGGTATTGGGGACGATGTCGTCCAGCTTGCAGATCGTTGTCCAGTTCATGGGTGCCTTCCTTCTTCCCGGTGAGACTGAGGCTGCGCGGGGCGCTGCCCGGACGGACAGGCCGCTGCGGGCCTCATGCGGCTTCCAGCGCCTTGCGTTCGTCCTCGGTGGCCGGTCGGATCTGGCCACGCTCCTGCACGAACAGCACATTGCGGTCGATGTCGGTGCTGTTGACGAAGTGGCGGAAGCGTTTCAGCTTGGCCTCGTCCTCCAGCGTCTTTTTCCACTCGCATTCATAGCTGTCCACCAGCGACTGCATCTGCGCCTCCAGCTCGGCGCCGATGCCCAGCGAATCCTCCATCACCACCGCCTGGACGTAATCCAGGCCGCCATCCAGCTCCTCCAGCCAGCGCGCCGTGCGCTGCAGCCGGTCCGCGGTGCGGATGTAGAGCATCAGGAAGCGGTCGATGTAGCGGATCAGGGTCTCATCATCGAGGTCGGTGGCGAACAGATCGGCGTGGCGCGGCTTCATGCCGCCATTGCCGGCGACGTAAAGGTTCCAGCCCCGTTCGGTGGCGATGACGCCGATATCCTTGCACTGGGCCTCGGCGCACTCGCGGGTGCAGCCGGAGACCGCGAACTTCAGCTTGTGCGGGGCGCGGATGCCGCGATAGCGCTCTTCCAGCAGGATCGACATGCCCACCGAATCCTGCTGGCCGTAACGGCACCAGGTCGAGCCGACGCAGGATTTCACCGTACGCACGGCCTTGCCATAGGCATGCCCGGATTCGAAGCCGGCGTCGACCAGCTCGCGCCAGATCAGGGGCAGTTCATGCACCTGGGCACCGAACAGGTCGATACGCTGGCCACCGGTGATCTTGGTGTACAGCTTGTACTTCTTGGCCACCTGGCCGAGCACGATCAGCTTGTCCGGGGTGATCTCGCCGCCGGGCACGCGCGGCACCACGGAATAGGTGCCGTCCTTCTGCATGTTGGCCATGAAATAGTCATTGGTGTCCTGCAGCGGTGCCAGATGCGGCTGCAGCACGTGCTCGTTCCAGGTCGAGGCCAGGATCGAGGCCACCGCCGGCTTGCAGATGTCGCAGCCCAGGCCCTGGCCATGGGCATCGCGCAGGGACTGGAAGCTGCGGTGCTTCTCGAACCGGACCAGATGCTCCAGCTCCTGACGCGAGTGGGCGAAGTGCTCGCACAGATGGTTGTTGACCTCGACCCCCATCTTCTCCAGTTCGCCATCCAGCACGTTCTTGACCAGCACCGCGCAGCCCCCGCAGGAGGTGCCGGCCCGGGTGCCGGATTTCAGCTCGCCCAGCTGGGTGCAGCCGGCGGCGATGGCGCCGCACAGGTCGCCCTTGGTCACGTTGTTGCAGGAGCAGATGGTGGCCGTATCGGGCAGGGCATCGGCGCCCAGCGCGGGCGTGCCGCCTTCGCTGGCCGGCAGGATCAACTGCTCCGGCGGGCAGGGAATCGCGATGCCGTTGAGGGCCATCTGCAGCAGGTTGCCGTACTCGCTGGCGTCACCCACCAGCACCGCGCCCAGCACCTGCTTGCCCGCCGCGTCGGTGACCAGTTTCTTGTAGACGCCGGCGTGGTCGTTGACATAGATGCAGCTGCGCGCGCCCTGGCTGCGGGCGTGGGCATCGCCGATCGAGGCCACGTCCACCCCCATCAGCTTGAGCTTGGTGCTCATGTCGGCGCCGGTGAACTGGCCTTCGCCGTCGAGCAGGTGGGACACCGCGACCCGGGCCATCTCGTAGCCGGGTGCGACCAGGCCGAAGATCTGCTGGTTCCACAGGGCGCACTCGCCGATGGCGTAGATGTCGGGGTCGGAACTCAGGCAGGCATTGTCGATGACGATGCCGCCACGCTCGCCGATGGCCAGCGCGCAGTCGCGCGCCAGCGCATCCTGCGGCCGGATCCCGGCGGAGAACAGCACGATGTCGGTTTCCAGGGTCTCGCCGTCGGCGAATTCCATGCGGTGCTTACAGCTTTCGCCGTCGACGATCTGCTGCGTGTTCTTGCCGGTGTGCACACGCACGCCCAGGTCTTCGATCTTGCCGCGCAGCAGCGCGCCACCGCCGTCGTCCACCTGCACCGCCATGAGACGTGGGGCGAACTCGACCACATGGGTTTGCAGGCCCATGTCCTTCAGCGCCTTGGCCGCTTCCAGGCCGAGCAGGCCGCCGCCGACCACGGCGCCGACCCGGCAACGGGAACCGGCTTCGGTGATCGCTTCCAGGTCCTCAATGGTGCGGTAGACGAAGCAGTCCTGGCGGTCGTGGCCCGGGAAGGGGGGCACGAAAGGGTAGGAGCCGGTGGCCAGCACCAGCTTGTCATAGGCCACCGACAGGCCCTGGCGGGACTGCACGGTGCGGGTCGCCCGATCGATGCTCACCACCGCATCATTGAGGTGCAGGGTGATGTCATTGGCGGCGAAGAAGTCGCCCTCGACCAGCGACAGGTCCTTTGCGGTGGCGCCGCTGAACCAGGCGGACAGCTGCACCCGGTCATAGGCCGGCCGCGGCTCCTCGCAGAAACTGATGATCTCGTAATCCGCGCGTCGGCCTGATGCGGCCAGCTGCTGACACAGGGTTTCCAGATACTTGTGGCCGACCATCCCGTTGCCGACCACCACAATTTTCGTCGCCATTCGCTTTCCCACAGCGGAATTCAGCAACCCAGTTAGCAATCAACATGCCAGGCGCCAGCGGCCATTGCAGCGGGCTTTCCTGACGCGGGCCGGCTCATGATGCACCGCACAAGTGCAGGCTGCCTCGCCCCGGTGCAGGGCGCCGGGCCCGCCCCGCCGGGCCTGGGTCCGCAGGCGCGGTCGGGTCGCGCTGGCGGGCCGGGCCTGGCGCCGCCGCGGCCATGAGCGGGCACGGATTTTGCTGGCGGCTTGGCGGGCTGCCCTCGGGCGGCTCGCATACGCTACAGGCCACGATTCGGCCAGACCGACGAGGAAGTCCTCCATGCCCCCGGGCGTGGCGGGCTTTTTTTATGCGCGTCCGGCAGCCCTGCCGGCCATGACCTAGGGGGTCACATGAAAATGTTGTATCGCGGATTGCTGTTGACGCTGGCATGCGCCAGTCCCTTGCCGGCGGTGGCCGGCGCCCCGTGCCAGGCGCCCGGGCCCGGCCAGCCCATCGAGCTGTCCGGCTGCCAGGCCGGCGATCGCCTGGTCCTGCATGGCCTGAACTTCGAGACTGCCTCGGCCAGGCTCAGCCCCGGCAGCACCAGCATGCTGGAGCAGGTGGCGGCGGCGCTGCGGGCCAATCCGGGCATCGAAGTGAACATCCACGGCCACACCGACAATGTGGGTGACGCCGACTACAACCGGGAGCTGTCCCAGTTCCGGGCCGAGGCGGTGAAACAGTTCCTGGTGGATCTGGGGGTCTCCGCCCGGCGCCTGCAGGCCCGCGGTTTCGGCAAGAGCGACCCGCTGGCGGACAACGTCACCGCCGCCGGGCGGGCCCAGAACCGCCGGGTGGAACTGGTGCTGGCCGGGACCGGTGCGCCGGTGCGCGCAGCGGCAGCCGCGCCGCCGCCGCCCAAGACCATCTACATGACCACCTTCAGCGCCCAGCCCAGCCAGATTACGGTGCCGGTGGGCACCACGGTGACCTGGAAGAACTACGACGAGATCACCCACAGCGTGAAGCTGCCGGATGAGCAGAGCCAGCGGATCTGGACGGCGGGCTGGAAAGGTCAGACCTTCAGCAAGACCTTCGATGCCCCCGGCGAGTATCCCTTCCAGTGCGGCGTGCATAACGATGTGCATGGCAAGATCGTGGTGGTGCCGGGCCCGGTGGCGGAATCGAACGATCCGAAGCCGACCTATACCGGGCATACCCTGTCCGGCATGCCGAGCAAGCTCACCAGCACGCCGCCGGCCCCCGCGCCCCAGCCCCACGCCCACAGCGGGCATGCCGCACCCGCGATGACGCCGATGGCCCGCGCGCCCGCGGCGGTCTCCGGGGACGCCGTGCTGATCAGCAATCACGCCTTCAGCCCGGCCAGTCTGAGCGTGCCGCTGGGCGCCCAGGTGACCTGGCGCAACCAGGATGGCGGCAGCCACACCGTGGTCTTCGCCGACATGGTCAGCGAGCGCATGGGCAACGGAGACAGCTATACGCGCCGTTTCGACACGCCCGGCGAGTACGAATACCGCTGCGGCATCCACGGCTACATGAAAGGGCGCATCTCGGTGGGCCAGAGCTGAGGCCCGGGCGCCCTGCACTGGCATGGCGCATGCCCCGCAATGGCGCGGTCAAGGGTGATCGCGAAGTCGCTGGGTTGAAGCAGAAAATCGATTCAAGTTGTTGTTTTAAGAAGTAAAGATAAAAACTGGCACGGCAATTGCTGGGCCGAATCAGGCGCCGATGACGGTGCCGGACATGACAGATCGCACGGCTTTGCGCGGTGCCGGAACAGACAACGACGTCTGCCCAAGCAGCTCACACAGGGGCTGCTGGAGCAGGCGTTTTTTTATGCCGGCAGCAAGGCGGCGAACAAGGACAAAGGCGTCCACACCCGGGCCAAGGGCGGTCCGCGGAGTGGCGCCTTTTTTCATGTCCGGGACCAGGTGTCAGACGTGCACTGGGGACGAGGTGCCGTATCCGGATGAACCGGCCACGGCAGTTTGCGAAAACGTATTTGAGGACATTATCCAATGAGTATCTTCAGAGGGAGAGTACGGGGGGGTGCACGCATCGCCCTGCTCATGTCGGGACTGGTCATGGGGGGCAACGCCTCGGCCGGCATCGTCAACAGCGGCAAGGTGCTGGCCACCGGCGGCGTCATCATGGTGGACGGTGCGGGCGGCGGCGGCATCACCCCCTGGGCCACGATTTCCGGCTACGAGACCCGTGACGGCATCAACGGAGGCCTGCACTACACCTGGGTGTACCTGCCGGACTACACGCTGAACACCTTCGGCTTCACCGCCGGGTTCTTCGATCGTTTCGAGCTGTCCTACGCCAAGAGCATCCTGCCCACCGGGGGCACCTTTGACACGGTCGGCCTGGTCGGCCAGGCCGCCGGCCTGGAAACCGGTGTGGATCCCTTCAACACCACGATCAAGATGGACATCTACGGGGCCAAGCTGCGCCTGTTCGGGGACGCGGTCTACACCTCGGACAGCTGGGTGCCGCAGGTGGCCCTGGGCGGCTTCTACAAGGAGAACAAGAACGAGGTTCTCCTGAACACCCTGCAGGCCAACAAGGCCTCGGACTGGGAAGCCTATTTGGTGGCCACCAAGGTCCTGTTCCCGATCAGCACCCTGGTCAACGTGACCGCCCGCTACACCAGCGCCAACCAGACCGGCCTGACCGGTTTTGGCGGCCCCGAGGGCAATGACAAGGAAGTGCGCTTCGAGGCCTCGATCGCCCATCTGCTGGCCAAGAACACCGCCTTCGGCTTCGAGTATCAGCAGCACGGCAGCAATCTGGACGGCTACAGCGTGCAGGCGGAAGGGGTCGACCTGACCACCGTGACCGGTGCCCTGGGTGATCTGGGCATCGCCACCGGCGACACCCTGACCCAGCTGCCCGAGGACGACTGGTACGACATGTTCTTCGCCTACTTCCCGAACAAGAACATCTCGCTGGTCTTCGCCTACGCCATGCTCGGCAACATCACCCTGACGCCCGAGCAGCACGGCTTCTACATCTCGCTGCACGCGACCTGGTAGGCCGCGTCCCGTCATCCACAAGGAGATGAATCATGACACTGCGTAAAACCGCCCTGTCCCTGATGGCCGGGCTCGTCCTGAGCCTGGGCATGGCCCAGACCGCCAGCGCGGCCGGGGAAACCAAGACCAAGCCGATCATCGGCATCAGTTCCGCGGCCCTGGAGAAATTCGGCGGCGTGGAAGGGGTCCGCAACTGGGTCGAGTCCCTGTTCTACTACATCATGCTGGACAACCGGATCAACCACTACTTCCGGGAATTCAGCAACCTCGAAAGGCAGATGTTCCTGAACACCCAGCTGGAGAGCATGGTGCTTGGCGGCAACGTCGAATACCAGGGCGCCAGCATGGCGGCGGCGCACGCCGACCTGGGACTGACCATGACGGACTTCAATGCGGTGGTGGAAGCGGCCTATCTCGCCTGCGAGCGGATCAACGTGCCGTACTACACCTGCAATGACCTGATCGCGGCTCTGGCGCCGTTCACGGATGACATCGTG
>JBFJTN010000142.1:0-9323 GCA_041625325.1 Oceanococcus sp. | reverse complement strand
GCCCTGAACATTCCGCTGTTCATGCTGCGCCCGAAACTGGGCTCGCTGGACCGGTCGAAGACCTATATCGTCTACTGTGACGGTGGACGGCGCAGCGCCGTTGGCTCGTTCGTGCTGACCCACAAGGGCTTCGAAGCCAAGCGCCTCAAGGGCGGACTGCCGGAACAGGCCAGCCCGGCCTGAGCCCAGGCTACCCGGCCTGCCTACCCGGCCTACCCGGCCTACCCGGCCTGAGCCCAGCCTACATGGTGTGCGTGGGGCGGTCCGAGTTCAGGCCGCCGGCCAGTGTCGCCTCGATTTTTTTCTGCGTCTCGCCGCCGTCCTGTTCCGAGAACTGGACCCCGATGCCCTGCTGGCGCTTGTTCTGCGCGCCGGGTGGGGTCAGCCAGATCACCTTGCCGGCAACCGGCAGACGCTCGGCACTTTCCATCAGCGTGAGCAGAATGAACACCTCGTCACCCAGCTTGTAGGGTTTGGAGGTCGGGATGAACAGGCCGCCATTCTTCACGAAGGGCATGTAAGCCATGTACAGCGCCGATTTTTCCTTGATGGAGAGTGTCAGGATGCCCGGTTGACTCATGTGGCGTGCCCTTTTCGAAGGTGACCGGCGACTTGCAGGTAGAGGATAAACAGGCCTTCCAGGGCGAGCAAGCGATTGAAGTTCAGGTGACCCTCCCGGCGCACCGTCAGCAGCGCATCCCAGACCCGGCGCATGGCGGCGCGCCCCGTGTCGCGCTTCATCTGATCGAGCAGATGGTTCTGCCACCACAGAACGAAGGCGTCGAACTGATCCTCGCCGATGGCGGCCGCAGCCGCCAGGCTGTCGCCCTGTCGCTCCAGCTGTTCCAGCAGCTGGGCCCATTGCCGCTCCAGCGCCTGCTGCTGGGCTGGCGCCGCGCCCTCCTGCATCCAGATGCAGGGGCCCTGGCGGCGCTGCCAGAGCGAAGGGGGTGCGTCCACGCCCTGCTGCTGCAGCCAGATCCTGCTCTGCTCCTGATCGGGCATGGGAATCGGAATCCGCGTGCAACGGCTGCGGATGGTGGCGGGAATGCGCACCAGCTGATCGGCGATCAGGATCAGGACGACCCGCGAGGGTGGCTCCTCCAGGGACTTGAGCAGTGCGTTGGCGGCAGCCAGATTGAGCCGGTCTGCCCCCCGGATGATGGCGTAACGGCCCTGATTCTGCCCTGGGGTGAGCTGAATCTGGCGGCAGAAGTCGCGAATCTGGTCGATCAGAATGTCCCGCTTGCCTTCCAGTGGCGCCACCTCGACCAGATCCGGGTGGGCGCCGGCCTCGAACTGCAGGCAGCTGCGGCACTGTCCGCAGCTGTTGTCGCTGCTGTCCAGGCACAGGCCGGTGCGCGCCAGCTCGCGCGCAAAGGCGTATTTGCCCACCCCGGGTTGCCCGGTGATCAGCAGCGCCTGCATCAGACGGCCGTCCTGCTGGCGCCGGCGCAGGCGCTGCCAGGCGTCCGCCTGCCAAGTATACGGGGGCCGGTTCACAGCCTCTCCCGGATCGCGCCAAGCAACTGCGCACTGACCTCTTGCGGGCCGCCGCTGGCATCGATCAGCCGGTGACTGTCCGGCTGCGAGAGCGCGCGCCGGCGATAGGCGTCGCGCACCTGCTCCAGGCGCGACCGCCCTGCCCGGTCGAATCGATTGTGCCGGCCGCGCCCGCTCATGCGCTGGATGGCCAGTTCCACCGGCAGGTCGAACAGGAAGCTGAGATCCGGCGACCGGCTGATGGTGCGGCGGCCGAGTTCATCGATCCAGGCGGGATCGGCGCCACCCAGCACGCCCTGATACACATGGCTGGAATCAACGAAGCGGTCACACAGCACGATCTCCCCGCGCGCCAGTGCCGGCAGCACGGTCTGCTGCAGGTGGGCCGCGCGGGCGGCGAAGACCAGCAGCAGTTCGGTGTCCACCGGCATCGCGGGTTCCCAGTCCTGCAGCAGGCACTGGCGTATCTCCTCCGCCAGCGGCGAACCGCCGGGTTCCCGGGTCATGCGGACCGCATGGCCGTCTTGCTCCAGGGCTTCGGCCACGCCCAGCAGGGCGGTGGACTTGCCGGCGCCGTCCATGCCATCAAATACGAAAAAATGCCCCCTCATCGCAGCTGGTAGCGCCGCACGGCCTCTTCGTGCTCCTTGAGGTTTCTGCTGAACTGATGACTGCCGTCACCACGCGCGACGAAGTACAGCTCGCCCTCCCCTTCGGGATGCACCGCGGCATGCAGGGCATCCCGGCCGGGCATGGCGATCGGGGTGGGCGGCAGGCCGGTGCGGCGATAGGTGTTGTAGGGGTTGTCGGTGCGCAGATCCCGCAGCCGCAGGTTGCCGTCGAAGGCCTCGCCCAGGCCATAGATCACCGTGGGGTCGGTCTGCAGGCGCATGCCGCGGCGCAGGCGTTCGATGAACACGCTGGCGATCCGGGAGCGCTCCTGTGCCAGGCCGGTTTCCTTCTCGATGATGGAAGCCAGGATCAGGGCCTCATCGGGGCTATTGAGGGGCAGATTGTCGGCCCGTCCGGACCAGGTCTGGGCCAGGGTTTCGTCCATGGCGCGGGCGGCCCGGGCCAGGAAATCCAGGTCGCTCATGCCCCTGGCAAAGGCATAGGTTTCGGGCAGGAAACGCCCCTCCGGATGCACGTCGCGACGGCCGATCGCGCTCATGATCTCGTTGTCGCTCCAGCCCTCGCTGCGCTGATCCAGTGCTGCCTGACGGGCCAGTGCCGCGCGCAGCTGGCGAAAGGTCCAGCCTTCCACGATGGTGAACTCATGGATGACCACATCGCCCCGCTGCATGCGCCCCAGCACGGTCAGCAGCGTTTCCCCGGGCCGCAGGAGGTACTCGCCCTTCTGCAGGTGGGAAGTCCCGCCCAGCAGCTTCTGGCGCAAGCGCAGCCAGAGGCGGTCGCGGCCCCGCCGCAACCAGCCCTGCTCCTGCCAGTGCAGCAACAGGCTGGTCTGATTCAGCCCCGCCTCGAGCAACACGATTTCCTCGCGGGCCAGATTGAGCGGTTCCTTGACGAAGCGCTGATGATCCAGCCACAGGGCCGCGCCCGCGATGACGGTCATCAGAAGAAACACTGCAAGAACATGGCCTTGCGTCAGAAATCTGTTCATTGACATTCAGTTCCCCCTTGCTGCAGCAGCGGATGATTCAGGCTGCGGCGCAGCTCATTCAGGCCCAGCACCTCGTCCTGCGAGTCCTGGTAATGGCGCTCATTCCAGCGCGCCACCGGCCAGATGCCGATCAGGGCGTTGCACAGGAACAGCCGGCTGGCCTGGCTGAACACCTCCTGCGGCGTGCTGCGACAGGTCGCCGGGCTCAGATCCGGGTGCTGCATCAGCTTCTGTCGAGTCAATCCGGCCACCCCTGCGTTGTCTATCGCCGGCGTGCGCCAGCGGCCATCCGCATACCAGAACAGGTTGCTCATGATGCCGCATTGCAGCGCGCCTTGCTCGTTGCACAGCAGTCCTTCGGCGCATCCATCCGGCAACTGCGCCCGGGCCATGACCTGTTCCAGGCGGTTCAGATGCTTGGCGCCAGCCAGTGCCGGCTGGGCCGCCAGGCGCAATGGCAGCGTGCTGACCCGCACGCCGGCGCTCCAGGCATCGGCGGGCCAGTCCGGCAGCGCAGCGAGCCTCATGATCCGGCGGCACGGCGCCGCGGCGCTCCGGGCGTAACCGCGCGGGCTGTCGCCGGCGGTCAGGATGAGCTTGAGGGCGCCGCGGCTGACCCCGCTGACGGCCAGGCGCAGCTCCTCGGCCAATAGCGATTCCGGCGGTGGGGCGAGTCCCAGCTGCTGCGCATCGCGGCGCAGCACGGCCAGCTGTTCGTCCCGCCAGACCACCTCGCCCCGCCAGACGAGCATGGTGCGGAACACGCCGTCGCCATAGTGCAGCCCGCGATCGCTCAGCGGCAGGGCATCGGCCGCTTGGCCATTGATCCAGCTGCGCATCAGGCCAGCGCCTGCATCAGGCCGGCGGCCTTGGCTTCGGTCTCCGCCAGCTCCCGCTCGGGGATGGAATCGGCGACGATGCCGGCGCCGGCGGCGAAGACGACGCGGCCCTGCTCATGTGCCAGGGTGCGAATCAGGATATTGAAATCCATCCGCCCCGAATTGGAGATGTACCCGAGGCTGCCCGTGTAGGCACCCCGCAGGCGCTGCTCCAGCTCCGCGATCAACTGCATGCAGTGAATCTTCGGGCAGCCGGTGATGGTGCCGCCGGGAAAGACCGCTTCCAGCAGCTCGCGCAGGCTCACGCCCGGGCGCAGGCGACCGCGCACATTGGACACGATGTGGTGCACGGTGGCGTAGCTTTCCAGGGCCAGGAACTCGGACACCTCGACCGAGGCCGCCCGGCAGATGCGGCCCAGATCATTGCGCTCCAGGTCGACCAGCATGATGTGCTCGGCCTGCTCCTTGGGATGCCGCAGCAATTCCTCGATCATGGCCTGATCCTGGGTGGCATCGCCGCCTCGCGGCCGGGTCCCCGCAATCGGTCGGGTCTCGATGCGGTCGCCGTCGAGCAGGAACAGGCGTTCGGGCGAGGCCGAGGCGAGACGCAGCTCGCGGTCCTGGATCGAGGCGGAAAAGCTGGCCGGATTGGCGACGCGCAGCCGGGCATAGGCGTCCAGCATCCGCTCCGCCGGCAGTGCGCCTGCTGTCCAGCAGCGGGACAGATTGGCCTGATAGATGTCACCGGCCTGGATGTAGGCGACCGCGCGCTGCACCGCCCGCAGGTAGCGGTCAGGCGGCTCGCTGGAAAAGCGCAGCTGCAGGGGCGCGCAGGCGGCAGCTGCGACCGTGTCGATCCAGGCCAGGTGCCGGGTCCCCTGCCCGCTCTCGCTGATGATCCAGCTGCGCTGCGCGGTATGGTCCACCATGATCGCGGCGGCGCAGTACACCGCCAGGGCCAGGGGCGAGGTGTCGGTGGCCGGGCTCAGAGGCGCCGGCGCCTGCAGATGAGGTTGCAGGCCCAGGGAGGCGTCGTAGGACAGGTACACGAACCAGCCACCCAGAAATGGCGGCTGCCCGTCGGCGATGGCCGGCTCAGCGGCGGTGTCGGCGGGCAACTGCGCGATGAAATCCGCGAGCTGCGCCGGATCTCGACAGCTCAGACGCTGGCCGGGTTCCCCCAGCAACAGGCTGTATCGCCCGATCCGGGGATTGGGCTGGCGGCTCTCCAGCAGATAGGGCCAGAGCTGCGGGGCCGCCGCGTGCAGCGCGAACAGATCCAGCTCGCGGTCCAGCGTGATGAGGTCCACGGCCGACCGCAACAGGGCTCAGAGGCTCTGGAAGATCAGCGTGCCATTGGTCCCGCCGAAGCCGAAGGAGTTGCTCAGCACCGTGCGCAGCTTGGCCGGACGGGCCTGGTTCGGCACGTAGTCCAGATCGCAGCCTTCGCCCGGCTGCTCCAGATTGATCGTGGGTGGCAGCAGCTGGTCACGCAGGGCCTGCAGGCTGAACACGGCCTCGATACCGCCCGCCGCGCCCAGCAGGTGACCGGTCATGGACTTGGTGGAGCTGACCGGCAGGCTGTCGGCGTGGCTGCCGAAGCAGCGGCGGATGGCCTGGGTTTCCGCCACATCGCCGGCCAGCGTGCTGGTGCCATGCGCATTGATGTAATCGATATCCTCCGGAGCCAGATCCGCGTCCCGCAGCGCATTGCGCATGCAGCGATCGGCGCCGGAGCCGTCTTCCAGCGGCGCGGTGATGTGATGCGCGTCCGCGCTCATGCCGAAGCCGACCAGTTCCGCATAGATCCGGGCGCCGCGGGCGCGCGCATGTTCGTATTCTTCCAGCACCAGAATGCCGGCGCCATCGCCCAGGACGAAGCCGTCGCGATCCTTGTCCCAGGGGCGGCTGGCCCGCGCCGGCTCCTCGTTGCGCTGGGACAGGGCGCGGGCGGCGCAGAAGCCGGCCATGCCCAGCGGACTGGAGCCCGCTTCGGAGCCGCCGGCCAGCATGATATCGGCGTCACCGCAGGCGATCAGGCGTGCGGACAGGCCAATGCAATGGGTCGCGGTGGTACAGGCGGTGACCGTCGCCAGGTTGGGGCCGCGCAGCCCATGGCGGATCGAAATGTTGCCCGAGATCATGTTGATGATGCTGCCGGGCACGAAGAAGGGGGAGATCTTGCGCACCCCGCGCTCCAGCAGCAGGCTGTGATTGGCCTCGATGGTGCCAATGCCACCGATGCCGGAGCCGATGTGCACGCCGAAGCGGTCCCGATCGATGGATTCCAGGTCGATGCCGCAGTCGCTGATCGCTTCATCCCCGGCCACGATGCCGTAGTGGATGAAGCTGTCGACCTTGCGGGCTTCCTTGGGGCTCATGTGTGCGGTGGGATCGAAATCGCGCACCAGGCCGGCGATGCGCGTCGGGTACGCGCTGGCGTCATAGCTGTCCAGCGGGCCGATGCCGCTGCGTCCCGCCTTGATGCCTTCCCAGCTGGCTGTCGCGCTGGCACCCAGCGGGCTGACCGCGCCCAGGCCCGTAACCACGACTCGTCGTTTTTGCATGAGGCGGCCCCTCAAAGAATCGGGCCGCTTGCAGGAACTGCCTTAAGCACCTGCAAGCGGCCTGGAATCAGGCTCCCGCGCCAGGCGCAGGAGGGAACAAGCCACGCGACGCTCAGGCGTCGCTGGCGTTCGACTGCACGTAGTTGAGCACGTCCTGGAAGGTCACGATCTTTTCCGCTTCCTCGTCCGGGATATCGATCTCGAACTCTTCCTCCAGCGCCATCACCAGCTCGACCGTGTCAAGAGAATCCGCACCCAGATCGTCCACAAAACGGGCCTCCGGGGTGATCTTGTCGATCTCGACGCTGAGTTGCTCAGCGATGATCTTTTTGACGCGCTCGTCAATGTTACTCATTTTGGGTTTGCTCCCTCATTGGTGAAATGCAGCGAACTGCGGGCGACATTCTAGTGAATTGAATACCCCTGTGCCAGCCATTGCACAGCGGGCTGGTCGGGCGCTCCAGAGCGCGCCGACCGGGGCTTCACGGCATCAGCATGCCGCCATTGACATGCAGGCTCTGGCCGGTCATGTAGGCCGACTCCTCGGCGGCCAGAAAGGCGACGATATTGGCCACTTCGGCCGCCTCCCCCAGGCGGCCCAGCGGAATCTGGCCCAGCAGGCGCTGCTTGACCTCCGCGGGCAGGTCGCGGGTCATGTCGGTGTCGATGAAGCCGGGCGCGACCACGTTCACCGTGATGCCGCGGGAGGCCACTTCCTGGGCCAGTGCGCGCGAGAAACCGACGATGCCGGCCTTCGCCGCCGCATAGTTGGTCTGGCCGGCATTGCCGGAGAAGCCGACCACCGAGCCGATCGAGATGATCCGGCCCCAGCGCTTCTTCATCATCGCCTTGAGCACCAGCCGGCTCATCCGGGCCTGGGCCGAAAGGTTGGTGGCGATGACCTGTTCGAAATCGGCGTCCTTCATCCGCAACAGCAGGGTGTCGCGGGTGATGGCGGCATTGTTGACCAGGATATCCACCGCGCCGACCTGGCTGACGACGGCGGCGCAATCTTCCGCATCGGTGACATCCAGGGCCAGGCCGCGGCAGTCGGGATGAATGGCCTGCAGACGCTCTGCGATGGCCGCGGCGCCCTGTGCGCTGGTGGCGGTGCCGCAGACGATCGCGCCCTGTCGGGCAAGGCGATCCGCGATGGCGGCGCCGATCCCGCGGCTGGCGCCGGTGACCAGGGCCAGCTTTCCGTTCAGATCAAGCATGTTCCAGTCCTTCCAGTGCCTGGTTCAGCGCTGCGGGCTGGCCCAGCGGCTGGAACGGGATGTCCTTGAGGCTGCGCTTGCCCAGGCCGCACAGCACATTGCCGGGACCGCACTCATAGGCGGCCTGAATATGGTAGCGCTGCGCCATGGCCTGCAGGCTCTCCACCCAGCGCACCGGCGCGGCGACCTGACGCGCGAGCTGGGAACGGGCGTCCTCCGCCGTGGCCGGCTGGGCATCCACGTTGTGCAGCAGGGGAACGCGGGGCGCCTGGAAGCGGATCGAGCGCAGCGCTTCGGCCAGTCGCTCGGCGGCGGGCTGCATCAGCGCGCTGTGCGCGGGCACGCTGACCGGGATGGCACGAGCCATCCGGGCGCCGGCGCCCTTCGCGTTCGCCAGCAGGCGCTCAACGGCGCTGGCCTCGCCGGCCACCACGACCTGCCCCGGCGCATTGAAATTGACCGCCTCCCGCACCTGGCCCTCGGCCTGCGCCTCGCACAGCGCGATCACCGCCGCGTCATCCAGGCCGATCACGGCGGCCATTGCGCCCTGCCCGACCGGCACCGCCTCCTGCATGAATTGCGCACGCATGCGCACCAGGCGCAGGGCGTCCGCGAAGTCCAGCATGCCGCTGGCCACCAGGGCGGCATACTCGCCCAGACTGTGGCCGGCGACCACGCAGGGCTGCGGTCCGCCCCGGGCCTGCCACACGCGCCAGATCGCGATGTCCGCCGCCAGCATCGCCGGCTGCGTATTGATGGTCTGATCCAGCGCCTCGGCCGGCCCCTGTCCGATCAGCGCGGCCAGATCGAAATCCAGTGCGGCATTGGCCTCTTCCAGGGTGGCCGCAACCGCGGGGTGGGCCGCGGCCCAGTCCTGCAGCATGCCGACGCTCTGGGAGCCCTGGCCGGGAAATACGAAAGCAAATGCAGTCAACGCTTTGTCCTTGAGTCGATGGGGCCAGGCTGCCATGCTCGCCAGGCTTCGCGACAGAGAATATAGGCGACCGCAGTCAGCGCGCCATAGCTGTGGGCTTCCACCAGGACCGGCACACCAACCAGTTCCTCATTGCTGGTGATCGGGCCGTACAGGTGCTCCCAGAGCAATTTGGCCATGAGAACCAGCAGGAGCAGCAGGGAAAAGCGGTCACCCTGGCGGAACAGCCACCAGAAGCCCAGCACGAAGAAGCCATGCAACACGCCGGACAGTCCGACATACCAGGCCAGCTCCGGCACCCGCCAGAAGATCAGGCCGCTGACCCCCAGGGCGAGCAGCAACAGGCGCCAGACCCAGGCGCCGAGCGGGATGGGTTCCGGAAACAGCAGCGCGATCAGCACCAGGCCCGCCATGTTCAGGCCTGTATGCGCCAGCGAGGCGTGAACCAGATGGCCGGTGATCGCGCGCCAGAATTCTCCCGCCAGCAAGGCGTCGCGGTCATAGCGCAGCTGCGCTGCCAGTTCCTGTCCTCCCAGGCTCAGGGCACCAATCAGCAGCACCATGGTCATACAGGCCAGCGCCGTCCGGCGGTCTTCGAACCAGCGATCGATTATCATTGCGCCCATGAACTCATCTTTT
>JBFJTN010000141.1:0-9413 GCA_041625325.1 Oceanococcus sp. | reverse complement strand
GTGACTTCGCGCACGCCTTGGGCCGCCAGGGCGCGCACCTCGGCCATCACGTCCTCGAAGGGCCGGCTGACTTCCTCACCCCGGGTATAGGGCACGACGCAGAAGCTGCAGTACTTGGAGCAGCCCTCCATGACCGAGACGAAGGCAGTCGGGCCGTCCGCGGTCGGCGCGGGCAGATTGTCGAATTTCTCGATTTCCGGAAAGCTGACATCCACCGCCGGGGCCTTCTGTTCGCGGCTGCGGTTCATCAGCTCCGGCAGGCGGTGCAGGGTCTGCGGGCCGAACACCAGATCCACATAGGGCGCCCGCTCCAGGATGGCGTCACCTTCCTGGCTGGCCACGCAGCCGCCGACGCCAATCACCAGATCCGGATTGCCCAGCTTGCGCTGCTTCCAGCGCCCCAGCTCGGAAAACACCTTCTCCTGGGCCTTTTCCCGGATCGAACAGGTGTTCAGCAGCAGGATGTCCGCTTCCTCGGGATTGTCGGTGCGCTGGACCTGGTGCGATTTCTCGAGCACCGCCGCCATCTTGCCCGAGTCATAGTCGTTCATCTGGCAGCCGAAGGTCTTGATGTAGAGCTTTGCTCCCACGATTCAGAATCTGGCCAAAAGGGGCGAAATTATACGCAATTTCGGGACCGCCGCCGCGTCTTTGCAGCGATGGGCAGGATCGGACAGTGGTCCGCCCCCCCGCTCGGGGCACTCTGGCGGCCTAGCCGATGCGCTCCAGCCAGCTGTCCACGCAGCGGTCCAGCAGGTCGTAAGCCTGCTCGAAGGCTGCCGGCCCGCGCCGGTACGGATCGGGCACCTCCGGCAGATCGATCCATTTGCCCATGCCATGCACGCGACCGCGGGCGGTGGGCAGCCGGCTGTGAATCCAGTCCCGATGGAAATCCTCCATCACCAGGATGAGGTCGGCATCCTGGCTGATCTCGGGACTGATCTGGCGCGCGCGATGGGGCGACAGATCGATCCCGCGGGCCTGCATGGCCTTGATGGCCTCCTCGTCCGCGGGCCAGTCGATCAGCGCCTGCACCCCGGCGGACGCCACCCGGGCACCTGGCGCCTGCCAGCGCTCGCGCAGCAGATACTCGCCCATCGGGCTGCGGCAGATGTTGCCGGTACAGACGATCAAAATAGATGAAAACATGACAAGAGACTAAGCTGATTGACAAAGCGCGCCCGGACACGGATCAGTCCACCGCGCCGACTTCACCTGAACTTGACCTGCTGATAACAAAACTGGGGGCGGGCAATGACAATAATCAAGGCCTTCGGGCCGGGTGGCAGGAGTTCAATGTGGAGCAAGCGAGGCATGATGCCGTCACCGTGGCGAGCATACCGGAGATGCCGATGAACAACAGCGCGCAGGCCTGGAAAGCCGGACTGGCCCCGGCGGCCGTGCTCATCGGCATCAATGCCCTGCCCCTGGCCGGCATCCACTTCCCCTTCCGCCTGCTCGGCCTGCCCTTGCAGGTCTGGCTGAGTCTGGGCGCCGCGCTGATCATTGCCGCCCTGATTCCGCTGTACTGGCGCATGGGTTATCGCGAGGCGGCGGCATCGGGCAGGGAAAACGCCAACGTGGCCTTCGGCGAGAGCGCGCGCAAGCTGCAGGAAGCCCGCTATCAGGAACACAAGCGCAGCCAGGAACTCGACGAAGCGCTGAAGACGTTGAAGACGCAGGACCGCAAGCTCAAGCAGCTGTCCTCCGCGACCAAGCGCGACCTCGCCGTCGCCTCGGCCCTGGTGGAGAGCAGCGGTGAGGCGATCGTGATCACCGATGTGCATGGTGTCATCCAGTACCTGAGCATTCCGGCGTCCAATATGGCCGGCATCCATCGGGCCGATGCCGTGGACAGCCCCTTTGACGACGTGTTCAAGCTGTTCGACCCCTCCGCGGAGAAGCCGGAGATGCATCCGGTGCGCCGCCTGGCGGTGAATGCGGTGGACTCCACCGATACGGCGCCGCGCCTGGAAGCCTGTCAGCTCACCCACCGGACCGGCAAGAGTCGCCTGGTGCTGGTCACCTCCATGGCCATCTGCGATGAGGAAGGCACCGTGATCGGCGCCCACATCAAGATGGAATCGCAGGACAGCGAGGGCAGCCCCATCGACGAGGCCCGGGTGCCGACCCAGATCGATCCGGTCACCGGCCTGCGCACCCGCGATGCGTTCAGCCGCCGTACGGACGAACTGCTGCGTCGCGCGCGCACCCAGTCGGCAGTCCATCATCTGCTGTTCCTCGGCCCCGACAATTTCGATTTCGTGGCGGACCGCCACGGCTACCGTGCCGCCGAGCAGATGCTGTGGAAGATCGCCGAGGTCTGCCGGGAACTGGCCAGCGACGGCGCCCAGGTCTACGCGGTGTCGGCCATCCGCATCGGCATACTGATGCCGGACGCCGATGGCGACGACGCCAAGGCGCAGGGCGAGCGCATCCGCCAGGCCCTGCAGCAGTCCACGCTGAGCTGGGACGAGGAGTCCATCGACTTCCCTGTCACCATCGGCGTGGTGCGGATCGACCACCGCTCCCCCGGGGTGGGTCCCTTGCTGGAGCTGGCCGAAACCATGCTGCGCAGCGGTCGCCGCGCCGGTGGCAACCAGGTTTTCGCCGATGTGCCGGTGCTGAGCGACGCCGAGAGCCGCTTCACCGACCAGGGCTGGGTGGACTGGCTGCATCAGCGCCTGCAGGCCGGCCTGGGCCACCTGCTGTCGCAGGAAATCCTGCCTGTCAACGACAAGGACAAACCCATGGTCGAGTGCTTCGTCCGGGTCGAGGACAGCGACGGGGTCTGGATCTCGCCGATGGAATACCTGCCCGCCCTGCGCCGGGCCGAAAATACCTCCTTCATGGACCTGTGGGTGCTGGATCAGGTCCTCAGCCAGATGGCCGCGCGCCCTGATCTGACCGAGCGCTACCTGGCCATCGCGATCAATCTGGCGGCAGAGACCATTGCCGACCGGGACTTCGTCGGCCGCGCCTCCGAACGCATCGCCAATTCCGGCGTGCACGCCCGCCATATCTGCTTCGAGATCCTGGAAAACACCGCCACCATGTTGCCGCGCGAAGTGGCCCATTTCGTCTCGCTGATCCAGTCCAGCGGCGCCAAGGTGTCGATCGACCAGGCGCGGGGCGTCGGTCTGATGCCGGTACTGCACAACTGCCGCCCGGACTTCATCAAGATCGACCCCATCCTGGTGCGCGACTTCACCCACGACGAGCTGACCCGTGCCCAGGTGCGCTGGCTGGTGGAAAGCGCCCGTCTGAAGGAACTGAAAACGGTCGCCTGCGGCATCGAGGATGCCGAAGCCGTGGAGTCACTGAAGCAGGCCGGCATCGACTACCTGCAGGGCTCGGCGGTGAACAAGATGGGACCGCTGATGCTCTGAGGCCACCGGCCGCCCGATCCATCCGGCCACCAGAATCCGCGCCTGCCGCCTGCCGATGGCGCAGGGCCGCTCGACCCTGCGCCCCTTCCCCCGACGCCCTGCGACCCTCCGGCCAGGTGCCGCCCCGGCCGCCGTCACCGCGACCCTCACCGCCGTGGCCCGCCACGGAACGTGACGCCTTCGGCCAGTCTGCAATAATCCCGGCTTTGCCCTCCTCCGGGAGGACACCCGAATCGGTGCGCGACCGCCACCTCAGCCAGGACAGCATCCGCCCATGAACCAAGCGACATCCCCCTCCGACAGCTGGACCCAGCGAGCCCTCGCCACGGTCGAGCGGGTCGGCAACCGGCTGCCGGACCCGGCCGCCCTGTTCATCGCCCTGCTCTTCATCGTCTGGGTGCTCAGCGCCCTGCTCTCGGGCATCAGCTACGAGGTCATCGACCCGCGCAGCGGTCTGCCGCTGGTGGTCAGCAATCAGCTGTCGGCCGATGCCATGGCGACCTTCATGACCAAGATGGTCAGCAACTTCTCGCACTTTCATCCGGTCGGGGTGGTGCTGGTCGCGATGCTGGGCATCGGGGTGGCCGAGCACACCGGCTTCATCAACGCGGCCCTGCGCGCCCTGCTCGCGGTCACCGCGCGCTGGCTGCTGACCCCCATGGTCGTGCTGGTCGGCATCGTCAGCCACTCGGCGGTCGATGCGGGCTACGTGCTGGTGATTCCCCTGGGCGGCGTGATCTTCTATGCCGCCGGCCGCCACCCGCTGGCCGGCATCGCCGCCGCCTTCGCCGGGGTCTCGGGCGGCTTCTCGGCCAATTTCGTGCCCTCGGCGCTGGACCCCATGCTGCAGGGCATCTCCCAGGCCGGCGCTCAGATTCTCGACCCGGGCCTGACCCTGAACCCGCTGAACAACTACTTCTTCACCACCGCTTCCTCTCTGCTCATCATCGGTCTGGGCTGGTATCTCACCGACAAGGTGGTCGAGCCGCGGGTCGCACACCTGACGGTGGATGGCGACATGGACGAGCTGCCCAGCATGGATGCGCTGGGTGAGCCTGAGCGCCGCGCGCTGCGCTGGGCGCTGCTGGCCATGGGCGGCGGTCTGGCGCTGCTGCTGCTGAGCCTGCTCCCGGCCGGCTCCGCCTGGCGCGATGCCGAAGGCAGCCTGGTGTCCTTCGGCGCACCGCTGATGAAATCCATCGTGCCGCTGATCTTTCTGCTGTTCCTCCTGCCCGGGCTGGTGTACGGCATCGCGGCGGGCACGGTGAAAACCAGCCGCGACCTGATCGCCGGCATGACCCGGGCCATGGAAGGCATGGGCTACTACCTGGTGATCATGTTCTTCATCGCCCAGTTCATCTACGCCTTCTCGGCGTCGAATCTGGGCGTGCTGCTGGCCCTGAAGGGCGCGCAGCTGCTGCAGGCCCTGGCCCTGCCCGGCGCGGTCACCATCATCGGCATCGTGCTTCTCACCGGCGTGATCAATCTGTTCGTCGGCTCGGCCTCGGCCAAGTGGGCGCTGCTCGCCCCCATCTTCATTCCCATGCTGATGCAGCTGGGCATCTCGCCGGACCTGGCCCAGGCGGCCTACCGCATCGGCGACTCCTCGACCAACATCATCACCCCGCTGATGCCCTATTTCCCGCTGGTGGTGGTGTTCTGCCAGCGCTACGTGAAATCCACCGGCATCGGCACGCTGACCGCCATGATGCTGCCCTATTCGGTCTGCTTCCTGCTGGCCTGGACCGCCTTTCTTCTGATCTACTGGTCGATCGGTCTGCCGCTGGGTCTGCAGGCCAGCTACAGCTACGCCCCTTAAGCAGACAGGAACACGATGAGCGCCAACACCAAGCAGCCGGCAGAGGCTGCCACAGCCTCCAGCGGCCTGAACAAGCCGACCGGCTGGTACCGCCACTACTGCCTGGCCCTGATCTTTCTGGTCCTGGTCATCGCCTATGTCGACCGCGGCATCTTCGGCGTCGTGCTGGAGCCGATCAAGGCGGAATTCGGTCTGTCGGATCTGCAGCTCGGCCTGCTCACCGGCCCGGCCTTCGCCCTGTTCTACGCGGTGATGGGCATCCCGCTGGCGCGCTGGGCCGACATGGGCAACCGGCGCATCGTGATCTCCCTGTGCATGGCGATCTGGTCGGCGATGACCGCCCTGGGCGGTCTGGCCCAGAACTACATGACGCTGTTCCTGACCCGGGTCGGGGTCGGCATCGGCGAGGCCGGCGCGATGCCGCCCACCCATTCGCTGGCCTCCGGCTACTACCCGCCGCAGCACCACGGCAAGGTGGCCAGCCTGCTCTCCTTCGCCGCGCTGCTGGGCAGCTTCGCCGGGGTCATCGTTGGCGGCATGATCCTGGCCGCCAGCGACTGGCGCACCACCCTGATGGCCATCGGCCTGCCGGGCCTGGCCCTGGCAGTGATCTCCTTCTACACCCTGCGCGAGCCGCGTCAGGTCACCCGCGTACCCCGCCTGGCAGAAATCTTCGACCGCGAATCCCGCGGCGTGGTGACCCGGCTGTTTGCCAAACCCACCTACCTGCAGCTGGCCATTGCCTTCGCGGTGATCTCCTTCTTCACCCTGGGCATGCCGGCCTTCCTGATTCCCTTCTTCCAGCGCAGCTTCGAACTGGACGTGGAAATGGCCACCCGCTACTACGGCGTGACCGCGCTGCTGTCCACGGTGCTCGGCACCATTCTGGCCGGCGCCCTGGTCGACCGCATGGCGCGGCGCAACCTGGCCTGGAAACTGCGCCTGCCCGGCCTGCTCTGCCTGGTCGCCGCACCGATCATGGCCGTGGGTCTGCTGTCCACGGAAGCCAGCCGCTGCCTGCTGTTCTACGGCCTCGCCAACACGCTGGTCTTCATGGCCCTGCCGGCTCTGTACTCCGCGGTCTACGGTGTGTCGCTGGACAGCGAGCGCGCCATGGCGCTGGCGGTGCTGGGCCTGATCACGAATCTGATCGGGCTGGGCCTGGGACCGGTGGTGATCGGCGGCCTGTCGGACTGGCTGAACCCGCGCTTCGGCCTGGAATCCCTGCGCTACGCGCTGGCCGCCTCGGTGATCTTCCTGGGCTGGGCTTCGCTGCACATGCTGCTGGGCGCACGGACCTTTGCCCAGGATTTCGCCGCCTCGACGCTGGAGCAGGACAGCAGCAGGGCCGCTTGACCGGCAGGCCAGCCTGGCGAGATGTCAGCTGCCGGCCACCACGACCGACGCCATCCGGGCGTCGATCCAGGGCAACCGCAAGTCGAAGAGGCCCTGGATCAGGTTCTCAGCTGACTCGCCGGACCGGCGGCATCGCCCCCGCGCGACTGCGCCTGCAGCAGTTGCCGGGCAATATCGCCGACCAGCCGCCGGGCCACTTCCGGATCCCGATCCGCATCGCGCGAGCCCTGATGCACCAGCGCCTGCAGCCGCAGGCGCAGTCCCTGATCCATGGCCAGGCTGGCATCGACATCCAGGCCACGCATGGCCCAGGTGCCGAACAGGCGGCCGGGGACCGCACGCTCCGACAGCAGCAGCACATCCCGATGCCGCGGGTCGCGCGCAATATTGAGCATCAGTTGCGCGGCCTCGTCTGCCGGTCCTTCGAAGATCTGAAGGTAATGGTCACCCACCACAAGCAGCAGCCCGGTGATCGAATGGCGCTGATTGCGCGCGGCAAAATCGGCGCACATGGCCAGCATCGCATTGCCGTCCACCGCCGCCGCGCGT
This sequence comes from Oceanococcus sp., assembly GCA_041625325.1. Classification (GTDB taxonomy): domain Bacteria; phylum Pseudomonadota; class Gammaproteobacteria; order Nevskiales; family Oceanococcaceae; genus Oceanococcus. Next base: position 2,300 of record JBFJTN010000141.1, on the reverse strand, counting down.
CGGCTGAGATAGATCAGCCGGCACAAGGCCTCCGACATGTCCGCATCCTCGGGATTCCAGGCCTTTTCCTAGCCCAGGCCAGGTGAAGAATGCGTGAGACCGGGGTGGCGCCGGACCCACAAGGAAAAAACGGAGAACCCACGAGCGTGGGGCCTCCGCTTTGATCTCGTGCCGTCCTTTACGAACGGTCAGATATGCCCGTCAGAACGGGATGTCGTCGTCCGGATCCATCTGCGGCTCGGACATGGGCGGCGGACCGGACTGGCGATCGCCACCGCCATAACCACCGCCGCCACCGCCGCCACCGGACGGGCGGCCACCACCGCCGCCGCCCATGTCGTCACCGCGGCCGCCCAGCATCTGCATCTCGCTGGCGACAATTTCCGTGGTGTATCGGTCCTGGCCGTCCTGGCCCTGCCACTTGCGGGTGCGCAGACTGCCTTCGATATAGACCTGTCGGCCCTTGCGCAGGTATTCGCCCGCAATTTCAGCCAGCCGGTTGAAGAACACCACCCGATGCCACTCGGTGCGTTCCTGTTGCTCGCCACTCTGCTTGTCCTTCCAGGACTCCGAGGTCGCGATCGTGACATTGGTCACCGCGCCACCCGACGGCATGTATTTGACTTCGGGATCCCGGCCCAGATTGCCGACCAGGATGACTTTGTTGATTCCGCGACTCATTACCACTCCTCGATACGTGTCAATTGCGCGGGCCCAGCGACTCCCCCACGGAAGCGCCCGCCCTGAAAAGTCCTAACGCATTCTGCAATTCGTTCCGGGCATACAGCAGCAGCAGCCAGAGCCCGGCCCACAGCCCGGCGGACAGCAGCACGGCCTGCGCCGACCAGCGCGCCAGCACCCAGCCACCCAGACTGGCGCCGACAAAGGCACCCAGAAACTGTGCGCTAGAGAATACGCCCATTGCCCGGCCGCGTGTGCCGGCCGGCGCCAGGCTGGCCAGGCGCGACGGCAGGCTGGCCTCCAGAAAATTGAAGGCGCAGAAGAACAGCCACAGGCCGGCCGGCAGGCCCCAGCCCGGCGTCTCCATCAGCAGCACCGCCAACAGCAACAGGGCCACCGCCGGCGGGATCATGGCCGGCACCAGGCCGCGCCGCTCCAGCCAGCGGATGCTCAGCAGCACCGGCGGCAGGGAGGCCAGCAGCACCGGCAGGTAGATCTGCCAGTGGCGCTCGCTGGGCCAGCCCCAGCGCTCGATCAGCAGCAGCGGCAGGCCGATGAACACGGCTGCCAGCATGGCGTGCAGCAGCAGGACACCCAGGTCCAGGCTGACCAGCCGGGGCGACAGTACGGACCCGCCTGCCGCCTCCGGCCGGGGCCGGGGCGCCGCGGGCAGCGCCGCCAGCAGCAGCAGGGCCAGCAGGGCGGCGCCGGCCGAGATGACGAACAGACCCGGCACATCGGTGAGCGTCAGCAGAGCCGGACCCACGATCAGGGCCAGCATGAAGGCACCGCCGATGCTGGCGCCGACGATGGCCATTGCGGTGGTGCGCACGCTGTCGCGGGTCAGGTCCGAGAGCAGCGCGGTGGAGGCGGCCGCGATGGCGCCGCCACCCTGCAGCAGGCGCGCCAGGATCAGGCTCTTGATGTCGGGCGCCCAGGCCGCCAGCGCGCTGCCTGAGGCGAAGACCAGCAGGCCGAACACGATGACGGGCTTGCGTCCGATACGGTCGGACAGGGCGCCAAAGGGAATCTGCAACAGGGCCTGGGTCAGGCCGTAGGCCCCCACCGCCAGACCCACCGCCAGCATCGGCCCGCCGGCCAGTTCCAGTGCGTAGGGCGCGATGACTGGCAGCACCATGAACAGGGCGGTCATGCGCAGAATGAGTATCGCCGCCAGGATCAGGGTGGCGCGGCGCTCGGTGGCTGTCATGCAGATTCCGGTTTGAGGAGGCCGCGTGGCGCGGTCACGAAGGAGCCGGCGGGATGATCATGCTCGCCTTTCGGCCTCATCAGGCCCCGCGGCATGCCGCGCCGTTCCAGACCCGGCAGTCTACCAATCTTCCCTTGTGAACCATAGGCGGAATTGACCAATTCCCGCCATGCGCATAACATGCGCATCATGAGCGCCAGTCCTGAATCCAGACCCCGGAAGCGGCCTGTCAATCTTTCGCTTGATGGCGATCTGGTGGACCGGGCCCGGGCCATCACCGGCAACCTGTCCGCCGAGGTGGAATCCCTGTTGACCGACTTCGTCCAGCGGGGCGAGGCCGAACGCGCGGCCGAGATTCAACGCTTGCGGGACAGCACCGCCGAGTGGAATGCCTTCGCCGAAAGGCACG
>JBFJTN010000140.1:0-9440 GCA_041625325.1 Oceanococcus sp. | reverse complement strand
GCCTCGACCACCGACAACTCGAGATCCACCGTGCCATCGGCCGAGATGTCGTAGCTGACGCTGAAGCGGCCGCCGTTCTCGTTGGGGTTGATCGGTTCCGCGCCCCCAGGCAGCACCGGGCTGGACGTGCCGTCCACATCGAAGTTGCTGATCGACGCATCGGTGGCGGTCGGGTCGCCCACGGCGTCGTCGCTGCTGCCCGAGCCGCTGCCCGAGCAGCCCATGGCGGCGGACACCAGGAAGACCAGCACGACATGCAGGTATCGCATCCTCAATCCTCGTGAAAGCTCTGATCCATTACGACGGATGCCGCGCGATCCGGACATCCGCCGGGCGACAGGCGTCTGGCGGTCCGGTTCCTAAATCAGACCGGGCAGCAGCCACCAGCTGCGGGCCTTGTATTCGGCCCATTCGGGATAACGCGACATGCTGGCCTCCTTCATCTGCATGTTCACGCTGAACAGGCCGATCCAGACCCAGGCCAGGATGATCACCGGCAGCCAGTGCCAGACCATCAGGGCGAAGCTGCCGTAGATCATCATCTCGCCCAGATAATTGGGGTGGCGGATGTAGCGGTGCAGGCCATCGGTGATCAGCCCGCGTTTCACCCGCAGGGTATAGAACTTCTGGGCGTCCGCGCCGATCATGATCACGCTGCCCACCAGGCACAGGGTGATGCACAGGCAGTACCAGGCGTTGTCGGGCAGCGGGTAGTCGGGCTGGCTGGTGCCGGAGATCAGCAGCCAGCCGAAGGCCCAGTACCAGCCGAGCACGAACAGGAACATGTTGATGCCGCCGCCGATGGTGAGCCGGCGCTGCCAGTTCGGGTCGGGGAAGGCCAGATCCTTGATGATCCAGACGATGCCGTAGCCGCCGTGCAGGGCCAGGTAGATCCAGGCGGCGGTGCTGGTGGCGGCCGGCGTGTCTTCGGCGTAGAGCCACATGAGCAGGCCGAGGAACACGAAGGTGCCGGCCTTCTGGAAGTTGATGACCCAGGCGGCCTTGAGCATTCTGGGCCCGCCGCCGAAGTCGTAGGTCACGTATTCGTTCAGCGCCCGCATCCGCTGCACCCAGGCGGGTGCCGGGTAGGGCCGGGCCGGTGACTGCGTGCTTGCCATGATCTCTCCCCCAAGAGCCCTGGACCTGAGCACTATAGCAAGCCGCCGCGAGGCCGGCGCGGGCCGGCCCCGGAGTGAGCGCCGCCCCGGCGGGGCGGCGGGGATGCTATTTGAGTTCGGCGGAGGATTTGCCGAGCAGGCGCCGGGCCACGATCAGCAGCTGGATCTGCTGGGTGCCTTCGAAAATGTCGAGAATCTTCGAGTCGCGGGCCCATTTCTCCAGCAGCTCATCCTCGCCGTAGCCGGCGGCGCCGCACAGCTCGGCACAGCGCAGGGTCACCTGGGTGGCCATGCGCCCGGCCTTGGCCTTGGCCATGGAGGCCTGCAGCGAGTTGGGCTGGCCGTTGTCGGCCATCCAGGTGGCGCGCAGGGTGAGCAGGCGGGCGGCCTCCCATTCGGCCTCCATCTCGTAGAAGGCGGCGGCGGCGGCGGGGATGCGCCAGCGATCGGTGGGGTAGTCCAGTGCGACACCGGCCGCCTCGAGCAGCTCCCGGGTGCGCTCCAGGGCGGCCCGGGCGACGCCCACGCCCATGGCGGCGACCACCGGTCGGGTGTTGTCGAAGGTCTGCATGACCCCGCCGAAACCCTGCTTGGTGTCGATCTCGGGCGAGCCGAGCAGGGCGCTGGCCGGCACCCGGCAATTGTCGAACACGAGGGTGGCGGTATCGGAGGAGCGGATGCCCAGCTTGTGCTCCAGGCGCAGCAGCTTCATGCCGGGGTTGTCCTTGCTGACCACGAAGCTCTTGATCGCGGCGCGGCCCTTGCTCGGGTCCAGCGAGGCCCAGACCACCACATGGTCACAGCGCTGGCCGGCGGTGACGAAGATCTTCTCGCCGTTGATCACCCAGTCGTCACCGTCCTTCCTCGCGGTGGTGCGGATGGCGGCGGAGTCGGAGCCGGCGCCCGGCTCGGTGATGGCCATCGCGGCCCAGGCGCGGGCCAGGGCCTTCTTCTGCTCCGGGTTGGCCACCGCGGCAATGGCCGCATTGCCCAGACCCTGGCGCGGCAGCGACAGGGCCAGGCCCACGTCGCCCCAGCACAGTTCGATCAGGCCCAGCACGGTGGCCATGTTGCCGCCGTTGACGATTTCGCCGCTGCCATCGGCGCCGCGCGCCACATGGGCCACCCCGGCCTCGCGCTGGCCGCCCTGGTTCATGCCGTCCATCAGCGCGGCCAGCATGTCCAGTTCCTTGGGATAGTCGTGTTCGGCGCGGTCGTACTTGCGCGAGTTGGGGCGGAAGATCTCGCTGGCCACCTGGTGCGCCTGGTGCACCAGCATGCGGAATTTCTTCGGTTCTTCGAGGTTGATCACAGCAGCAGCCCTCCTTCGAGCTGGCCCACCGCACGCAGGTCGCGGTACCAGCGCTCGACCGGGTGTTCCTTGGTATAGCCGTGGCCGCCCAGCATCTGCACCGCGTCGCTGCCGACCTGCATGGCCCTGTCGGCGCAGTAGCGGTGGGCCAGCACCGCCTCGCGGTGGAAGTCGCGGCCCTGCTCGGCACGGGCCGCAGCGCGCCACAGCATCAGGCGCATGCTGTCGACCTCGATGCCCATGCCGGCGACGGTGAAGGCCACGCCCTGGCGGTGGCTGACCGGCTCGCCAAAGGCCTTGCGCTCGTTGACGTAGGGAATGACGTAATCCAGCGCGGCCTGGGCGGCGCCGACGGCCAGGGCGCACCAGGCCAGGCGGCCCAGGGCGACGGCCTCGCGCAGGGCGGCTTGGTCACCCAGGATGGCGCCGCGTTCGACGAGCACGTTCTTGAAACGGAGCCGGCCCAGGCTGGCGGCGCGCAGGCCCATCGCCGGCTCGGCCCGGGCGGACAGGCCCTCGCTGTCGCCTTCGATCAGCAGCAGTCGCGGACCTAGCTCCTCCAGATCGGCGCTGACGATGAGCAGGTCGGCGAAGGGACCCAGTGGCACCAGTGCCTTCTCGCCGTCCAGTACCCAGTGTTCGCCATGCTTGCGGCCCTTGAGCCGGGGCGCGCTCGCATCACCCATGGCGCCTGGCTCGAGCAGGGCCAGCGCGGCGTCCGGCGGATTGTCTTCGGCAAAGGCTGCCAGGTAGCGGCCCTGCTGCTCCTGGCTGCCCCAGCTGGCCAGCGCGTTGGCGACCCCGACCGGTGCGAGCAGCGCGGCGGCCTGGCCCATATCGCCCCAGCCCAGGGTTTCTGCCATCAGCGCGGTGGTCACCGGCGAGCGCTGGGTGGCGGCGCCGCCCAGGGCCTCGGGCACGGCCATCAGCCCGAGACCGAGCTCGAAGGCGCCCTTCCAGGTGTCTTCGGCGACTTCCTGATGGGCCTCGGCATCGGCCGCGGCGGGGCGAAGCACGTCCTCGGCGAAGCGGCGCAGCGACTCGACCATCATCTGCTGTTCCTCGCCGGGGCTGAGGTCGAACAGCTCGCGCGGCGCCTGCGATTCCAGCCGCGCCGGCGAGAGCAGGTCCTTGACCGATTTGAATTGCCGGCCGGCCATGCCGGCCACCTTGAAGCCGGTGCGGCTGGCGGCGAACAGCGCCTGCTCGGCCGGTTTCTTCAGGCCCAGTCTTTCCAGCGCCTTCGAGCCGGCCACGCGGTTGAGCACCGCCAGGCCCGCGCCCTGTATGTCACGTTGCCCTTTCGGCATCGGGAAAACTCCTGTGTACGGGCTGTGCCCGAGGGATGAGACTACTGTGTCGCGTCGGCCGCCTGCCAGCGGGCGATGGCCTCCCGGTTGTCGTCATCCCAGGGATGGAAACCGGGCCGGAAATAGGCCAGCCAGGGGATCAGGATGCGCCGGAACATGCCGGGCCTGCCCCAGAAGTACCAGAGGAAGCGCGCCCAGCCGCGAAGATCCCACAGGCAACCGGCGCGGTGGCAGAAGATCAGGTGCACCACGGTGGTTTCGAGCATGAAGAAGAAGCTGCTGATCAGCATCATGCCGCAGCGGCGCAGGTAGCCGGACAGGCCCGGCGCGACCCGCTGGTAAAGGTCGAAGGCCACCGCCTTGTGCTCGGTTTCCTCCACTGCGTGCCAGCGCCACAGCGCGACGATGCGCTCGTCGCCGCCGGCCAGGGCGCGGGGTTCGCGCAGCAGCAGGCTGGCCATGATCGCGGTGAAATGCTCCAGCGCGGCGGTGATGGCCAGGCGCGCCCGCGCCGACCAGGTCCGCTCGACGAACTTCAGGTCCTTGATCACGAAGTTCTCGACCTTGTCCGCCGGCAGGCCGGCGGCGCACAGACGTTCGTTGTATTCGCGGTGTTCGCGCCCGTGCATCGCCTCCTGGCCGATGAAACCCTTCACGTCGCGCTGCAGCGCCGGGTCGTCGATGCCCTCGGCCAGGCGGCGCACGCTGCGGATGAAGAATTTCTCGCCCTCCGGGAAGAAGGGCGACAGCGCGGCAAAGAACAGGCTCACCTGCTTGCCGGCAGGGTGCCAGTTGGTGACGTCGGCATCGCCGAAATCGAAATGCAGGTCGCGCTGGCGGACCTCGGGCTGGATGAAACGCTGCGTCATGCGGCGACTCCCGTCGGGGTTGCGGGAAAGTGACAAGACATCTTTCCTGATTGAAACACAGTTTTTGCAGCCTGTCATCCAGCCCGGGCCGACGGAATTGCGAGAGGGGCGCGCACGGCATGTCCGGAAGGCCACCCGTTTTGCGTAATCCCCTGCAGGCCCGCCCTGTTCTCGCCATGTTCCGATTCCTGCTCCTGCTTGTCCTGCTGCTCTTCGGCGCCGCCTTGCAGGCCGGGCCGGTCAACATCAATACCGCCAGCGCGGCGGAACTCGACGCCGAACTGCTGGGCATCGGCCAGGTCCTGGCGGGCCGCATCGTGCGCTACCGCGAGCGGCATGGCCCCTTCGCCACGCCCGAGGACATCCAGAATGTGCCCTACGTCGGGATCAAGACCTTCCAGAAGAACCGGGACAACATCCGCGTGGGTGACTGAATCAGGGCGGGCGGTACAATCCGGGCCTTTCTTCCGGGGAGTTGCCCGTGTCTGAAGTTCTCCTGCAACGCGACGGCGCCGTCGCCACCATCACTTTCAACCGGCCCGAGGCCATGAACGCGCTCACCCCCGCCATGCTGCAGCTGGCCGGGGATCATGTGCTGGCAGTGGCCGCCGAGGATGCGATCCGGGTGATCGTGATCAGCGGCGCGGGCAAGGCCTTTTCCGCCGGGGTCGACCTCAAGGCCCTGGGTCGGGTGGAACTGGTCAATGGCTCCGTGGGCGAGATTCTGGACGCTCCGGCCAGGCGCCTGATCGGCGCCATCGAGGCCGCGCCGCAGCCGGTCATCGCCAAGGTCAACGGCCATTGCTACACCGGTGCCCTGGAAATTGCCCTGGCCTGCGACCTGCTGGTGATGGCCGCGGAGGCGGGCGTCGGCGATACCCATGCCAAGTGGGGTCTGCGACCCAGCTGGGGCATGAGCCAGCGCCTGGCGCTGCGTGTCGGGGCACAGAAGGCCCGTGAACTCTCCTTCACCGCCCGTACGCTGCGCGGCGAGGAGGCCGCCCGCCTGGGGCTGGCCTGCCTGGCTCCGCCGCGGGAGGAACTGGATGCAGCGGTGGCCGGGCTGTGCGCCCAGATCGCCGAGAACAGCCCGGCGGCGATCGCCGCCTACAAGGACCTGTACCGTCGCACCGAAGGCGCCAGCCTGGATGCAGGACTGGCCTACGAGTTCAGCCGGGTATACCCGCTGAATGACAGCATGCAGCGCCTGGCCGGGTTCCTGGAACGATGAGCGAAGCCCTGCCCGAGATCGATGTCGAGGAATTCCGCAAGGTGGTGCGCAGCCGGCGCTCGGTGCGCCGCTTCACCGAAGAGCCGATTCCTGAAGCGGTGGTCCAGGATTGTCTGGACATGGCCCTGCTCGCGCCCAACTCCTCCAACCTGCAGCCCTGGGACTTCTACCGGGTGGTCAGCCCGGACAAGCGCGCCCGGCTGGTCGAGGCCTGCCTGAATCAGAACGCGGCAAAAACCGCGGCCGAGCTGATCGTGGCCTGCGGGCGCACCGCGACCTGGAAGCAGCATTGCGCCGAGGTCCTCGAGCACTGGCCGGAGGAAACCATTCCGCGCATCGTGGAGAATTACTACAAGCGCGCTGCCCATGTGCACTACGGCACCCTGCCGCTGGACCCCTTCGGCAAGCTGAAGAAGCTGCTGCGCGACATGAGCGGCATCTCCAAGCCGGCGCCGCGCTGGCCGAACAGCCCGGCGGACATGCGCCTGTGGGCCTGCAAGTCCGCCGCCCTGGCCTGCGAGAACCTGATGCTGGCCTTTCGCGCCCACGGTTTCGACAGCTGCCCGATGGAGGGCTTCGACGAAGCCCGGGTGCGCAGGGCGGTGAAGCTGCCCAGAGACGCCTTCGTGGTCATGATCATCGGTGCCGGCCGGCGGGGGCCCAAAGGGGTCTATCACCGGCAGATCCGCTTCGACCGGACACGATTCATCCACGAGGTCTGATGCCGCGGCGCCGGTCGCCGCGGTGACCGGAATGCTAGGAGCGCCGGCGCAGCAGCAGTTGGCTGAACAACAGCCAGAGCAGCAGGCCCGGTGCGCTGGCGCCACCTCCGCCACCGCCACCACCCCCGCCACCGCCGGAACCACCGCCGCCCGAACCGCTGGTGGAGCCGTCGGACAGGCCGGGGTTGCCATTGCTGGACGGGTCGCCGGAACCGGTGGAGGGCAGCAGATCGACGGTGTCGGCGATCAGGTCGGCGATGCCGCTGACAATGCCGTCCTGAATGTCCACGCGAAAGGCCTTGTCGCCCACAATGGCCATGTTGACGGGGCGCTGCAGAAAGATCAGCAGGCTTTCCGCCCCTTCGGCCACGCCGTCGGCCACGATCGGGATCTGCACGGTGGCGGCGGCCTGACCGGCCGCGAAGTTGACCGTCTGGCGGGCGGGGGCGTTGAAGTCCCGGCCATTGATCGCGGTCTGGCCGAAGACCAGGATTTCCAGGCTGGCGCTGGTCAGCGGGTTGGTTCGAGTGAGGATGATCGGCAGGTTGCCGTTCTGCTCCCCGATGTCACCGGGCACCACCGCGGTGACGGAATCGAGCAGACCGGCCTTGCTCCGCAGGTCGGCGATGTAACTGGCCGTGCGTGTGAAGGTTTCCCGGTTGTCGGCGGCGTTCGGCTGGCCCGCGCTGGCGCCGCAGGCCTCTCCGTCCTCGAAGCGCAGTGGCGTGCTGAAGTAATCCAGCGCATAGCCTGACACGCTCATCAGGGTGCCAACCGGAAAGCTGTTGATCGGCGCGCCGCAAAGCTTGCCGAAAGAAAAATCGAAGGCGCCCTCGCCGCTGCCCTCGCCGCGGGCGTGGGTGCTGCCCAGGTTGTGCCCCAGCTCATGGCCGACGATGCGGGCGAAGCCCTCCGGCGTGGCGTTGGCGTAGCAGCCGGCGTAGGCCGTGCCGCTCTGGCCTTGCAGGACGGCGCTGTAACCGAAGCCATTGGTCGAGATCACCCGACTGCGCCCGATCACCTGGCCCCAGCCACAGATGGCGGGATCGTCCAGGCCGGGTTCGGGCACTTCCCACAGCTGCACCAGGTCGGCGGAAAAGCTGTTCCGGTTGCTGGTCTGATTCTCCATGAAGCCGATCAGGCGGTCATGGTCGGCGATCAGGTCGCCGCCGGTCGGCAGGTTCCACTCCAGCAGGCCGACCACTTCCACCTGGGTGAGCAGGCCCGTGTTGGCGAGATAGCGGTTGACCTCGTCATAGGTGCGCAGGATGTAGTCGGCGATGAACTGGCCGTTGCGCTGCAGCTGCTCGCGATAGCGGCGGCTGTAGACCACCGCAATGTCGATGGTGGCCGCATCGCCACCCGGATTGGGTCCGTCGGGGATGGTGATATTGGCGTCCGGCGTTGCCAGGTCAGGCTGGAAGATGCTGTAGTCGATGCGCGCATCCGCCGAGGCACAGACAGTGCAGAGCGCCAGGCCAGTGATGACATCCTTCATGGTATCCCTCCCGATGACCATGTGGACGGAGCAGCATAGCAGGTACGCGGAATGGAGGCCTGCGGTCAGGCCGGGCTGCCGAACCGCCCTGGCGCATGCGGTTTTGCCGGGGGGCGGTCAGGGCAGCATCAGTTCCAGCCAGAAACGCTCCGGTCGGTCATCGCTGGCTGGCGGCAGGTAGCGGGCGCTGGGGAAATAATGGCCGACCATGCTCATGCCGCGCCCGCGCACGGACAGGATATCGGTATGTTCGGCCATCAGCAGCTGGCGGAACTGGCGGGGCGCGCTGAAACTGCGGCTGAAGGCCGCGATTTCGATCCGTAGCCGGCCCGGCGAGCGGCGCAGGGCGATGCGGAAATCCACCGGCTGCGGACTGGCGTGATCGACCAGATTGGCGCACAGCTCGGCCGTGCTCATGCAGGTTCCCGCGATGCGGCCGCCGTCCAGGGCCAGACGCTTGAGTTCCTGCTGCAGCCACAGGCGGCCGCGCCGAACACCCTCGTGGGTGGCGGCGAAGCGCTGCGCGCTCTCGCGCGGATTTCCCCGTGTGGGCTCCACCGGTGTCGACGGTTCTGCGTCATGAGGCCAGAGGCTCATCCTAGCGAGCGGCGCGGGCGCGGACAATGCGGGCCTCAGGCCAGCGGCAGGCTGAGCACGGCGCAGGTTCCGCCACCCTCCCGAGGGTCCAGCCTGATGCTGCCGCCATGCAGCTGCGCGATCTGCTGCACGAAACTCAGGCCCAGGCCGGTGCCCTTGCCCGCATCGGAACGCGGCAGGCAATAGAAGCGCTCGAAGACCCGGTCCCGGGCATAGTCGGGGATGCCCGGGCCGCGGTCGCAGATGCTGCAGCGGGCCTGGCCTGGTGCCGTCTGCAACGATACCTCCAGGGTCGCGCCCGCGGGGGAGTGGTTGATCGCATTGTCCAGCAGGTTGACCAGGGCGCGGTGCAGCAGCAGCGCGTCGCCCTGCACCTGGATGCGCCCGACGGGCAGGGCCCGGATCAGCCGGATGCCGCGCCGCTCCAGCTGCGGGGCCAGGCTGTCCAGCGCCTCCTCCAGCAGCGCGGCCGGGTCCAGGACCTGAGGGCAGTCCAGGGCATCGCGGTTCTCGATCTCGGCCAGTTCCAGCATGCGCTCGATCAGGGCCTGCAGGCGGGCCGCTTCATTGCGGATATTGGCCAGGAAGCGGCGCCGGTCCGCCTCGGCGAGGTCCTCGCCCAGCAGCTCCGCCGCGCCGGCGATGGCGGCGGTGGGACTCTTCAGCTCGTGGGTCAGGGCCTGGACGTAGTCCTCCACATAGGCCTTGCCGTCCAGGGCGCGGCGCAGCCGGGCCATGGCTTCGCCCACCCGGCCGATCTCGTTGTCACCCAGGGCCGGCGGC
>JBFJTN010000139.1:0-9479 GCA_041625325.1 Oceanococcus sp. | reverse complement strand
GCGGGCGAGGGCACCTCCATCGTCGCCTTGTCCGATTCGAGCACGATCAGCGCCTGTTCCTGGCTCACGCTGTCACCCTGGGCGACCAGGACCTCGATCACCTCCACCGCGTCGAAGTCGCCGATATCGGGAATCTTGATCTGCATGGGCTTACACCGTGGTCGGGTGGGGTTTCTCGGGATCGATCCCGTAACGTTCGATGGCCTGCCGGACCACGCTGCGCTCGATCACGCCGGCCTTGGCCAGGGCGCTCAGCGCGCTGACCGTGATCCAGCGGCGGTCGACCTCGAAGAAATCGCGCAGTTTCTCGCGCGTGTCCGAGCGGCCGTAACCGTCCGTGCCCAGGGTGTAATAGGGCGCCGCGACGTAGGGCCGGATGAACTCGGCATAGGTGCGCTGGTAGTCGGTGGCGGCGATCACCGGCGCGTCGCTGTCGCCCAGGCAGTGCTCGACGTGGCTGAGCCGCGGCTCCTCGTCCGGGTGCAGACGGTTCCAGCGCTCGACCATCTGGCCATCGCGCATCAGTTCGACCAGGCTGGGCGCGGCCCAGATGTCGGCGCTGACCTCCCAGTCCTGCTGCAGCAGCTCCGCGGCGGCCAGGATCTCGCGGAAGATCGCGCCGCAGCCGAGCAGCCGCACATGCTTCTCGCCCGGCTGGTCCTGGCGGGCGAAGGGATACAGGCCCTTCATGATGTCGGCCTCTATGCCCTCGGGCATGGCCGGGTGCTGGTAGTTCTCGTTTTCCAGGGTCAGGTAGTAGTAGTGGTCCTGGTTCTCGGCGTACATCAGGCGCATGCCTTCGTGCACGATCACCGCGATCTCGTAGGCGAAGGTGGTGTCGTAGGCGCGGCAGTTGGGGATGGTCGAGGCGATGATGTGGCTGTGGCCATCCTCGTGCTGCAGGCCCTCGCCGTTGAGGGTGGTGCGCCCGGCCGTGCCGCCGAGCAGGAAGCCGCGGGCGCGCATGTCGCCGGCCGCCCAGGCCAGATCGCCGATGCGCTGGAAGCCGAACATCGAATAGTAGATGTAGAAGGGGATCAGCGGCGTGGCATGGTTGGCGTAGGCGGTGGCGGCCGCCAGCCAGGAGGACATAGCCCCCGCCTCGGTGATGCCTTCCTCCAGCACCTGGCCCTTGACGTCCTCGCGATAGAAGGCGAGCTGGTCGGAATCCTCCGGCTTGTATTTCTGGCCGACCACCGAGTAGATGCCCAGCTGGCGGAACATGCCTTCCATGCCGAAGGTGCGGGCTTCGTCCGGCACGATGGGCACCACGCGGTAGCCCACGTTCTTGTCCCGGATCAGGGTCTGCAGCAGCTGGACGAAGGCCATGGTGGTGGAGATGCTGCGCTCGCCGGTGCCTTCGAGCTGACGCTTGAAGGTCTCCAGCGGCGGAATCTCCAGCGGCTCGCTGTGGCGCCGGCGCGACGGCAGGTGGCCACCCAGGGCCTTGCGCCGCTCGCGCAAGTAGCGCAGTTCCTCCGAGTCCTCGGCCGGCATGTAGAAGGGGGTATCGGCAAGCTGTTCGTCGGAGATCGGGATCTCGAAGCGGTCGCGGAATTCCTTCAGCGCCTGCTCGCCCATCTTCTTCTGCTGATGGGTGATGTTCTGGCCTTCGCCGGCCTCGCCCATGCCGTAACCCTTGACCGTCTTGGCCAGGATCACGGTCGGCCGGCCATCGGGCGCGTTCACCGCCCGGTGATAGGCGGCATAAACCTTGTGCGGGTCGTGGCCGCCGCGGTTGAGCCGCGAGATGTCCTCATCCGAGAGGCGTTCCACCATCCGCGCCGTCTCCGGATACTTGCCGAAGAACTCGTCCCGCGTGTAGCGCCCGCCCTTGGCCTTGTAGGCCTGGTATTCGCCATCCACCGTTTCGTCCATCAGGCGCAGCAGGTGGCCATCGGCGTCCTGCGCCAGCAGCGGATCCCACAGCGCGCCCCAGATCACCTTGATCACGTTCCAGCCGGCGCCACGGAAGCTGCCTTCCAGCTCCTGGATGATCTTGCCGTCGCCGCGCACCGGACCGTCCAGGCGCTGCAGGTTGCAGTTGACCACGAAGATGAGGTTGTCGAGCTTCTCCCGCGCGGCGATGTCGATGGCGCCGAGCGATTCGGGTTCGTCCATCTCGCCGTCACCGCAGAAGCACCAGACCTTGCGGTCGGCCATGTCGGCCAGGCCGCGGTTGTGCAGGTACTTCATCAGCCGCGCCTGATAGATGGCCTGGATCGGGCCCAGTCCCATGCTGACGGTGGCGAACTGCCAGAAGTCCGGCATCAGCCAGGGATGCGGATAGGACGACAGGCCCTGGCCATCGACCTCGGCGCGGAAGTTCTTCAGCTGCGCCTCGCTCAGGCGGCCCTCAAGAAAGGCGCGGGCGTAGATACCGGGGGCGCAGTGACCCTGGATGTAGAGCAGATCGGGTCCTGAGGCGTGCTCCGGCCCGCGCCAGAAGTGGTTGAAACCGACGTCGTAGAGGGTGGCGGCCGAGGCGAAGCTGGCGATGTGGCCACCCACCCCGTCATGCGCCCGGTTGGCCTGGACCACCATCGCGATCGCGTTCCAGCGGATCAGCGAACGGATGCGCCACTCCAGCGCATGATCACCCGGCGAGCGCGCCTCCGCCTGCGGCGGAATCGTGTTCACGTAGGCCGTGTTCGGCGAGTAGGGAATGTAGGCGCCCGAGCGACGGGACTTGTCGATCAGGGCTTCGAGCAGATGGTGGGCCCGCTGCGGCCCCTCCCGCTCGATGACGGCCTCCAGGGCCTCCAGCCATTCTCGGGTTTCTTCCGGATCCGGATCGGAAACCGGTCCCTGCTTGTGATCCGCCATCCACTCCCCCTTTGGCCGGTCTGCCGGCCGCGAGTTGTCGTGCCCCGGCCGGCCATTATAGGGGGAGATTGGTCGCTAGGAAGGGGGCCTGCGCGCGGGCCCGCGCTGCCGCGCCCGCCGGCCCCGGCTACTTGCCGATGCAGAAGCGGGAGAAGATCCGACCCAGCAGTTCGTCGGAATGCAGCTGGCCGGTGATTTCGCCCAGCTCACGCTGGGCCAGGCGCAGCTCCTCGGCGGCCAGGTCCCCGGCGCCGATCTGCAGCTGTTCCCCGGCGCGTCGCAGATGATCGCCACAGCGCTGCAGGGCATCCAGGTGACGCTGCCGGGCACTGAATTCACCGTTTCCGCCCCCGTCTGCGCCGGCCAGTTCGGCGACCAGCGCGGGGATGCCCTCTCCGGTGCGGGCCGACAGGTGAATGGCCCGGCGTGATCCGTCCACCCAGCCGGCCGTCTCGCCGGACAGGTCGCACTTGTTGTGGACCGCGATGACTCTTGCGGCGATATCCGGCATCGCCTCGTTGGCGACATCGGGTGCCTGCACGTGCAACAGGTAGTCGGCCTGCTGCATGGCTTCCCGGGCGCGGCGTACGCCTTCCTGCTCCACCGGGTCGTCACTTTCCCGCAAGCCGGCGGTATCGATCACGGTGACCGGCACCCCATGCAGGCTCAACTGCGCCTGCAGCAGGTCACGGGTGGTGCCGGGCACGGCCGTGACTATGGCCAGATCACGCTGGCTCAACTTATTGATTAAACTGGACTTTCCGGCGTTCGGGGCACCCGCCAGCACAACGCAGAGGCCCTGGTTGAGGCGCACCCCGTGGCGGGTCTCCGCCAGCAGAGCGGAATGTTCCACGTGGAGCGACTGCCAGCGATCGCGCAGATCAGGATCGGACAGGAAGTCGATCTCCTCCTCCGGAAAATCGATGGCGGCTTCCAGCCGCATGCGCAGATCGGCAAGCTGTTCATGCAGGGCCTGGCAACGGGTGGAGAACACGCCGGTGAGGGAGCGCCGGGCGGCGCGGGCGGCCTGCTCGGAGCCCGCCCCGATCAGGTC
This sequence comes from Oceanococcus sp., assembly GCA_041625325.1. Classification (GTDB taxonomy): domain Bacteria; phylum Pseudomonadota; class Gammaproteobacteria; order Nevskiales; family Oceanococcaceae; genus Oceanococcus. The sequence continues at coordinate 5,599 of JBFJTN010000139.1, read as the reverse complement.
GGCGATCGCCTCGGCCTGAGCCAGGTCCAGCTTGCCGTTGTGAAAGGCCCGCTCCGAAAACTCGCCGGGACGAGCCTGACGCAGGCCCTGCTCCTGGCACAGAACCCGCAGCAGGCAGCTCAGCACCTGGGGTCCACCGTGCACCTGCAGCTCCGCCACGTCCTCACCGGTGAAGCTGGCCGGCGCGCGGAAGGCCAGCAGCAGGCCATCGTCGATAACCTCTCCCTGCGCGTCGCGAAAGCGGCTGTAGAGTGCACGACCAACCTGCGGCGCACGCCCCGCGACCGTGCCAGCGACCGCCAGGGCCCGCGGACCGGAGATGCGGATGATCCCGACCCCGCCCTGACCTGGCGGCGTCGCGATAGCCGCGATCGTTTCGGTCTGGACGCTCATGCGGCAATCTGGCCTGGCCGATCGGCCAGGCTCAGCGCTTCTTGGCGGCCGTCTCGTCCTCGCGTTCCAGACGGCGGGTGATCACCCATTGCTGGGCAATGCCGATGACGTTGCTGACGAACCAGTACAGCACCAGGCCGGCCGGGAAGAAGGCGAAGAAGAAGGTCAGGCCGATCGGCATGATGTTCATGATGCGCTGCTGCATCGGTTCCATGGTCATCGCCTGACCGGACAGCTTCTGCTGCAGGAACATGGAAATGCCGAACAGCACCGGCAGCACGTAGTAGGGATCCGGGCTGGACAGATCATTCAGCCACAGCAGGAAGTCGGCCTGGCGCAACTCCACCGATTCCAGCAGGACCCAGTAGAGGGCGATGAACACGGGAAACTGAACCAGCATGGGCCAGCAGCCGGCCAGCGGGTTGAAGCCTTCCTTCTTGTACAGGTCCATCATGGCCTGATGCAGGCGCTCGCGGTCGTCGGCGTAGCGTTCCTTGATGGACTGGATCCGCGGGGCGAACTTCTTCATCCGCGCCATCGAGCGATACTGCGCCTCGGACAGCTTGTAGAAGGCCAGCTTGATCAGCAGGGTGAGCAGGATGATGGACCAGCCCCAGTTGCCGGTCAGGCCGTGCAGCTTGTCCAGCACCCAGAACAGCGGCTCCGCAATCGGGGTCAGCAGGCCGTAATCGACAGTCAGCTGCAGGCCGGGTGCAATGGCCTCCAGGTCCTGCTGCAGTTTGGGTCCGATGTACAGCGGCAGCTTCAGCTCGAGACCCGCCTCCGGCGCCAGTTCGGCTCGCTCGCCGACATACTCGGCGATGAAGCCAAAGCGTTTGGCCGGGCGCAGGTTGAAGGTGTTGGTCTGCTGGGCCGGCGGCAGGATCGCGGCGACGAAATAGTGCTGCAGCATGCCAATCCAGCCACCCTGCTGCTGGGTGCTGACCGCTTCCTTGCTGAGGTCGCTTTCGTCGTACTTCTTGTATTTGTAGCTGCCATCATCGTCGCGCAGGTACATGGCGGCGCCGATGAAGCTCTGGATGAAGGGCGGCTCGCCACCGGCCTTGTGCGAGGTACGCCACATGCGCGCATAGGGGCTGATAACGCGGGCCTGCTCCCCCTGGTTGAGCAGGCGGTACAGCAGATCGATCTGATAGCCGCTGCGCTCCTGTTCGGCATCGGCCGGATTGCCGCGACGGAACACATAGACCTTTTCCACCACCAGGCCATCTTCCGCGGTCCATCGCAGCGGGACTTCCAGCCGGTCCGCGCCTTCCGCCATGCGGTAGCGGCGGCGGTCGGCGGTGTAGCGCGCACGATGGTCGGGGGCCTGCCCCGCCTCGCCCACCAGGCCGCTCTGCAGCACGAAGAACTGTGGCGGCTGATTGTTCAGCAGCAGCAGCGGTTCCTTCGGCGCATCCTTGGCCAGGGGGTATTTGAGCAGTTGCAGATACTGGATATCGCCGCCATCGAGATTGATCTGCAGGCGATAGAGGTCGGTCACGACCTCCACATAGTCATCACCGCTGGCTTCGGCCGCCGCGGTTTCCGCCTGTGCCCCCGGCGTGCTGGTCGCGGTGCTGGCGCCGAGATCGGGCACCCCCTCGTCCTGACTCTGCGGATCGGCATCCGGGAGAGCCCTGGCCGGGGCACTGGCCTGAACCTGCGCCGGGGCGGCGTAGTCCTCCTGCCAGGCCTGGTAGATGAAGAACACGATGCCCGCCAGCAAGGCGAACAGGACCATGCGGAGATTTTCCATTACGGTTTATTCCGGTACCGGGTCTACGCCTCCGGGATGGCCCGGATGACAGCGAATGATGCGCCGAAAGCTCAAGACCATGCCGCGCCTGAGCCCGTGCCGCTGCAGTGCCTCAATGGCGTAACTGGAGCAACTGGGATGAAACCGGCAACGCGGCCCCAGCAGGGGACTGATCAACAGCTTGTAAAGCCTGATCAACGCAATGAGCGCGGATTTTAACCCGTCGGCAAGCGTTGCCATAGCGCCTCCAGCACGGCCGTCAGATCGGCCGGCGTGCCCCGCTGTTTGCGACCGCGCAGCGCGACCACCAGATCCAGCGGTGGCAGCTGGGCCCGGTGCCGGCGAAAGGACTCGCGGATCAGCCGCTTGACCCGGTTTCGGTCCACGGCACGCGGCAGGATGCGCTTGGGAACGGCCAGACCCAGGCGCGGCCGGGTGCTCTCACCGGTCCGGTAGATGATTTGCAGGCTGCCCCCCGCAATCCGCCGACCTTCGCGATAAACTCGCGTAAACTCTGCGGGCCGAACGAGGCGACTGCTGCGGGGGAATGCGTGATCAGCCAGCTTTACGGCGTCAGGCGATGACGACCCTTGGCGCGACGGGCATTCAGTACCCGACGACCACCCTTGGTCGCCATGCGGGCACGAAAACCATGCGTGCGCTTGCGCCGGATGACGCTGGGTTGAAACGTGCGTTTCATGCTTCAATACTCGTTTGGGGGTGGTGAACCGATGCATGTTAGCCGGGTCGTCCGGCTGAGTGCAAGTCGTTCTAATTTCTGGGAATGCCAAGCAACACCGAAGTGACCGAATCAATCTGGAACAAAACCCTGCGCTGGCTGGAATCGGATATCCCCGAACGGGAGATCAATACCTGGCTGCGCCCGCTCAAGGGCTCTCTTCAGGGCCAGCAATTTGAGCTGATCGCGCCCAATCAGGTCGTGCTGGAACAGGTGCGCGGGCATTATCAGGCACGCATCTTCAGCACCCTGCAGGAGGTGACGGCCGGCCGGATCGAGGAGCTCAGGTTACGGGTCGGTGACGAGTCGGTGGAGCCGCGGCGCAAACCTGTCAGCAGCCGCAATGCGCCCCAGGGCAGCCGCCTGAATCCGCAGTACGTGTTCGACAACTTCGTCCGCGGTCAGTCGAACCAGATCGCCAAGGCCGCGGCGGAACAGGTCGCGGCCAATCCGGGGCAGGCGTACAACCCCTTGCTGATCTGCGGCAGCACCGGGCTGGGCAAGACGCACCTGATGCATGCCATCGGCAATGCGCTGCGCGAGCGCGACCCGGGCTTTCGGGTGGTCTTCCTGGCGGTGGAGCGCTTCGTCAACGACATGGTCAATGCGCTGCGCCACGATCGGATCAATGAGTTCAAGGATTTCTATCGAACCGTGAACACCCTGTTGATCGACGACATTCACCTGTTCGCCAACAAGGAGCGCACCCAGGAAGAGTTTTTCCATACCTTCAACGCGCTGCTTGAAGACGGCCATCAGGTGGTGATGACATCCGACAAGTATCCGCGCGAGCTGGACGGAATCGACGAACGACTCAAGAGCCGTTTCGCCGGCGGCATGACGGTCTTCATCGAGCCGCCGGAGCTGGAAACCCGCGCAGCCATTCTGCTGAAGAAGGCCGAGCTGGAGAACATTCACCTGGATGAGGATGTGGCCTTCTTCGTCGCCGAACGCATCCGCTCTCATGTGCGCGAGCTGGAAGCCGCATTAAAAACCCTCAAGGCGAATCAGATCGTGACCGGAGACCCGATCACCGTCGATTTCGCCAAGATGGCGCTGCGCCACATGCTGAGCTCGCACGACAAGGTCATCACCATGGAGAACATCCAGAAGAAGGTCGCCGAGTTCTACGGCATCCGGCGCGATGACCTCACCTCCAAAAGCCGCCGGCAGGCCATTGCCCGCCCGCGCCAGGTGGCCATGGCCCTGTGCAAGGAGCTCACCCGCCACAGCCTGCCTGAGATCGGTGAAGCCTTTGGCGGCCGCGACCACACGACGGTGCTGCACGCCTGTCGCAAAGTGCAGCAACTGTGCGAGGACGACCACAAGCTGAGCGACGATTACAAGACTTTGCAGCGCAACTTGAATCAGTAGTGGACGAGACCCCTGACAAGCTGTGGATAAGGCGGTGACAGCAGAAAAGCGGCAAAACTGTACAATTTGCAACACAGCTTATCCACAGGTGGCGAGCGGGGCTGTCCCCCCCGCGGCGCACAAGCTAACGAGACAAAAAAACATCCTTAAAACAACAACTTATCTTGCTTGCCCACAGCCCAACCGGGCACTAATAATTATAAAAACAACAAGATAAGGAAAAGAAATCTTTAATTATTAATATGAAGTTCAGCGCAAATCGAGACGACATCCTGGCCACCCTGCAAGCCGTCATTGGCGTGGTCGAACGACGGCAAACCATGCCGGTGCTGTCCAATGTTCTGCTGGAACTGGAGGACAATCGGCTGCGCCTGACCGGGACGGATCTGGAACTGGAGCTGCGATCCGAACTGATCGTCCATGGCGAAAGCTCCGGACGAACCACCGTACCGGCCAGGAAGTTTCACGACATCTGCCGAGGTTTGCCGGAGGGCAGCGAACTGCATGCCCAGATCGACGGCAACCGCCTGCGCTTGCGCAGTGGCCGCAGTCGCTTCCTGCTGGCCACTCTGCCGGCCGATGAATTCCCCGCCCAGTCGGAACTGGATGCCACACGGGAACTGCAGCTCACCCGGCAGCAGCTTGCCGAACTGATTCAACGGACCCAGTTCGCCATGGCGCAGCAGGATGTGCGTTTCTATCTGAACGGGCTGTATTTCGAGTTCCAGGGCAACATCATGCGCGCCGTCGCCACGGACGGTCATCGCCTGGCCACCTGTGACGTCAGTCTGGAGCAAGCCGTGGGAGATGGATCCCACATCATCGTGCCGCGCAAGGGCGTGACGGAGCTGCAACGTCTGCTCAATGCGGGAAGCAGCGACCTGAAGCTGAAGTTCAACGACAACGCGATCCAGATCGAACTTGGCAACGTGCGCCTGACCAGCAAACTGATCGAGGGACGCTTCCCGGACTACGAACGTGTCATTCCGACCACCAGCGACAAATGGGTCACCGGCGATCGCGAAGAATTGCGCGCGGCACTCCAGCGCGCGGTGATCCTGTCGAACGAGAAATTCCGTGGCGTACGCCTGCTGCTGGAAGATCGTTCGCTGAAGCTGCAGACGCACAACCCGGAGCATGAGGAAGCGGAAGAGGAACTGGAAGTCGAATACGTGGGTGAAAAGCTCAGCATCGGTTTCAATGTGACCTATCTGCTTGATGCCCTCTCCGCCATCCATACCGAACAATTCAGCCTTGGTCTGACCAGCCCCGATCACAGCGGGCTGCTGCTGGAACCCGGCAACGACGACTGCAAGTACGTCATCATGCCGATG
>JBFJTN010000138.1:0-9494 GCA_041625325.1 Oceanococcus sp. | reverse complement strand
TCCCAGACTTCCGGCTCCTCGCGCTCGACCATCTTCTTGGCCGCCTTGATGGTGGAGGCCAGGTTGAGGCGCTGCAGGCGGGAGAAGACGAAGGGCTTGAACAGCTCCAGCGCCATCTTCTTGGGCAGACCGCACTGGTGCAGACGCAGGGTCGGACCGACCACGATGACCGAACGGCCGGAGTAGTCGACGCGCTTGCCCAGCAGGTTCTGGCGGAAACGCCCCTGCTTGCCCTTGATCATGTCGGCCAGGGATTTCAGCGGGCGCTTGTTGCTGCCGGTGATCGCGCGGCCGCGACGGCCGTTGTCGATCAGCGCATCCACCGACTCCTGCAGCATGCGCTTTTCGTTGCGCACGATGATTTCCGGCGCGGACAGCTCGAGCAGGCGACGCAGGCGGTTGTTGCGGTTGATGACGCGGCGGTACAGATCGTTCAGATCCGAGGTGGCGAAACGACCGCCATCCAGCGGCACCAGCGGACGCAGGTCCGGCGGCAGCACCGGCAGCACGGTCAGGATCATCCACTCCGGCTTGTTGCCCGAGGAGATGAAGTACTCGACCAGCTTGAGGCGCTTGCCCAGACGCTTGATCTTGGTTTCCGAACCGGTGTTCAGCATGTCCTCGCGCAGCTGGTTGGCCTCGCGCGGCAGGTCCATGGACTTGAGCATCTCGTAGATGGCCTCGGCGCCCATGCGGGCGTCGAATTCATCGCCGTGCTGCTCGACCGAATCCAGGTAGTCTTCCTCGGTCAGCAGCTGGCCGCGTTCCAGCGGGGTCATGCCCGGGTCGATGACCACGTAGCCTTCGAAGTAGAGCACCCGCTCGATCGCCCGCAGCGGCATGTCCAGCAGCAGGCCGATGCGCGAGGGCAGCGACTTCATGAACCAGATGTGCGCGGTCGGCGAGGCCAGGTCGATGTGACCCATGCGCTCGCGGCGCACCTTGGCCAGGGTGACCTCGACGCCGCACTTCTCGCAGACCACGCCACGATGCTTGAGGCGCTTGTACTTGCCGCACAGGCACTCGTAATCCTTGACCGGGCCGAAGATCTTGGCGCAGAACAGGCCGTCACGCTCCGGCTTGAAGGTCCGGTAGTTGATCGTTTCCGGCTTCTTGACCTCGCCGTAGGACCAGGAGCGGATGGTTTCCGGCGAGGCCAGACCGATCTTGATCGCGTCAAAATCCTCGGCCGTGTCGCCTGCTTTCAGCAGATTCAGAAGATCTTTCATCTCAGTCATCCGTTTCCAGTTCGATGTTCAGGGCCAGGGAGCGAATCTCCTTGACCAGAACGTTGAAGGATTCCGGCATGCCGGCATCCATTCGGTGGTCGCCATCGACGATGGACTTGTACATGCGCGTGCGCCCGGCAGTGTCGTCCGACTTCACGGTCAGCATTTCCTGCAGGGTGTAGGCGGCGCCGTAGGCCTCCAGGGCCCAGACCTCCATCTCGCCGAAGCGCTGACCGCCGTTCTGCGCCTTGCCGCCCAGCGGCTGCTGGGTGACCAGGGAGTACGGGCCGGTCGAGCGCGCGTGCATCTTGTCGTCGACCAGGTGGTTCAGCTTGAGCATGTACATGTAGCCGACCGTCACTTCGCGCTCGAAGGGTTCGCCGGTGCGGCCGTCGATCAGCTGGCACTGACCGTGCTCCGGCAGGCCGGCTTCCTTGAACATCTCGGTGATATCCGGCTCGGAAGCACCGTCGAAGACCGGGGTCGCCACCGGCAGGCCGCCCTTGAGGTTCTCGGCCAGTTCGATGACCTCGTCATCGGTCAGCGCCGCGATGTTCTTGTCCGGCTTCCCTTCCTTGGCATAGACCGTCTTGGACAGGTAGTCGCGCAGCTTCTTCACTTCCTTGCCACGCACTTCCTCGAGCATGCGCTGGATCTTCAGACCCATGCCCTTGGCCGCGTAGCCCAGGTGGGTCTCGAGGATCTGCCCGATGTTCATGCGCGAGGGCACGCCCAGCGGATTCAGCACGATGTCGACGGTGACGCCGTCATCGGTGTGCGGCATGTCCTCGACCGGCACGATCTGCGAGATCACACCCTTGTTGCCGTGACGGCCGGCCATCTTGTCGCCCGGCTGGATGCGCCGCTTGACCGCCAGGTAGACCTTGACCATCTTGAGCACGCCCGGAGCCAGCTCGTCGCCCTGGGTGATCTTTTCCTTCTTGATCTTGAAGCGCTGATCGAAGTCCTCGCGCTGCTCCTTCAGCTGCTTGGCCATGGCCTCCAGCTGGGTCTGACGCTCCTCGTCGCGCAGACGGATGTCGAACCACTTGTCGGCGTCGATGCCGTCCAGGTAGGCCTCGTCCAGCGCGGTGCCGGCCTTCAGCTTCTTGGGTCCGCCATCGGCCACCTGACCCAGCAGCAGGCGCCGGCTACGGGTGAAGATGTCGTCCTCGAAGATGCGCAGCTCGTCCTGCAGGTCCTTGCGCACCTGGGCCAGTTCGGATTCCTCGATGGCCAGGGCGCGGGCGTCCTTTTCCACCCCTTCACGGGTGAACACGCGGACGTCGATCACGGTGCCCTCGATCGAGGACGGCACCCGCAGCGAGGTGTCCTTCACGTCGGAGGCCTTCTCGCCGAAGATCGCGCGCAGCAGCTTCTCTTCCGGGGTCAGCTGGGTCTCGCCCTTGGGCGTGACCTTGCCGACCAGGATGTCGCCGGCCTTGACCTCGGCACCGATGTAGACGATGCCGGCATCATCCAGCTTGCGCAGCGCCGATTCGTTGACATTCGGGATGTCGTCGGTGATTTCCTCCGGGCCCAGCTTGGTTTCGCGGGCCACGCAGGTCAGCTCTTCGATGTGGATGGTGGTGAAGCGATCCTCTTCCACCACCCGCTCGGAGACCAGGATGGAGTCCTCGAAGTTGTAGCCGTTCCAGGGCATGAAGGCGACCAGCATGTTCTGGCCCAGGGCCAGCTCGCCCATGTCGGTGGAGGGGCCATCGGCGATCACGTCGCCGGCGCCGACCACGTCACCCGGACGCACCAGCGGACGCTGGTTGATGCAGGTGTTCTGGTTGGAACGGGTGTACTTGATGAAGTTGTAGATGTCCACGCCGGGTTCGCCGGCAATGGTCTCTTCGTCGTTCACCCGGATCACGATACGGGCGGCGTCGACCTTGTCGACCACCCCGCCGCGCTTGGCCGTCATGGCCACGCCCGAGTCCACCGCCACGCGACGCTCCATGCCGGTGCCGACCAGCGGCTTCTCGGCCCGCAGGCAGGGCACGGCCTGACGCTGCATGTTCGAGCCCATCAGGGCGCGGTTGGCGTCATCGTGCTCCAGGAAGGGGATGATGGAGGCCGCCACCGACACGATCTGCTTGGGCGAGACGTCCATGTACTGGACCTTGTCCGGCGACATGATCGTGAATTCGTTCATGTGACGGACCGAGACCAGGTCGTCCATGAACTGACCCTTCTCGTCCAGCTGCGAGTTGGCCTGGGCGATGACGTAACGACCTTCCTCGATCGCCGACAGATACTCGATGTCCTTGGTGACCTTGCCGTCCGTCACCTTGCGGTACGGGGTCTCGAGGAAACCGTACTCGTTGGTGCGGGCATACACCGACAGCGAGTTGATCAGGCCGATGTTCGGGCCTTCCGGCGTTTCGATCGGGCAGATGCGGCCGTAGTGGGTCGGGTGCACGTCGCGCACCTCGAAGCCGGCGCGCTCGCGGGTCAGGCCGCCCGGGCCCAGCGCCGAGACGCGGCGCTTGTGGGTGACTTCCGACAGCGGGTTGTTCTGGTCCATGAACTGGGACAGCTGCGAGGAGCCAAAGAACTCCTTGACCGCGGCCGCCACCGGCTTGGCATTGATCAGATCCTGCGGCATCAGGCCTTCGGAATCGGCCAGCGCCAGGCGCTCGCGCACCGCGCGCTCGACCCGGACCAGACCGGTGCGGAAGGTGTTCTCCGCCATCTCGCCGACCGAACGCACGCGGCGGTTGCCCAGATGGTCGATATCGTCGGTCTGGCCGATGCCGTTGCGGATGTTGATCAGTTCCTGGATCACGTCCAGGATGTCATCGTGGGTCAGCACGCCCGGGCCGGTGACCTCGTCACGGTTCAGGCGACGGTTGAACTTCATCCGGCCGACCGCGGACAGGTCGTAGCGGTCTTCGGCGAAGAACAGGTTGTCGAACAGCGCTTCGGCGGCTTCCTTGGTCGGCGGCTCGCCCGGGCGCATCATGCGATAGATCTCGACCAGCGCTTCCAGACGGGTGCGGGTCGGATCGATGCGCAGGGTCTCGGAGACGTAGGGCCCCTTGTCCAGATCATTGACGTACAGGGTGTCGATTTCCTCGATCCCGGCCTTGCGCAGCTCGGCGACCAGTTCCTCGGTCAGCTCGGCGTTGCACTCGGCGATGAACTCGCCGGTTTCGCCATCGACAATGCTCTTGGCCAGGCATTTGCCCAGCAGGTAGTCGTCCGGCACTTCCAGCGAATCCAGACCGGCGTCCGCCATCTTCTTGATGTGGCGCGCGGTGATCCGGCGGCCTTCCTCGACGATGACTTCCTTGCCGACCTTGATGTCGAAGGAGGCGGTCTCGCCGCGCAGACGCTCCGGAATCAGCTCCAGGCGCGCGCCTTCGGAATTGAGGAAGAACTTGTTGGTCTCGTGGTAACGGGCCAGCATGGCCTCGTTGTCCATGTCCAGCGCGCGCAGCAGGATCGATACCGGCAGCTTGCGCCGGCGGTCGATGCGCACATACAGCAGGTCCTTGGGATCGAACTCGAAGTCCAGCCAGGAGCCGCGGTAGGGAATGATGCGGGCGGAGTACAGCAGCTTGCCCGAGGAGTGGCTCTTGCCCTTGTCATGGTCGAAGAAGACGCCCGGGCTGCGATGCAGCTGGGACACGACCACGCGCTCGGTGCCGTTGATGATGAAGGTGCCGTTGCCCGTCATCAGCGGCAGTTCGCCCATGTAGACTTCCTGCTCGCGGACGTCCTTGACGCGCTTGTCCTTGCTGTCCTTGTCATAGATGACCAGTCGGACCTTGACCCGCAGCGGCGCCGAGTAGGTCATGCCGCGGACCCGGCACTCCTTCTCGTCGAATGCCGGCGTGCCCAGACGGTAGCTGACATACTCCAGCGCGGCGCTGCCCGAGTAGCTTTCCATCGGGAACACCGAGCTCAGCGCGCCATGCAGACCGATGTCCTTGCGCTGGTTGGTCTTCAGGTCTTCCTGCAGAAAGTTCTTGTAGGACTCGATCTGAGTCGCCAGCAGGAAGGGAACGTCCAGCGGGGCGGTACGCTTGCCAAAATCCTTGCGGACGCGCTTCTTCTCGGTAAACGAGTAGGCCATCTGTAACCTCAGTCTTCAGACTAGACTTGAATCGCGCCACGCGGCGCGAAAAAACGGCAAAAGGCCGGTGGCGCGAGGCCACCAGCCTTGTTGGGAGACCCGAAGGCCTCCCGACCGGTTGTGGAAGTAAACCGGGGTCAAGACGGGCTTATTTCAGCTCGACCTTGGCGCCAGCTTCTTCCAGCTGCTTCTTGATGTCTTCCGCTTCGGCCTTGGCCACGCCTTCCTTCAGCGTGGAAGGAGCGGATTCCACCGCTTCCTTGGCTTCCTTCAGACCCAGACCGGTGACACCACGGACGGCCTTGATCACGGCCACCTTGTTGTCGCCGAAGCTGGCGAGAACGACGTCGAACTCGTCCTTCTCTTCCGCAGCGGGCGCATCAGCGGCAGCCGCACCGCCGGCAGCCGCGACGGCGACCGGGGCAGCGGCGGAGACGCCGAACTTTTCTTCCATCATCGACACCAGCTCGACGACGTCCATCACGGACATCTCGGCAATCGCGTCGAGCACTTCTTCTTTGGTCAAAGCCATTTCAAAAAACTCCTAATCAATCAGTATCGAGAGGGTCACGCTGCCTGCTTCTGATCGCGGACCGCGGCCACCGCACGGGTCGCCTGGGCCACCGGCTCCTTGAGCGTGCGGACGAACTTGCTGATCGGTGCCTGCATCACACCCATCAGGATCGCCAGCGCCTGCTCACGAGTCGGCAGCGTGGCCAGCCGCTCGATGTCCGAAGCCGGAAGCAATTGGCCGCTGACGGAAACCGCCGTGACCTTCAGTGCCTCGTTTTCCTTGCTGAAATCCTTGAGCACACGGGCCGCCGCCCCCGGATCCTCGATCGAGAACCCGAGAATGACCGGGCCGATGAAGGCGTCGTTCATGCATTCGAACGCAGTGCCTTCCACGGCGCGTTTGGCCAGCGAGTTCTTGACCACCTTCAAGTACGCACCGCCGGCACGCGCCTTGGCGCGCAGAGCGGTCATCTTTTCGGCGGACAAGCCCCGGTACTCCGCGACCACAGCCGAATGAGCCGTGGCGGCGATCGCGTTGACTTCAGCAACGAGGGCCTTCTTGTCTTCAAGCCTGAGAGCCATAAATCCCTCGGTGACAGTTGCTACACAAATGCCGGTGATTCCTCACCGACCCCTATCGGCGTCTCCCTTGCGGGAAAGCACCATCTGCGCAGGCCGGAGCGATGCATCACCCCGTTTGCTCCCTTGCGGGTACCTGCGGTCTTTGACGGCGCGGCAGCAACGCCACGTCGCAAAGTCCTGCCGGTCCGGGCGGTCAAACCCGGACCGTATCCATCTCTTAAGCCAGCGAACTCAGATCCACCGGCAGGCCGGGGCCCATCGTGGTCGAGAGGGTCACCTTCTGCATGTAGATGCCCTTGCTGGAACTCGGCTTGGCCTTCTTCAGGTCGGCAATCACGGCATTGAGATTGTCGACCAGGGCCTGCGGTTCGAAACCGATGGAACCGATCGCGCAGTGCACGATGCCGTTCTTGTCGGTGCGATAGCGGGCCTGACCGGCCTTGAAATTCTTGACTGCCGTTTCGACGTCCGGCGTCACCGTGCCGACCTTGGGGTTGGGCATCAGGCCGCGCGGCCCCAGCACCTTGCCCAGCTGGCCGACGATGCGCATGGCATCCGGCGAGGCGATCACGACGTTGTAGTCGAAGTTGCCGCTCTTGAACTCTTCCGCCAGCTCGTCCATGCCCACGGCGTCGGCGCCGGCCGCCTTGGCCTTCTCGGCGTTCTCGCCCTGGGTGAACACGGCCACCTTGACGCTCTTGCCGGTGCCGTGCGGCAGCACGGTGGAACCGCGCACGGCCTGATCGGACTTGCGCGGATCCACGCCCAGGTTCACGGAGACGTCGACCGACTCGCTGAACTTGGCGGTGGCGCATTCCTTCAGCAGCTTGATCACGTCCTCGACGGCGCGCGGCTGGTTACGATCGCCGATCTTTTCGTTGATCAGCTTCTGACGCTTGGTGATCTTCGCCATGATTAACCCTCCACCTCAAGACCCATCGCCCGGGCACTGCCGGCGATGATGTTGACTGCCGCTTCCAGGGAGCCGGCATTGAGATCCGGCATTTTCACGTTGGCGATTTCTTCCAGCTGGGCCCGGGTGACCTTGCCCACCTTCTTGGTGTTCGGGGTCGGGCTGCCGGATTTGATGCCAGCCGCCTTCTTGAGCAGGATCGCCGCAGGCGGCGTCTTGGTGATGAAGGTGAAGCTGCGGTCGGCGTAGACGGTGATCACGACCGGCGTGGGCAGACCCGGCTCCATACCCTGGGTCTGCGCGTTGAAGGCCTTGCAGAACTCCATGATATTGACGCCGTGCTGACCCAGAGCCGGGCCCACGGGCGGGCTCGGATTGGCCTGGCCGGCCTTGACCTGCAGCTTGATATAAGCTTGAACTTTCTTGGCCATTTCAACTCCTTGTGGGTGTTAGCGGCTGTGGCTCAGCCTCCCCGTTGTTTAAGTCGCAGATCGGGCTCCTGCCCGACTGCTCCAGCGCAAGGCGAAAATGCGATTTTCGCCTTGCTTGCGCCCGCTGCGCGGGCGTTGCGGCATCCCTGCCGCAAACTCCGGACCCGACATCCGCCGAGCCCTTGCAGACACCGCTTCGACCCAGCCCCGGCCGGGCAGCCTGCCCGAACCGTTCAAGACCGAAGTCGCCTCTGCGACAAGCTCGCCACCGACCGAGGCCGGCTGGCGACTCAGGCCTTCTCGACCTGAGAGAAATCCAGTTCCACCGGGGTGGAACGACCGAAGATCAGGACCGCGACCCGCAGCTTGCTCTTCTCGTAATTCACTTCCTCGACCACGCCGCTGAAATCGGCGAAAGGCCCATCCAGCACACGCACCGACTCGCCCGGCTCGAACAGGGTCTTCGGCTTGGGCGCCTCGACGCTCTCCTCGACCTGGTTGAGGATGGCCTTGGCCTCCTTCTCGGAGATCGGGGCCGGACGGTCCGAAGTGCCGCCGATGAAGCCCATCACCTTGGGCACGTCCTTGACCAGGTGCCAGGTGTCGTCGTTCATCTCCATCTCCACCAGCACATAGCCGGGGAAGAACTTGCGCTCGGTGGTGCGCTTGGCACCGTCGCGGATTTCGACCACTTCCTCGGTCGGCACCAGAATCTCGCCGAACTGATCTTCCAGCCCGGCGCGCTTAATGCGCTCCTCCAGCGATTTCTTGACCTTCTTCTCGTACTGAGAGTAGGCGTGCACCACGTACCAGCGCTTGGCCATCGTGTCAGCCTCCGCGGCCGGTGAGGGCCTCAAGGGCCAGCAGCAGCAGGGAATCCACCCCCCACAGCATCACACCCAGGATCAGCACCGCGATCAGGATGATGGCCGTGGTCTGGATGGTTTCCGGACGGGTCGGCCAGACCACCTTGCGCAGTTCCGTGCGCGAGTCGCGCACCACATGGAAGGCCGCCTTGCCCGGCTGGCTTTGCAGGGCCACAGCCACCGCCACCCCGGCACCGGCCAGCATGCCGACCACGCGGATCAGCACGTTGAACTGGGGCTCGAAGTAGTAGAAGCCGAAGATGCTGGCGGCCAGGATCGCAACCGCGGCCCACAGCAATACGGTATCCAGCGCTGATCCGGTTGTATCCGTCTGCGCAGTCATGTCTGGTGCTGACTCCCCGCGAATGTCGCGGCAATCATGGTGAAATGGCAGGCCAGGAGGGTCTCGAACCCCCAACCTGCGGTTTTGGAGACCGCCGCTCTACCAATTGAGCTACTGGCCTGTTGGGGCAAAAGGGCGCGTATTTTACCGATACGCCCCTGAAATGCAAACCGGAAAGGTAAAATCGCCAGCGAGCCCGGCCCGCCGGCGATTTCCGGATGCTTTACTCGATGATCTTGGCAACCACGCCGGCGCCGACGGTGCGGCCACCTTCGCGGATAGCGAAACGCAGGCCATCTTCCATCGCGATCGGCGCAATCAGCTCGACCTTGATGTTGATGTTGTCGCCAGGCATCACCATTTCCGTGCCTTCCGGCAGCTCCACCGCGCCCGTCACGTCCGTCGTGCGGAAGTAGAACTGCGGGCGGTAGCCCTTGAAGAACGGCGTGTGACGGCCGCCCTCTTCCTTCTTCAGCACGTACACTTCGGCTTCGAACTTGGTGTGCGGGTTGATCGAACCCGGCTTGCAC
>JBFJTN010000137.1:0-9499 GCA_041625325.1 Oceanococcus sp. | reverse complement strand
GCCACCGTGGAATCCCTGCAGGAAACCACCCACGACATCCTGGCCACGCTGACCCCGCGGGAAGCCAAGGTGCTGCGCATGCGCTTCGGCATCGAGCTGAACACCGACCACACGCTGGAAGAAGTGGGCAAGCAGTTCGACGTGACCCGCGAGCGCATCCGCCAGATCGAAGCCAAGGCCCTGCGCAAGCTGCGTCACCCCAGCCGCGCCCAGCACCTGCGCAGCTTCCTCGACGAAAGCTGATCAACAAAGCGCCGGCCCGACCGGCGCTTTTTCGTTGGGGCGGCGCACGCCAGGGCCGACGACATGGCAAAATGCCGCCCCGCGCAGGTGCAAGACCTGCCAGACCGACAGCGGGCCTATAGCTCAATTGGTTAGAGCAGCGGACTCATAATCCGTTGGTTCCAGGTTCAAGTCCTGGTGGGCCCACCATGAAAAGTGGAAGGGACTTTGCGCGAATCAGCGCGCAGTCCCTCTTTTCATTTCCAACTCCATGTCAGCAGTATGTCCGCATTCGTCATGGCAGACGCGACTGGAGGTGCGGGCTCAGGACTGCCTGGGCCTGTCGCGCAGTCGCAGCGATAAGAAACTCGCCTGCCTACGCTACCCGGGCTGACTGACTGGGTCTGGTCCCCTGTGCTTCTATGCAAGCCCTTGCTACGAAAAACCTTGCATTGCGTCAGTCCGTCCTTGCGGCCACACATTGTTGGTCTGACGTGGATATTCCGCACGCCTGGGCTCGACCCGGGTTCCGGTAGCGCCTGGCCCGCATGGCAGCCTGATGAACGCGCAGCCTTCTGTGCGCCAGCGTACAGACCACCCGCTCCCCTCCCGTTGATCCTGTAGGCGCCAATACCGGCACTACAGCTGTCGCAAGACAGATACAGCGAGAGGGACACATCATGAGCAATTCCGCACAAGCAGCCGTCAACAGCAGCGTCGAGCAGCAGATCGATGCCATGAACGCCGGCTGGCGCAACGAAGTCGCCAAGCAGCTCAGCATGGACAAGAACACCTTCCAGCTGGCGCAGGGGAATCTGGGCCTGCAGACCTCGGATTCCAGTGGCCTGTTCCTGATGGCCGACGCCGTGCCGCCCCAATCGGTGGTGGCCTATTTCGACGCCTCCGGCAAGAACAAGCGCTCCACGGCCTACAACCAGCTGCTGCACGCCATGCTGCCGAGCAGCTCCAGCGGCCTGGTGGCGGCGCTGGGGCCGATGTACGCCAGCTGGATCCAGTACCGCAACGCGGACACCAGCGACCTGAGCCAGGAGGCGCTGTTCGACAAATGGGCGGACCGCCATCTGGACCCCAACCAGAAGACCGCTGCCCTGACCGCCTTCAAGGCGGCCAAGAGCGATCCGCTGAACATCGCCCTGGACAACTACGTCGACAAGAACTACTACACGACGATGATGACGCCGACGCAGCAGAGCTACAGCCTGCCCACCTACTCCTGCAACATTGCCGTGGCCACGTCAGCGATCAACACGGGCGGCAGTGCTCAGATCGACTACAGTACGGCGACCGCCAGCACGGCCTCCAATGGCACGACGGTGTCGGGCTCCGCCTCGGGCTTCTACGAGATCTTCAGCGGCGGCGCGGGCGGCTCCTATACCCAGCTCAATGCGACAGCGGCGAGCAGTGGTTTTTCCATCAAGGGCAGCGTGGGCAAATACGCGACTGTGGCGGCAGATGCGGCCCAGTGGTACGACGCCAGCATGGTCAACAGGGCCTGGTCGGCCAAGAACGACAACACGATCTGGGACCCGAACTCCAACGCCGGGGACTGGGATTCCTTCTTCTCGACGACGGGCTCGCTCGCCCGACGCGTGTCGCAGCTGCTGCTGGTCAGCGACTATGACCTGACCGTGACCAGCCAGGCCAGCTACTCCGATTCGGAGTACCAGCAGATCACGGCCAATGCCTCATTCGGCATCTGGCCCTTCTTCGAGGCCTCGACCTCGACCACGCACACGGTAAGCTCCACGCACAATGCCGATGGCTCGCTCAGCGTTCGCTACCAGCTGAACAAGGGACTGATCGCGATCTGGGGCGCCACCATCCAGGACGCGCCGAACTGAGACCGCGGTGCACGGCGCCGGCCCACCGGGTCGGCGCCGCTTGCCCGCGCAGCCCCTTAGCCGCAGGGAGGTCCCAAGCATGACCGCCGAGCTGAAACAGTACTTCGAGCACATCGCATCGCTCGCCCAGAACGCCGTGGATCAGCCGCGGCGCCCACCCGTCACGGACTCGCCGCAGGAATCTCGCGCCACCAGCTGGTCGGCACTGGCGGTGCACCCGCTGGCGGTGCTGGAATCCGAATACCTCAGCATCGTTCGCAAGGCCGAGGCCCAGGCCGGCCAGGACGTGGATGCCGTGCGCGAGGCCGGCTTCCAGGCGCTGTCCGGCTTTTTTGCCCTGAGCGCCAGTGCGCCGAGCCAGCTGTCGCCGCAGGCCCCACCCCTGATCAGCGAGCGCGCAAGGGATCTGGCGGCCCGCTTCGAGCTGGCGCGGGCGCTGAATGAGACGCAGGCAGCAGAGACGCTGTCGGAGATCATCGGCGTGATCAGCGACGCCGCCGACATGATCGCAGCCATGACCAGTCCCGCCGAGCTGCCCTTCGCGCAGGATGGTCTGCGACAGGCCGCGGAGTATCTGGGGCTGTTCCGGGTGGCGCCCCAGGAGGCGGCCCGGCACTGGCAGGACAATCATCCGAATCCGGTACCCGCCGTCTGCCTTGCCGAGCTGGAAGCGCAGCTGCTGCGCCCGCTGCTGAGTGCGGACAATGCCGCGGCCTGCGCACGCAGCCTCTACAACATCGCGCCGTTCTATCTGTACCGACTGATGCACCGCTTCGAGGGCGGAGACCAGGCCACGCCCATGGACCTGGCGGCGAAGGGCATGGCCAGCGGCGCCGCCACGGCCGCCCTGAACGACCCGGCCCTTGACTGGCTGACCCGCTGGCACGAGGAGCAGGTGATCGCGCTGAAACAGACGCTGAGCGCGCTCAACGATCAGCTGGCGGCCCAGTTTCAGACTGGCGAGCAGGTCCTGCGCTTTCATCTCAAAGGTGGGCGCGCGATGTACACCGCCCTGGGACAGCCCCAGAACGGCCGCAACGACTGGGATACCGGCGTGCTGATCAATCCCGGCCTGACGCCGGAGCGCTGGTACGCTGCCTATGCGGCCGTCAACGATGTCATCGTGCGCTTTCTGGACCGGGCCCGATTCGGCTACACCAGCCTGCTGAGCAGCCACGCCGGGGACCTGCCTCCCACGGCAGGCCGGCTGAGCAGCCTGCCGCCTGCCGATCTCTCCGAACGGGCCTACTCCCGCGAGGCGCTGGTGGCGGACAGCCTGGAGGAACAGCATGCCCCGGCGCGCCCAGGCGCCCGGCAGACCGGCGCAGCCCTGATGCTCGAGGCGCGCCGACGCGTGCGGCCGGCCGGCGTCAACGGCGAGCTGATCGATATCGGCATCAGCAAGCGCAGCACGGTCGAGCTGGCCGAACACTGGGCCCATGTCCAGATCGTCGAGTGCCCCGGTGAATCCGTCACCAACATGCCCGTGCCCACCCTGCCCTACTTCGTGGATGACTTCTCCACCATCATTCGCGAGGCGCTGCGAAATGGCACGGCGGACCGCAAGCTGGCCAAGCGCCTGCGGCGCCTGAAGCTGGTCCTGGACAGCCAGGACCCCGTCCTGCGCGCCGCCGTCACCAGCGCCTTTGAGCGGGTTGACCGTCAGCTCAGCCAGGGCGCCCGGGCCCTGGGCGCCGGCCAGGCCGGCGCGGCTCCCTGCCTGATGACCTGGGTGCTGGATGGCCTGCTGCGCTCCGTGCCTGACGGTACCGCAGGGCCTGACTGGACCGCTGCCCTGGACCGGTATCTGGCCGCGCAGGCTGCCCGTCTGATGCAAAGTGCAGAACTGGATCAGATCTGGCAGCTGGTCGGGCCCGAGCTCGACCCCGCCGAGCAGCCCGTCTGCAAGGCCCTGCTGACCGCCCAGAGCGTTGCCAGCCAGCTTGCCGGAGTGCTGCATGCAGACGCCCGGACCCTGTCGGACGCCTTGGGAGGCCGCTGGCGACAATCCCTGAACAAGGCCCTGGAGGCCATCCGGGCCCTGCCGGTCACGCGGGGAGACAACGCCAGCTTTTACCTCAGCGGCAGCCGCGCGGCCTGGATGCAGGCGCGGCATGCCGGATTGCCGGCCGATCCCTTGCTGCTGGGCGGCCCGGAGGCTGCCGTGGAGGTGTTCTACCGAGCGGCAGGACGCGATCCACAGCAGGAACTGCAGGCCCTGTGTCAGCGCCTGGGGATGGTCCTGGCGCAAGGCGCTCAGGCCCGCTTCCTGCAACTGGCCCAAGGGGCCGCTGTCCTGGTCGAAATGCCTGCCGCAGACCTCGCGCTGACCATCAAACCCCCGAACGTCACCCTGCTGCTGATCAGGCAGGAGCCCGATGGCGTGGGGCCGGCCCGGATTCTGGATTTTCTGGAGAACTGGCCGGTGGCCTCCAGCCGCGATCTGACTCGCCTGTTCATCCAGCGTGCGGCGCAAACACCCGACTTCGACCTGCGCCGCAGCCGGAATCTTGTCGCCAACTACCTGCGGGACGAAGTGCTGGGCCGCCAACTCCGCTGAGCCTGCCAGCGGGCAGGTTCAATTCTGACTTCCGGATCCATCGGTTCATTGCTAAAAGGAGACCTGCGATGACACTACAGACAGCATGCACAGCGGATTCCTTCCAGGCGCCGCAGGCGCAGGCAGCCGATGCGGCGCCGGACCGGCGGGCGCGCTTCGTCACCGGCGATTTCCCGCTGCTCAGAGGACTGGGTACCAAGGCCAGGGCCGCGATGGCCCGCGACCTGGAGATACAGCGCTGCCATCAGGGCGAAATCGTCATTGCGCAGGGTGAGGATTCCCACGCGCTGTACTTTGTCCTGGCGGGCGAGTTGCTGGGCATCATGCTGTCGGACAGCGGCAAGGAGGTGGCTTTCGCCCGGTTTGGCCCTGACAGCTGCTTCGGCGAGTTCTCGGCCCTGGACGCGGGACCGCGCTCGCTCACCGTGTCAGCCGCGACAGCCTGCTGCCTGGCGCGCCTGCCGTGCCGGCATTTCCGATCCTGGCTGCAGCGCGAGCCGGTGATTGGCCACAACCTCGCCCTGGAGCTCATCGCGCGTAATCGGGACCTGACCAATCGCTTTTTCGAGCTGATCGTGCATGACGTCGATACGCGGGTACGCCTTTTGTTGTCGCGCCTGGCGCAAAGCCAATCCCAACTGATCGATGGCGGCGTGCTGGACCCGGCACCGACCCACGAGCTGATGGCCGCCCATGTCGGCGCCAACCGGGAAGCCGTGAGCCGCGCCATCTCTCATCTGACCCGAACCGGCGTGATCAGCGCACAGCGTCGTCGCGTTCGCATCCACGACGCGGCCGCCCTGCTGCCGGGCACCCTGTGAAAGCGCTGGGCCGCCGGGCTTTCAAGTCAGTGCCAGGCGCCTGAACTCACACCGATCGCCGAGCCGCTGTGCCTCACAACACCTCATGCGAAGGCAGCTTCGCCACCTGCGTCCAGTAATCCAGCATCGCCTTGATCGTCGCCTGGTAGTTCTCGAAACCGACCGGCTTCTGGATCACCGAATTCGCCCCGGCCCGGTAAGCCCAGTCGATCTCGGCGGGGCGGTCGATGCCGGTGAAGACCACGATGGGGATCAGCTCCAGATTCTCGTTGGAGCGCATGTGGCTGATCAGGCGGATGCCGCCGTCTTCGGGCATGACCCAGTCCGTGATCACCAGATCGACCCTGACCGCCGCATCGCTGCCCCAGTCGCCGTCGAGCAGGGCGATGGCGGAGTCGGCGTCCTTCACGCAGTGCACCGCTACGGAGTCGTCCAGGTCCTCGATGACGGCGGTGCCCAGGGCGAGATCGTCGATGGAATCGTCCACCAGCAGCACGTTGATCGCTTTCACGGGAGCCTCCGGGTCTTGGGGATGCGGCGCGCTTCGGCCGGGCCGTGCAGGCGCATGCGCCCGCCTGGCCACGCCGGGCTGTGATTGTCAGCAGGGGCCTTGCGGATTGTCAAAACAGGAATGGGCATGGCGCGCAGCCGCGTTGGGGTTGTGCACCTGCCCATGCAGCCCTCATGCCGCGGCCACCCGCGTCCGCCCCAGCAGCAGCACATGCTCGGCCGTGCCCATGGCGCCGCTGACGGTTTCCACGCACAGGCCCTGGCCCAGCAGGTGCTGATCCAGCGGCCTGTCCTGTGGGTCTTCAGCGGTGCTTTGTCCCGGACCGTGGTCGCAGAGCAGGGCCTGCCAGGACTCTTCGCCCAGGGCGCCGGCTTGCGCCACGGCCAGCAGGCGCACCCGGGCGGCATCGCGCAAGGACCACAGTTCCGCCAGCAGGGCCAGACCGGCGCCGCGTTCGTCCTCCGGCAGCTGCGCCCGGCTCACCCGCGCCAGCAGCCTGTCGCGCCCTGCGCCCAGCCGGGACAGCAGCAAGCAGTAGCCCGGCTCCTGGCCCAGCTGGTAGTGCTCGATCTGTTCCCCCTGCCCCGCCATGTGGATGCGGGCCGCGCCCAGCGCGGCGATGACGCTGTTCGGCGGCAGGCTGAGCCAGCCGCGACCATAGATGTCGAATGCCCGCAGGGTGGGGCCGATATTGGGGCGCTTGATCATGTTGTGCTCCCGTAGGGGGTGTGCCGATGCACCAGGAGCCGTACCGCCGTGAAACCCGTTTTGTTGCACTGGGGCCACATCCTGCTTGCGCAGCACCACCTTGCCCGGGAGGCAGGTTGGTGACGACCATGGGGTCGCGCTCTTGATGCGGGGGCAATGATAGCGCCCCGCAGCGGCAAGGTAAACCGGCCTGCGCCGAGGGCCACGCGGGCGCCACCCGGGCCTTGATGCTTCCTTCACGTCCGCTGTGGCTCAATCCGGCCACCATGCGGAAATACGGACGCGATTCCTTGACACTGCCCCGACGCTGCTCCCGCAAACCCTGGCGATCCGCGTGATCCCGCTCGCGCTGCCGGCCTGGGTGCGGGGCTATCAACGCGCCCTGTTCACCCTGTTTGCCCTGTCGCCGCTGCCGCTGATCGCCTATGTGCAGATGATGCCGGCCCCGGATCAGCAGTTTCACAATTTCCTGGTGCATGAGCTGGTCATCGGCACGGCGATCCTGATCAGCGCGGTGGTCACCTGGATCGCCTGGCGCTGCTATCTGGCCAGCGGCGAGCCCACCCTGCGCTGGCTCACCCTGGGCCTGCTGGCAATGACCCTGATCTACGCCCCACACGGCTGGCTGACCCGCATGGCGGCAGACAACCCGCCGCTGTTCCTGCTGTTCGGCCCCGCCTCGCGCTGCGCCATGGCGGCTTTCTGGCTGTTCGCCTTCACCCGGATGCAGGCGCCGCCGGACCCGCCCGCCATCCGTGGTCGAGCGTCCCGCTGGTGGCCCTGGCTGTTGCTGCTGCTGGTGGTGGATGGGCTGATATTCCAGGTCGCCGGCGATCCGGCGATGCCGCGCAGCGAGATCCGCCTGCTGCTGGAATCCGCCGCGGTGCTGATGAACCTGAGCGCCCTGGTTCTGCTGTTGCGGGATCGCAGCGGCTCCCCCCTGCTGCGCTTTTTCGGCTTCGGCCTGTGCTTCTTCGTGCTCTCTTCGGCAAGTTTCTTCCTGGCCGCTCCCTGGAACCATCAGTGGTGGCTGGGCCACGTGATCTTCGCCGCCGGCTTTCTGACGATGAGCTTCGGTGTCGCCCGTGCCTATCTCGCCACCGGCAATCTGGTCGCCGTATTCAACGAGGAGCAGATGGTGCAGCGCCTGTCGGAGCTGGCCTCCACCGACGAGCTCACCGGCCTGGCCAACCGCCGCCAGTTCATGAGCCGCTTCGAGGACCGCCTCATGGGGCGCGAGCCCCGGCCCTTCGCCCTGGTGCTGCTGGACCTGGACAACTTCAAGGTGATCAACGACAGCCTGGGGCATGAGGCGGGCGATGAGCTCCTGCGCTCGCTGTCCACCCGGCTCAGCCATGTGATCCGCCCTGATGATCTGCTCGGCCGCCTGGGCGGCGATGAATTTGGCCTGCTGGTCCCCGGGATCCGCAGCGAGGCGGAGGCCACCCACACCCTGGAACGCCTGTTCCAGGCGCTGAAGGAGCCCATTCTGTTCAAGGGCAAACGCATCCAGCCCATGGCCAGTATGGGCGTGGCGCTGTTTCCCGCCGATGCGCGCGCCCGGGTGGACCTGCTCAAGGCCGCCGATGCCGCCATGTACGTGGCCAAGCGCCAGGGTCGCAATTGCTTTCGTTTCCACACCCGCGAGATGAACCGTCAGGCGAACGAGCGCATGGATGTGGAACACCGCCTGCGCGAGGCCCTGGCCCGCGATCAGCTGGTCCTGCACTATCAGCCCCAGGTGGACCTGACCAGCGGGCTGATCTGCGGGGCGGAGGCGCTGCTGCGCTGGCATCATCCGGATCAGGGCCTGATCTCCGCCGGCCGCTTCATCGGCATTGCCGAGCAGTCCGGCCTGATCCACGAGATCGGCAATTTCGTGCTGCAGCGGGCCTGTCACGACATGCGCGAGCTGAGTGGCTGGGCACCCAAGCCCTTCAGCATCGCGGTGAACCTGTCAGGCCATCAGCTGGTGGACGCGAACATCCGCCGGCGGGTGCTGTCCTGCATCGAGACGGCCGGCCTGGGCGAGGATGCCCTGGTGCTGGAACTGGAGGTCACCGAAAGCACCCTGCTGCAGTCCAGCCACATCATCGATCTGCTGGCCGAGTTGCGCCGCCAGGGCGTGCGCCTGGCGATCGACGATTTCGGGACGGGCTACTCCTCCCTGGCCCAGCTGCACGATCTGCCGGTGGACCGCCTGAAGCTGGCCAGCCCGTTCATCCACGCCATGGCCAGCAACCCCGACAGCCTCAGCGTGGTCCGCGCGGTGATCCGACTCGGCCTGGACCTGGGCATGGAGGTGCTGGCCGAAGGGGTGGAGAACGAGGAGCAGCTGCTCCTGCTGCGCGAAGCCGGCTGCCAGCAGGCGCAGGGTTTCCACTTCCATCGGCCGATGTGCGCGGCCGCGCTGATCGAACTGCTCGGCTCCGAAGTCTCCCGCTCGGCCTGAGTCGCTTCAGTCCGGTTCGCCCAGCATGTGCTGACGCACCACTTCCATGGGCGGCGAGCCGGCGCCGAGCAGACGCTCGTTGAAGCGCTTCCAGCTGAAGTCATCACCGGCCTGGCGGCGGTATTCGGTCAGGATCTCGCGGATGGCGTGCTCGCCGGCGAAGTAGCTGGCCAGCTGCACCGAGCTGAGCTTGGCCCGCTGCAGCTTGCCGCGCGCTTCGGCCTCTTCCTGGAAGCCCTTGTCCAGCATCAGCTTCAGCGCCGCCTCCTCGCTCCAGTTCGTGGTGTGCAGGCGGATGTCGATGATCGCGTTGATCACGCTGCGCAGACCCAGCTTGAGGTTGGCGATGCGCTGCAGCTCATG
>JBFJTN010000136.1:0-9584 GCA_041625325.1 Oceanococcus sp. | reverse complement strand
GGCGGCTCCGGCCAGCGCATTCCCGGCTTCCTGCCCGATGGGCGGGTCATCGGCGACAACAACACGGCGGGTGACCGCACCGTCTTCACCAACGAGAGCGGCGCCCTGGTCGATCTGGCGACCAACACCGGCTGGACCGCCGGTTCCGGCGGCATCATTCAGGACATCTTCGACCTGATCGAGACAAAGGCCGCTGACACGACCTTCTGTGATCTGAACCACAGCACCTGCCTGACGCGCGCCAACCATCTGATCCGCTACATGCGCGGCCTGGAGGATCCGAACAACGACGGCACCTATACCACCCGGCCCTGGCTGTTTGGCGATCCGCTGCACTCCAAGCCCTTCCCGATGAACTTCGGCGCCTTCAATGACTCGGTGGCCGGGCAGTACACGGACAGCAATCCGGCCATTTACATCGCCGTGGCCAGCAATGACGGCGGCATCCGCCTGTTGCGCAACACCCTGCCCAACGGCACGGAAAGCGGCGAGGAACTGTGGACCTTCATCCCCAAGGAGACGCTGGAAACCCAGGTCGCGTTGCAGGCCAATCAGCCGATCACCAATTACGTGCACCCCTACGGGGTGGACGGCAGCCCTGTCCCCACCTTCGTGCGGGCCACCAGCGGCTCCAGCACCATCGGGGCGGGCGACGTGGTGAGCTTCGTGGTCGGCCAGCGGCGCGGCGGCAAGAACTATTATTCGCTGACCGTGACCAATCCGAACTCGCCCAGCCTGCGCTGGCAGCTGTCGCCGAGTTCCACCGGCATGAGCAATATCGGCTACACCTTCTCAACCCCGCAGAATGCCGTGGTCAACGATGGCAGCAGCAGCGTCAATGCGCTGATCTTTGCCGGCGGCTATGACACCAACAAGGACGCCAACGCCACCAATGACAGCGTCGGCAACTCCCTGTATATCGTGAACGCCGACACCGGCGCCCTGATCGCCGAGCTGAGCTCTTCCGACAACAGCGCCTTCGTGGACTCGGCGCCTTCGGATGTCACCGTCGCCGACACCGACGCCGATGGCAAAACCGACCGTGTGCTGTTCGGCGATACCGGCGGCAATGTCTGGCGCGCCGACCTGCAGGGACCACCAGCCGACTGGACCCTGACCCTGCTGGCCAAGCTGGGCCGCCATGGCAGCACCGACACCGCGGACCGGCGCTTCTTCCACGCCCCCGACCTGGTGCGCTACCGTGACGAAACCGGTGATTACGATGCGGTGATCATCACCTCGGGCAACCGGGCGAATCCGCTGGATCTGGGCATCACCGCGCCGGACAACTACGCCTTCATGATCAAGGATCGCATCACCTCACCGGGCGATGCGGCGCTGGCCAGCTTCACCGCGCTGGAACTGGGCGATCTGGCCGATGTCACCGACAACTGCACCGGCGAAGGCACCTGCGCCGCGCCGCTCAATCTGTCCAATGGCTGGAAGATGAAGCTGGAAGCCACCGGCGAGAAGGGCCTGGCCGTGCCCTTCACCTTCGGCGGCGTGGTCTTCTTCACCACCTACATCCCGGCCGACGGCAGCAGCGGCAGCCAGTGCGGCCCGGCAGAGGGCGGTGGCCGGCTGTATGCGGTCAACCTGGAAGATGCCACCCCGGCCTATGATTACAACCAGAGCGAGGATTCCGAAAAGGACCGTTACGATGAACTGGCCTCGGGCGGCATCCCCGCGGAGGTGGTGTTCATCCCGCCTGGCCAGATTCTCAAGCCTGACCTGTCCTTCGAGGACCTGGCGCTGGCCAACCGATTCCGGACCTACTGGCAGTTCCTCGAGCAATAGACGATGCTGAACAGCAAAGGAGCCTCACACCTCATGCGCTCTCCCCAGTCGGGTTTCACGCTGATCGAGATCATGGTCGCACTGGTGATCGTCGCCATCCTGGCGGCGATCGCCATCCCCTCCTACCAGGATTACGTCACCAAATCCCGCCGTACGGCGGCAAAGACGACCCTGATGGACATGGTCTCCAAGCAGGAGAACTACTTCTCCGACTTCAAGCAGTATGCCGACAAGATCTCCAAGCTCGGATATCCGGCGGACATCATCTATCTGGATTCAAACGCCAATGTGTCCAGCAGCCAGAACAGCGAATCGACCTACAAGATCACCATGGTGCAGTCCGATACCTTCGATTTCGCCTTCATCGCCCAGGCGGTGCAGATGCAGGCCAAGGACAGCGAGTGCCTGAGCTACAAGGTCGACCACCAGGGCGCCCGCACGGCGACCAATGCGAGTTGCTGGTAGGGCCTAGCGCAGCATCGCCGGCAGGACGAAGATGATGTTCTCCTCGCGGCCGGGCAGTTCCTCGGCCGGGCTGCCGCCCAGTTCCTTGAGCCGGTCGACCACCTGACGGACCAGTGATTCCGGCGCCGACGCGCCGGCGCTGACGCCCACATTCTCGCACTGCCCCAGCCAGGCCGGGTCGATGTCTTCGGGGCCATCGATCAGATAGGCCCGGGCGCCGATCAGCTCGGCCAGCTCGCGCAGGCGATTGGAGTTCGAACTGTTGGCCGAACCGACCACCAGGACCACGTCGCACTGACTGGCGAGCCCGCGCACGGCGTCCTGACGATTCTGCGTGGCATAGCAGATGTCATCCTTGCGCGGCCCCATGACCTTGGGAAAGCGCTGGCGCAGGGCATCGATGATCACCGCCGTATCGTCGACCGACAGGGTGGTCTGGGTCACGTAGGCCAGCTTGTCCGGATCGCTGACCTCCAGGCTCTCGACATCCTCCGGCTTTTCCACCAGGTGGACCTTGGCCCCGCGTGACAGGTCGAACTGGCCCATGGTGCCCTCGACTTCCGGGTGCCCGGCATGCCCGATCAGGACCACGTCGCGGCCCTCGCGCGAGTAGCGCAGGACTTCCACATGAACCTTGGTGACCAGCGGACAGGTGGCGTCCAGCACCGTCAGGCCGCGCTCCTTCGCGTGTCGACGCACGGCCTGAGAGACCCCGTGCGCACTGAAGATGCAGGTCGCGCCTTCCGGCACGTCATCCACCTCTTCAACGAAGATGGCGCCCTTCTGGCGCAAATTTTCCACCACGAAACGGTTGTGCACGACTTCGTGGCGCACATAGATGGGTGGCTCCAGGCGATCCAGCGCCCGCTCGACGATCTCGATCGCACGATCGACGCCGGCACAGAATCCACGGGGGTTGGCGAGTTTGATCTGCATCAGTTGTCCTGGCGCTTGGACTGCGCCTCTCGGTGCCAGTTCAGCACCATGTCAAGAATCAGCAATGCGGCGCCGGCCGAGATGGCCATGTCCGCGACATTGAAGGCGGCATAGTGCCATTGCCCGATATGGAAATCGACGAAATCGACCACGAAACCGTGGCGGACCCGGTCGATCACATTGCCCAGCGCCCCACCCATGATCAGGCACATGGCCACCGCGACCAGCTGCTGGCCGAAGGGGTTGCGCCGCAACCAGATCATGATGCCAATGCTGACCCCGACCCCCAGACTGACAAAGAACCAGGGTGGCAGGTGGGCGAAGCTGGAAAAGGCCGCGCCGGTGTTCTTCACGTAGGTGATGTTGAGGTTGTTGGTCACCGGCACCACCTCGTACCAGGACAGATGGCGCAGGATCAGCTGCTTGGTCACCTGATCAAGCAGGATGACGAGCAGTGACAGCCACAGCCAGTAGGGGTTGCTGAATCGAAATCTCACAGGGATTCTCGTTTGAAATGGCGCCGCGCGGCGGCGATATCCTCGTTGATGGCCTGGCGCAGGGCCGGCAGCCCGTCGAACTTCAGTTCGGGACGCAGGAAGCGCTCGAAGCTCACCGACACCATGCGGCCATACAGGCTGGGCCTGCCGTCCAGCAGGTGCACCTCCAGCAGCTCATCCAGTCCGCCCAGGGTGGGTCGCAGACCGATGTTGGCCACCCCGGGCAGGCCATCCAGACGCACACAATACACACCATGCCGCAGCGGTGAGGGCCGGCGCAAGGCGACATTCGCCGTTGGTGCGCCGAGCTCCCGACCCAGTTTCAGACCATGAACCACCCGCCCGCGCAGCCGATAATCGCGACCCAGCAGCTGGTTTGCCGCGTCGAGCTGCCCCTGCGCCAGATGTTCCCGGATGCGGGTACTGCTGACCCGCTCACCCGCCTGCTCGACGGTCGGCAGACGCGCCAGCCGGTAGCCCCCCTCCTCTGCCATGGCCTGCAGCAGCCGCCAGTCGCCCTGCCGCTCATGGCCGAAGCGATAGTCATCGCCAACCAGCAACTGGCGCACGCCCAGACCCCGGACCAGCACCTGACGGACGAAATCGGCGGCCGGCATCTCGCACAGGGCGCGATTGAAGGACAGCACCAGCGCCTGCTCCACGCCGATTTCGCGCAGGCAGCGCAGCTTCTCCGCCAGGCTCTGCAGCCGCAGCGGCGCCGCCTCCGGTCGCAGCACTTCCAGAGGCTGAGGCTCGAAACAGACCGCGCAGCGGCGCAGGTCCGGCGCGGACCGGCCCAGCTCCGTGAACAGCGCGCGGTGACCGCGATGCACGCCATCATAGTTGCCGAGACTCACCGCGACCTGTCGATCGTCTGCCCTGATATTGTGCAAACCGCGAATGACACGCATGGCCAGCTCAGCCCTGAGCACGCAGCAATTGCCGCGGCCGGACTCCCGTGAGGAACAAGGCCGCGAAGTATGCCAGAGCGGACAGGCCGATCAGACCGCCCAGAGCCGCCGCGCGGCTGCCTGCCCCCGCCGCGAACCACCAGGACAGTGGCGGGGTCAGCCACAGCAGCAGCGCGGCCAGCAGGAGGTTGGCCAGCCCCAGCTGACCGGCCAGACGCGGCCACGCGATGCCGGACACATAGACTCCGGCGCGGCGCAGACCGCGCAGGAGCAGGCTGGCATTGAGAAAGGCCGCCAGCGAGGTGCCCGTGGCCAGCACGGCGTGGGGGGCGGCCCAGCCCAGCCGCAAGGCCAGGTACACGCCACAGAGATTGAAGCTCATGCCCGCCAGCAGCGCGATGATGCCGATCCGGACCGGCGTTTTCGTATCCTGGCGTGCGAAATAGCCGGGGGCGAAGATCTTGACCAGGCTGAAGCCGATCAGACCGAAGGCATAGGCCATCAGGCTGTAGCGGCTCATGATCACGTCCTGCGGCCCGAAGGCGGAGTACTGGAACAGCGTGCACAACAGCGGCCCGGCGAGCAGGAACAGGCCTATGGCGCTGGGCAGGCAGATCAGCAACACCAGCTGCAGGGCCCAGTCCAGCGTCCGGCTGAAAGCCTGCGCATCGCGCTGCGCATGCTGGCGGGACAGGCTGGGCAGGATGACGGTGGCGATGGCAATGGTGAAGATGCCCAGCGGGAACTCCATCAGTCGATCCGAGTAATACAGCCAGCTGACGCTGCCCGTCACCAGCAGGGAGGCCAGCACGGTATCCAGCAGCAGGGCCACCTGGGCCACACTGGACCCGAAGATGATGGGCAGCATCAAGCGCAGGATGCGCCGTACCGGCTCGCTGCTCCAGCCCCAGCGCGGCCGCGCCAGCAGGCCCAGCCGCCTGACGCCGGGCAACTGCACCAGCAGTTGCGCCAGGCCGGCGAAAAAGACGCCGATGGCCAGGGCCGTCACCGGCTCCTGCATATGCGGGGCCAGCCACAGGGCGCAGCCGATCAGGATGATGTTCAGCAGCGCCGGCGCCACCGCGGGCACGGCGAAGCGACCGTAGGTATTCAGTACCGAGCCGGCCAGCGCGGCCAGCGCGATGAACAGCAGATACGGAAAGGTGATGCGCAGCAGGTCGCCCGCCAGATCGAATTTCTCGGGCTCGTCGGCGAAGCCGGGCGCGAACAGCAGGATGATCCAGGGCGCGAGCAGGACGCCGAACACGGTGATCAGCAGCAGAACGCAGGACAGCGTGCCGGCGACGTCCGCCACCAGCGCGCGCACCCGCGCCTGATCACCCTGCGTGCGCGTTTCCGCGAGCACCGGCACAAAGGACTGCGCAAACGCGCCCTCGGCGAACAGGCGGCGCAGGAAATTCGGGATCTTGAAGGCCACCAGGAAGGCGTCCATGCCGGCCGAGGCGCCGAACAGCACCGCCAGCAGCACATCCCTGACGAAGCCCAGCACCCGCGAAATCAGGGTCATGGCACCGACGGTGGAACTCGACTTGACCAGGGCGCCGGACATGAGCGGATGCGAAGGAGGAGGAACCGGGCGGAAATGATAGCAGTTGATTGACACGGCCCACCATTTCTCTATAATTCGCCGGCTTCATACACCGTTTCGCAGATCGACCAAACCGTGGCCAATTCTCCCCAAGCAGCCAAGCGCGCCAAGCAGGCCGAAGCCCGCCGCCAGCGCAACATGAGCCAGCGCTCCCGTTTCCGCACTTCCATCAAGGCGGTGCTGAAAGCCGTGCAGGATGGCAACAAGGATGCCGCCAGCAAGGCCTTCCAGACCTGCGAGTCCCTGCTCGACCGCTACGCCGGTCGCGGCCTGCTGCACAAGAACAAGGCCGCCCGGCACAAGAGCCGTCTGCGGGCCAAGATCAAGGCGCTGGGCTAAGTCCACCAACGCGCACGAAAAAGCCGCCTGCAAGGCGGTTTTTTTGTGCCCGGCCCTCACCCGGGCCTCGCCGCATGCTGCCCGGCACCGGGCACCGCGCGGCGGACTCGCGCCCCGCAGGCCGGACCTGGCCCGCGGCGGGACCCGGCTTACACGGCGCTGTCAGCCAGGATGAGGTTGTCCCGGTGGACCAGTTCGGTCTCACCCGGACGGCCCAGTACCTCGTTGATGCGGGCGGAGCTGATGCCACACAGGCGCTGGGCCTCGTCCATGTCGTAATTGGACAGACCACGCGCCACTTCCCTGTCCTGCTCATCCAGGCAGGCGATCAGGTCGCCGCGCCAGAAATTGCCAGCCACGCGCAGCACACCCACAGGCAGCAGGCTGCGTCCACCGGCGCGCAGCGCGCGGCAGGCGCCGGCATCCAGCCAGACCCGGCCAGCCACCCGGCGCTGAGCGGCAATCCAGCGCTTGCGCGCCGGCAGGCGGGCTTGCGGCCGCGCTCTGAGACAACTGCCGATCGGCTCACCCGAAGCGATTCTCAGCAGCACATCTTCCTGCACGCCGCCGGCGATGAGCGTATGCACGCCGCTGCGCGCCGCCATCCGGGCGGCCTGCACCTTGGTCTGCATGCCGCCGCGCCCCAGCGCGCCACCACTGCCACCCGCCACCTCGTCCAGCAGCGGCTCGTCCGCGGCGATATCCGTCAGCCTCTGCGCCGTGGCGTCCTGACGGGGATCCGCACTGTAGATGCCATCCTGGTCGGTCAGGATCACCAGCAGGCCGGCCGAGCACAGCTCCACCGTCACCGCGGCCAGGGTGTCATTGTCACCGAAGCGGATCTCATCATTCGCCACGGTGTCGTTTTCGTTGACGACCGGCACCACCCCCCAGTCGAGCAGGGCGCGCAGTGTATTGCGCGCATTCAGGAAACGGCGCCGGTCAGCGGCATCCTCATGGGTGAGCAGCACCTGGGCGCTGCCCAGGCCATGCTGCTGCAGCGCGCGGTCCCACATCGATGCCACATCCAGCTGCCCGATGGCAGCCGCCGCCTGCAGTTGCGCCAGCCCGACCGGACGCCCTGGCAGACCCAGGCGCAGCATGCCGGCCGCCACCGCCCCGGAGGACACCACCACCACCTCGATTCCCCGCTCCCGCAGCTCGGCGATCTGGCGCGCCCAGCCCGTCACCTGCGCGTGGGCCATGGCCTGTCCGCCGTCGGTCAGCAGCGAGCTGCCGATCTTGACCACCCAGCGACGGGCGGCGGCCAGCTCAGTCCGTTCCTGCGTCATCGCTGCGTTGCTCGTCCAGCCATTGCATGCAGGCGGCCATGATCTCGTCCGTGCCGCTGCGGGTCGCGGCGGAACACAGGTATACCGGCAAGCCGTACTGCGCCGCCAGCCGCTGCCGCATGGCATCCAGCGCATCCGCGGCCAGCAGATCGCTCTTGTTCAGCACCAGCCAGCGCTCCCGCCCAAGCAGCTCGTCGCTGAATTCACCCAGCTCATGCGCGACCTGCTCGATCTGATCCTCGACCGACTGCTCGTCCAGCGGCGCCACGTCCACCAGGTGCAGCAGCAGACGGGTGCGGCTCAGGTGCTTGAGAAACTGGATGCCCAGCCCGGCGCCCTGCGCCGCCCCGGCAATCAGGCCCGGCACGTCGACCACGGACAGGCTCTGCCCCGTCCCCACCCGGACGATGCCCAGCTGGGGGTGCAGGGTGGTGAAGGGGTAGTCGGCGATCTTCGGGCGGGCTGCCGAGACAGCGGTCAGGAAGGTGGACTTGCCGGCATTCGGCAGCCCCAGCAGCCCGACATCGGCGAGCAGCTGCAGTTCCAGGCGCAGCACGCGCTGGTCACCCGGCGTGCCGGGAGTGGACTGACGCGGCGCCCGGTTGGTACTGCTCTTGTAGCGCGCATTGCCGATGCCATGAAAGCCGCCCTTGGCCACCAGCAGGCGCTGGCCGGGAGCGACCACGTCGCCGATCATCTCGTCGGTTTCATGGTCGTAGACCAGGGTGCCCAGCGGCACCGGCACGATGCAATCCGCACCCGACTTGCCACGACAATTGGCACCCGATCCGGCCTGGCCGTTCTCGGCCCGAAACTTGCGCTGGACGCGGAAATCGCTGAGCGTGGTCAGGCCGCTTTCCCCTTCCAGGAACACGTCGCCGCCATCCCCGCCATCGCCGCCATCGGGGCCGCCAAAGGGAATGTACTTCTCGCGCCGGAAGCTGACCACGCCCTTGCCGCCGTCGCCGGCTTCCACCCGGATTGTCGCTTCATCTACGAATTTCATGGCCTGGTCCGATTGCGCCCCTGCGCACACAAAAAAGCCCCGCCGGCTCGGCGAGGCTTTCTGGCAATCCGCTGCAGCCGGCGTTACTCGGCGACAATACTCACATATTTGCGGTTCAGCGGGCCCTTGGTTTCGAACAGAACCTTGCCGTCCACCTTGGCGAAGATGGTGTGGTCCTTGCCGATACCGGCGTTCTTGCCGGCCCGCAGGCGGCTGCCACGCTGGCGCACGATGATGCTGCCAGCGGACACCGTCTCGCCACCATAGGCCTTGATGCCCAGTCGTTTGGATTCGGAATCGCGCCCGTTGCGCGTGCTGCCGCCAGCTTTTTTATGAGCCATGAGTCTCGACTACCTGTGTACTGAGGGGATTAACCCTGGATGTCCGTGATGCGCAGCTGAGTATAGTCCTGACGGTGACCCTGCTTGCGGCGATACTTCTGGCGACGACGGAACTTGATGATCGTCACCTTGTCACCGCGACCGTGGGCCTCCACATCAGCCACCACCTTGCCGCCTTCAACCAGCGGCGCACCCAGCCGGGCCTCGCCACCATCACCGACCATCAGGACCCGATCAAAGGTGACCGACTCGCCTTCGGCTGCAGCCAGTTTCTCGACCCGGATCACGTCGCCCTGGGCCACCCGGTATTGCTTGCCGCCCGTCTCAATTACAGCGTACATGGAATGGAATACTCAAATCAGCGCACAAAGAAGCGGAAATATAGCGTCTG
>JBFJTN010000135.1:0-9618 GCA_041625325.1 Oceanococcus sp. | reverse complement strand
GTGCAAGCCGGGTTCGATCAACCCGCACACCAAGTTCGAAGCCGAAGTGTACGTGCTGAAGAAGGAAGAGGGCGGCCGTCACACGCCGTTCTTCAAGGGCTACCGCCCGCAGTTCTACTTCCGCACGACGGACGTGACGGGTGCGGTGGAGCTGCCGGAAGGCACGGAAATGGTGATGCCTGGCGACAACATCAACATCAAGGTCGAGCTGATTGCGCCGATCGCGATGGAAGATGGCCTGCGTTTCGCCATCCGCGAAGGTGGCCGCACCGTCGGCGCCGGCGTAGTTGCGAAGATCATCGAGTAAAGCTACAATATCTGGCTACGCGAGGCTGCGGACATCCGCAGCCTCGTTTTTTTCGGTAAAGAAGAATGACCACCGCAAATCAGACAATACGCATTCGCCTCAAGGCGTTTGACCATCGTCTCATCGACAAGTCCGTCAAGGAAATCGTCGAGACGGCCAAGCGCACCGGGGCGATTGTCCGCGGTCCGATCCCGCTGCCCACCCGGCGCGAGCGTTATACCGTGCTGATTTCGCCGCACGTCAACAAGGACGCGCGCGACCAGTACGAGATCCGGACCCACAAGCGTCTGCTCGACATCGTCGAGCCGACCGACAAGACGGTCGATGCCCTGTCCAAGCTGGACCTGGCCGCGGGCGTCGATGTGCAGATCAAGCTGCAGTAATTCCTGGCCCGCTCCGTTCGGAACGGGCTGCTGACAAACTGATTCCGTTGCCAGTGCAGTCACTGGCCGGAAAAACCATTTGAACTACCGCCCGCGTGGCGGCAAGCAAGAGGTTGTACTCATGCCAATCGGATTGATAGGCCGTAAATGCGGTATGTCGCGCGTGTTTACGGAAGCCGGCGAGTCTGTGCCGGTGACCGTGATCGAGGTGCTGCCCAACCGTGTGACCCGGATCAAGAATGTGGACGCCGACGGCTATCGCGCCGTGCAGGTGACCACCGGCACCATCAAGGCCAATCGCCTCAACAAGCCCGAAGCGGGCGAATTCCTCAAGGCTGAAGTCGAAGCTGGCCGTGGCCTGTGGGAATTCCGTCTGGGTGAAGGCGAAGGCGAAGATCTGGCTGCCGGCAGTGAAATCACCGTGGACACCCTGGCTGAAGTGAAGCTGGTCGACGTCGTCGGCACCAGCCGCGGCAAGGGCTTTGCCGGTGCCATCAAGCGCCACAACTTCTCCTCCCAGCGCATGTCGCATGGCAACTCCCTGTCGCACCGCGCGCCGGGTTCGATCGGTCAGAACCAGACCCCGGGCCGCGTGTTCCCGGGCAAGAAGATGGCCGGTCAGCTGGGCAACGTGCAGCGCACGGTGCAGAACCTGGAAGTGGTTCGCGTCGATGCGGAAAAGAATCTGCTCCTGGTCAAGGGCGGTGTGCCGGGCGCCCCGGGTGGCGATCTGGTCATCCGACCGGCGGTCAAGGGCTGAAGCGGACGGATCTGAACATGGAACTGAATCTTCATATCGGCAAGGGCAAGGTCGAGGTCGGGGACGCCGTTTTCGGCGCCGATTTCAACGAAACCCTGGTTCACCAGCTGGTCACTGCCTACCTGGCGGGTGGCCGCTCCGGCACCAAGGGCAGCAAGAACCGCTCCGCCGTCTCCGGTGGCGGGCGCAAGCCCTGGCGCCAGAAGGGCACCGGCCGCGCGCGCGCCGGCACCATCCGCTCCCCGATCTGGGTCGGCGGTGGTCACACCTTCGCCTTCAGCAATCGCGATTTCTCGCAGAAGGTGAACAAGAAGCAGTGGCGTGCCGGCCTGCGCTCCATCCTGTCCGAGCTGGTCCGTCAGGAGCGGTTGCGGGTGGTGAAGGAAATCAATCTGCCCGACCATCGCACCAAGAGCGTGATCGCCTGGCTGGGTGGCGTGGCGGACGGCCGTGCGCTGGTCGTGGACACGGAGATCAGCGATGAGCTGGCCCGTGGTTCGCGCAATCTGGTGAACGTGGAGCTGTGCCTGGCCGGCCAGCTCAACCCCGCGGCCCTGGTGGGCGCCGACTACGTCGTGCTGACCGCCCGTGCTGCCGAAGCGCTGTCGGAGAGCCTGTCATGAGTCGAGTGAATCCCGTCGCCGAACGCGCCTATCAGGTGCTGCTCGCGCCGCTGGTGTCGGAGAAGGCCAGTGTGGCCGCCGAGACCAACAACGTGGTCGTCTTCGAAGTGGCGCGCACCGCCACCAAGCCGCAGATCCGCAAGGCCGTTGAAGGTCTGTTCGGGGTCAAGGTCGATGACGTGACCACGGTCAAGGTCAAGGGCAAGGTCAAGCGCTTCGGGCGTGGCTTCGGTCGTCGTTCCGACTGGAAGAAGGCCTACGTGAAGCTGGCCGAGGGCCAGGAAATCGATTTCACGTCCGGCGCCAAGTAAGCCGGATCGTCAGAGGAATCAGAAAATGGCAACCCAGAAAGCCAAGCCGACGTCAGCCGGTCGACGCCATGTCGTCAAGGTCATCGGCCAGGACCTGCACAAGGGCAAACCCTTCCAGGCACTGGTCGAGAAGAAGACCAAGACCGGTGGTCGCAACAACAACGGCCGTATCACCACCCGGCATCAGGGCGGCGGTCACAAGCAGCGCTATCGCGTCATCGACTTCAAGCGCAACAAGGACAGCGTGCCGGCCACGGTCGAGCGGATCGAATATGATCCCAACCGCACCGCGCATATCGCCCTGCTGAAGTACGCTGATGGCGAGCGTCGCTACATCATCGCGCCCAAGGGCCTGAAGGCTGGCGATCCGGTGCGCTCCGGCGCCACCGCGCCGATCAAGCCGGGCAACTGCATGCCGCTGTCGAACATCCCGCTGGGTAGCGTGGTGCATTGCGTCGAGCTGCGTCCGGGCAAGGGTGCGCAGCTGGCGCGCAGCGCCGGCGCCGCGGTGCAGCTGGTCGCGCGCGATGGCGGTCACGCCACCCTGCGTCTGCGTTCCGGTGAAATGCGCAAGGTGCCGGTGGACTGCCGTGCCACGGTTGGCGAATGCGGCAACGGCGAGCACAACCTGCGTTCGCTGGGCAAGGCCGGCGCCAAGCGCTGGCGTGGCGTGCGCCCGACGGTTCGCGGCGTGGCCATGAACCCGGTGGATCACCCGCACGGTGGTGGTGAAGGCCGGACCTCCGGCGGTCGCCATCCCGTCAGTCCGTGGGCGGTGCCGACCAAGGGCTATCGCACCCGCAGCAACAAGCGCACCGACAAGATGATCGTGCGCGATCGTCGTCGGAAGTAAGGAGTAGGAATGCCGCGTTCAATTCGCAAGGGACCGTTCGTCGACCTGCATCTGGCCAAGAAGGTGGCCGATTCCGTCGATGCACGGGTCAAGCGCCCGATCAAGACCTGGTCGCGCCGTTCGATGGTGACCCCGGACATGGTCGGCCTGACCATTGCCGTGCACAACGGTCGTCAGCATACCCCGGTCTACGTGTCCGAGCAGATGGTCGGCCACAAGCTGGGTGAGTTCGCTCCGACCCGGACCTTCAAGGGTCACTCGGGCGATCGCAAGTCCTAAGGAATACGAGCCATGTCGACTCAGGCACAACTGAAATACGCCCGCATTTCGCCGCAGAAGGCGCGGCTGGTCGCTGACCAGATCCGCGGTCTGCCGGTGGACAAGGCGCTGCAGCTGCTGGAATTCAGCACGAAGAAGGGTTCGGACATCATCAAGAAGGTCCTGGACTCGGCCATCGCCAACGCGGAAAACAACGATGGCGCGGACGTGGACGAATTGAAGGTGGCGGAAATTTTTGTCGATGGCGCGACCCCGCTCAAGCGGATCAAACCCCGCGCCAAGGGTCGTGCGGATCGCATCGTGAAGCGGTCCAGCCACATCACGATCCGCGTCGCGGAGTAAGGAAGAAACAATGGGTCAGAAAATTCAGCCCGTCGGCTTTCGCCTGGGAGTGACCGCCAACTGGTCCTCCGTCTGGTATGCCGAAAAGGGTGAATACCGCAAGAATCTGAACGAAGATCTGAAGCTGCGCGAGTTCATTC
This sequence comes from Oceanococcus sp., assembly GCA_041625325.1. Lineage (GTDB taxonomy): Bacteria > Pseudomonadota > Gammaproteobacteria > Nevskiales > Oceanococcaceae > Oceanococcus. The sequence continues at coordinate 5,620 of JBFJTN010000135.1, read as the reverse complement.
GCGAGAAGCTGAAGAATGCTTCGGTCAGCCGCATCCAGATCGACCGCCTGGCCGGCAAGATCGCGATCACCGTGCATACCGCGCGGCCCGGCATCGTGATCGGCAAGAAGGGCGAGGACATCGAGAAGCTGCGCGCGGCCTGCCAGGCCAAGGCCGGCATGCCGGTCAAGCTGTCGGTGGAAGAGATTCGCAAGCCGGAACTGGACGCCTATCTGGTCGCCGAATCGGTCGCCCAGCAGCTGGAGCGCCGCATCATGTTCCGTCGCGCCATGAAGCGCGCCGTGTCCAATGCGATGCGCCTGGGCGCCGGCGGCATCCGGATTCAGGTGGGCGGCCGTCTGAACGGTGCCGAGATTGCCCGTACCGAATGGTATCGCGAAGGCCGTGTGCCGCTGCACACCCTGCGCGCCGACGTCGACTACGGTCTGGCCGAAGCCAAGACCACCTACGGCGTGATCGGCATCAAGGTCTGGGTCTTCCGTGGTGAGGTCTTCGAAGGCAAGGCGGAAGCCGCTGCCGGCGAAGCGGCGTAAGGGAGTAACGAAGTCATGATGCAGCCGAAGCGGACGAAATTCCGCAAACAGCAGAAGGGTCGCAACCGTGGCCTGGCCCAGAATGGCAACAGCGTCGATTTCGGCGAGTTCGGCCTGAAGGCCGTCGGTCGGGGTCGGATCACCGCGCGCCAGATCGAGGCCGCGCGTCGCGCCATGACCCGTCACGTGAAGCGTGGCGGCAAGATCTGGATTCGCATCTTCCCGGACAAGCCGATCAGCAAGAAGCCGATCGAAGTCCGCATGGGCAAGGGCAAGGGCAACGTGGAGTACTGGGTCGCGCTGGTGCAGCCCGGCAAGGTGCTCTACGAGATGGAAGGCGTGGGTGAGGACGTGGCGCGCGAGGCTTTCCGCCTGGCCGCGGCCAAACTGCCCGTCAAGACTGTATTTGTTAATCGGACGATCATGTGATGAACGCCCAAGAGCTTCGTGACAAGTCTGCGGAGGAGCTGACCGGTGAACTGGTCGAGCTGCGCCGGGAGCAGTTCAATCTGCGCCTGCAGCTGGCCACCGGTCAGTCCACCAAGACGCATCGGGTGCGCGAGGTCCGTCGGGACATCGCGCGGTTGAAAACGATTCTGAATGAGAAAGGGCGCCCGGCATGAGCGAAAACAGCAACGCGCCGCGGCTGAGTGGCAAGGTCACCAGCAACAAGATGGACAAGAGCATCACCGTGCTGGTCGAGCGTCGTGAACGCCATGCCCTGTACGGCAAGTACCTGACCAAGTCGAAGAAGGTACACGCTCACGACGAGTCCAATGATTGCCAGATCGGCGATACCGTGACGGTGGAGCAGTGTCGGCCGCTGTCCAAGACCAAGACCTGGCGCCTGGTGGAAATCACCGAGCGGGCCGGTCTGGAGTAAAGGGCGATGATTCAGACAGAAACCGTATTGCTGGCTGCTGACAACAGTGGCGCGCGGAAGGTCCAGTGCATCAAGGTGCTGGGCGGTTCCAAGCGGCGCTATGCCGGTGTCGGCGACATCATCAAGGTCAGCGTGAAGGATGCGATCCCGCGCGGCAAGGTCAAGAAGGGCGAAGTGCACAACGCCGTGGTCGTTCGCACCCGGCATGGCGTGCGCCGGCCGGACGGTTCGGTGATCCGCTTCGATACCAACGCGGCCGTGCTGCTCTCGGGCAAGCTGGAGCCGATCGGGACCCGTATTTTTGGCCCGGTGACGCGCGAACTGCGTGAGAAGTTCATGCGCATCATCTCGCTGGCGCCGGAGGTTCTGTAACCATGCAACGTATTCGCAAGGGCGACGATGTCGTCGTCATCGCCGGACGGGACAAGGGCCGACGTGGCACCGTGGTCTCGTTCAAGGGTGAAGACCGGGTTGTGGTCGAAGGCCTCAACATGGTCAAGAAACATGTGAAGCCGAATCCGAACCTGGGCATCCAGGGCGGCATCGAGGAACGGGAGGCGCCGATCCACCTGTCCAATGTGATGCTGTTCAACCCCAAGACGGAAAAGGGCGATCGCGTGAGCTACAAGGAAGTGGAGGGCGTGAAACAGCGCGTCTACCGCTCCACCGGCGACGTGGTCGGCGGCTGAGGACTGAGCAATGTCAAATCTGCAAACGCTGTACAAGGACAAGCTGGCCGGCGAGCTGCAAAAGCAGCTGGACTGCCCGGTGATGGCCACCCCGCGGATCACCAAGATCACCATCAACATGGGTCTGGGTGAAGCGGTGGCGGACAAAAAGATCATCGAGCACGCCGTGTCCGACCTGACCAAGATCACCGGCCAGAAGCCGCAGGTCCGCCTGTCGCGCAAGTCGGTCGCGGGCTTCAAGATCCGCGACGGCTGGCCGATCGGTGCCCGCGTCACCCTGCGCCGCGAGCGCATGTACGAATTCCTGGAGCGCCTGATCACGATCGCGCTGCCGCGTATTCGTGACTTCCGCGGTCTCAACCCCCGTTCCTTTGACGGCAATGGCAATTACAGCCTGGGCGTCACCGAGCAGATCATTTTTCCGGAAATCGACTACGACAAGGTCGACCGGCTGCGCGGCATGGACATCACGATCACGACCAGTGCCCGTAACGATGAAGAAGGCCGCGCCCTGTTGGACGCGTTCAGCTTCCCGTTCCGCAAGTAAGGCAAAGGACATATGGCTAAGAAGAGCATGGTGGCGCGCGAGGTAAAACGCGCCAAAGCCGTCGCCAAGTACGCCGCCAAACGGGCGGCACTCAAGGCGCAGATCAAGGATCCGAACGCCAGTTTCGAGGAGCGCTACAGCGCTGCCCAGGAACTGTCGAAGCTGCCGCGCGACGCCTCTCCGGTGCGCGGGCAGAATCGCTGCGAACTGACGGGGCGGCCGCATGGCTATTACCGCCGTTTCGGGCTCGGCCGCAACAAGCTGCGCGAGCACACCATGCGGGGCGAAGTCCCCGGTCTGAAGAAATCCAGTTGGTAACAACGGGGATATCGGTAACGAATTATGAGTATGACTGATCCCATCTCGGACATGTTGACGCGCATCCGCAATGGCCAGGCCGCGCGCCTGACCACGGTCCGCATGCCCGGTTCCAAGGTGAAAAAAGCCATCGCGCAGGTGCTGCTCGATGAAGGTTTCATTGCCGGCTTCGATGCCAGGAAAGACGGTGCCAAGGAAACGCTCAGCGTCGAGCTGAAGTATTTCAATGGCAAGCCGGTCATCGAATTGCTGCAGCGTGTGAGCAAGCCGTCCCTGCGCATCTACAAGAACAAGGACGAACTGCCGCAGGTGCTGGGCGGCCTGGGCGTGGCCATCGTGTCCACCTCCAAGGGCGTGGTGTCCGACCGCAAGGCGCGAGCCGAAGGCCAGGGCGGCGAAGTCCTGTGCATCGTGGCCTAAGGAGTCCTCGACATGTCCCGTATTGCGAAATACCCGATCGAACTGCCCAAGGGTGTCGAATTCAGCCAGAGCGGCCGTGACGTCACCGTCAAGGGCAGCAAGGGCCAGATGAGCATGCGCCTGGCCGATGGCATCGACGTGACCGTCGAGGGCAATGTGCTTCGCCTGAGCCCGGAAAGCATCGAGAAGCACACCGCGCTGGCCGGTACCACCCGCGCCGTGCTGGCGAACTTTGCCCAGGGCGTCAGCGCCGGCTTCGAGCGCAAGCTGGAGCTGGTCGGCGTTGGTTATCGCGCCCAGGCCCAGGGCAACAAGCTGAACCTGACACTGGGCTTCTCGCACCCGGTGGTCTATGACCTGCCCGAAGGCGTCACTGCTGAAACCCCGAGTCAGACCGAAATCGTGCTCAAGGGCTTCGACAAGCAGGTGCTGGGCCAGGCCGCCGCCGAGATCCGTGCCTTCCGTCCGCCGGAGCCCTACAAGGGCAAGGGTGTGAAGTACGCCGAAGAGCGCGTGCGTCGGAAGGAAGCGAAGAAGAAGTAATCCAACCGGATTCAATCCGAATCCCAGGATTTCGAGACTATTATGGACAAGAAACAATCCCGTCAGCGCCGCGCCCGCAAGGCGCGCGCCAAGATCCACGAGCTGGAAGTGCATCGTCTGTGCATTCACCGCACGCCGCGGCACATCTATGCCCAGATCATCGCGCCGGAATCCGGTGCGACGCTGGCCAGCGTGTCCACCGTGCAGGCCGACGTGAAGGACGGCCTGAAATCCACCGGCAATGTCGAGGCGGCCGCCAAGGTGGGCGCTGCGATCGCGGCCAAGGCCAAGGCAATCGGTGTCGACACCGTGGCTTTCGACCGCTCGGGCTTCCGTTACCACGGCCGCGTGAAGGCGCTGGCCGATGCGGCGCGCGAAGCCGGCCTGCAGTTCTGAGGAATCGACTATGGCTAGACAACAGCAAGACAACGACACGCAAAGCGATCTGCAGGAAAAGCTGGTCGCGGTGAACCGTGTCGCCAAGGTGGTCAAGGGTGGCCGCATCTTCAGCTTCACCGCCCTGACCGTGGTTGGTGACGGTTCCGGCCGGGTCGGTTACGGCTACGGCAAGGCCCGTGAAGTGCCGGTGGCGATCCAGAAGGCGATGGAGAAGGCCCGTCGCAACATGGTGGACGTGGCGCTCAAGGGCGACACCATCCAGCACCGGATCATCGGCCGTCATGGCGCGACCCAGGTGTTCATGCGCCCGGCTTCGGAAGGTACCGGCGTCATCGCGGGCGGCGCCATGCGCGCCGTGCTGGAAGTGGCCGGGGTACACAACGTGCTGGCCAAGTCCTACGGTTCGCGTAACCCGATCAACGTCGTGCGCGCCACCATCAACGCGCTGACCGCGATTCACGATCCGGAATACATCGCCGCCAAGCGTGGCAAGACGGTGGCCGAGCTGCTCGGCACCGACGTGGCCTGAGGAAATCGAAGATGGCGAAGGCAAAGGAAAAGATGCTGCGGCTGACGCTGGTCAAGAGCGTCAATGGCCGCCTGGAAGCGCACAAGGCTTGTGTGCGTGGCCTGGGTCTGCGTCGCATGCACCACACGGTGGAGCGGGTGGCGACCCCGGAAAATCTCGGGATGGTGAACAAGGTTCGCTATCTGTTGAACGTCGAGGAAGTGTCCGCGTAAGCGGCACGGGATAATGACTATGCGATTGGACGATCTGAAGCCCGCAGCGGGCTCGCGCAAGGCCGCCAAGCGGGTGGGCCGTGGCACCGGTTCGGGCACGGGCAAGACCTGTGGCCGCGGGGTCAAGGGCCAGAAGTCGCGTTCCGGCGGCTACACCAAGGTCGGCTTCGAAGGCGGTCAGATGCCGCTGCAGCGCCGCCTGCCCAAGCGCGGTTTCAATTCCGCCAAGGCCGGCTTGCGCGCGGAAGTGCGCCTGGATGCCCTGAACAAGCTGGCTGCCGAGCCGGTCACCATCGAAGCCCTGAAGAAGGCCCGCGTGATCAGCAACAGCGCCGAGCTGGTGAAGATCATCAAGGCCGGCGAACTGACCGAAGCGGTCAAGATTGAGGGTGTGCCGGTGACTGCCGGCGCCAAAGCCGCCATCGAAGCCGCGGGCGGCTCGGTGAGCTAAGGGACACCATGGCGAAGCAAGGACCATTGCCGGATTTCGGTCGCCTGCAGGAACTGCGGAATCGCATTCTGTTCCTGCTCGGGGCGCTGCTGGTGT
>JBFJTN010000134.1:0-9901 GCA_041625325.1 Oceanococcus sp. | reverse complement strand
GCGGCGCACTGTCCTGCTCCTGGATCAGCGGCCCCCGGCTGCTGCAGCCGCCGAGCAGCAGCAGGCTCAGGCCGGCCAGCAGCAGGACATGCATCAGTGCGGGCGCCCGGCCGCGCTGGCGATGGCCTGGCTGAGCTGATGCACGGCCATGGCGTAGTACACCCGCGGGTTGTAGGACATGATGCTGTAGAAATTGGGCAGCGCCAGCCAGTATTCCTGATCCTGACCCCGGTCCAGGCTGAGCAGGCCCACCGCCTGTTCGGGGCGCAGGGCGGCCGGCAGGCCGCTGACCTGATCGCGCAGTTCGGCCCAGCGCTGTTCCGGACGCCGGGCATTGAAGTCCAGGGTTTCCGGGCGCTTCAGATCGACCGGGTAGGCCACCGGCTGGCCGCGCTGCCAGTCGCGTCCTTCGCCGAGGTAGCGGGTCAGGTAATGGCCGGCACTGCCGATCGCGTCTGCCGGGGTCCACAGGTTGATTTCGCCATTGTTGTCGAAGTCCAGGGCCAGGCGCCGATAGTTGCTTGGCATGAACTGGGGCAGGCCCATGGCCCCCGCATAGGAGCCGCTGACCGTCAGCGGATCCAGGTCGCGTTCCTTGCAGAGCAGCAGGAACTCGCGGAACTCGCTGAAGAAGAAGGGCGAGCGGCTGGGATGCTCGAAGCCCTGGGTGGCCAGCGAATCCAGTACCCGGTGGGGGCCGGTATAGCCGCCGTAGCGGGTTTCGACGCCAATGATGGCGGCAATCAGCGCCGCCGGCACCCCGAAGCGGGCCTCGGCGCGCTCGAAACTGTCGGCGTGCTCGCGCAGATAGGCCACGCCGCCCTCGATCCGGTCCGGCTGCAGGAAGATGGCGCGGTATTCCGGCCAGGTGCGGGTTTTTTCCGGTGCCTTGCGCTCGCTTTCAATCAGCGCCGGGCGGCGCTGCGCCGCGCGCAGCAAGGCGACCAGCTCGGCCCGCTGATAGCCGCCGCTGGCCACCAGTTCGTCGATCAGGCCGGCGGCTTTCGGATGGGTGGAATAGTCCGCACTGGCGCAGAGGCTGGTGAGGAGCAGGGCGGAGAAGCTGAGCAGTCGCATCAGGCGGTCCAGAGTCGGCGGTGGGTGTGTATCGACATGATCAGTCCGAAGCTGGCCAGCAGGGTGACCATGGAGGTGCCGCCGTAGCTGACCAGCGGCAGGGGCACCCCGACCACGGGCAGCAGGCCGATGACCATGCCGATGTTGACGAAGACATAGATGAAAAAGGTCAGGCTCAGGCTGCTCACCACCAGGCGGGCGAAGGTGTCCTGCGCCCGGCTGGCGATATACAGGCCGCGCCCGACGATGAGCAGGTAGACGGCCATCAGCCCCAGCACGCCGAGCAGGCCGAATTCCTCGGCGAAGACCGCGAAGATGAAGTCGGTGTTGGCTTCCGGCAGGAAATCCAGACGGGCCTGGGTGCCCTGCAGCCAGCCCTTGCCTTCCCAGCCGCCCGAGCCGATCGCGATCTTGGACTGGATGATGTGATAGCCCGCGCCGCTGGGGTCGGAAGCGGGATCAAGCAGGGTCATGACCCGCCGCTTCTGATACTCGTGCATCTGGGACCAGAGCAGCGGCGCCGCCGCCGCGGCCAGGGCCAGGCAGGCCAGCATGAAGCGCCAGCGCAGGCCGGCGAAGTACAGGGCGAGGGCGCCGGCGCTGATCACCAGCAGGGCCGTGCCCAGATCGGGCTGCCGCGCGATCATGGCGCTGGGCAGGGCGATGATCACCGCGCTGATCGCGATCGCGATCAGGCTTGGCGGCAGGCGCCGCTCGTGCAGAAAGCTGGCGACCGCCAGCGGCACGGCGAACTTCATCAGCTCGGAAGGCTGGAAGCGCAGGAATCCCAGGTCCAGCCAGCGCTGCGCACCCTTGGACGTGTCGCCCAGCAGGGGCACGGCGAGCAGCATCGCCAGGCCGGCCACATAGGCCCAGGGTGTCAGGGTGCGGAACCAGTCCGGCGGGCACTGGGCGACGATGATCAGTGCCAGCAGGCCCACCCCGACCCGTTTGGTCTGGGCCAGCAGCATGGCCTGGTTCTCGCCGGTGGCGCTGTACACGGTGATCAGGCCGATGCCGAGCAGCAGCAGGATCAGCAGCAGCAGCGGCGCGTCCAGATGCAGCCGGGCGAGGCCGCGGGAGGGGCCGGCATCCTGCAGCATCATGGGGTCGGCTCCGGCGCGGGACTCGGCCGCGGCGCGACCCCCAGCGCAGCATCCAGGATGCGCCGGACGATGGGGGCGGCGACCGCGCTGCCGCTGCCGCTGTGTTCGGCGATCGCCGCCACCGCGATGCGTGGCGCATCGGCCGGTGCGTAGGCCACGAAGAGGCTGTGGTCGCGCAGGTGCTTGGGCACATCCTGCAGCTGCGGGGCCTTGTCATCCTCCTGCGACAGGCCGGCCACCTGGGCCGTGCCGGTCTTGCCGGCGAAGCGGTAGGGGGCATCCGCGCCCACCTGCTTGGCCGTGCCGGTGGCGCCATGCAGCACCGCGACCAGGGCCTCGTGTATCGCCAGCCAGTCACGCTCCGAGCTGCCGCTGATCGCGGGCAGAGGCGGGCTGCTCAGCTTTTCCCTGCGCCCGCTGCCCACCGTTTCCACGCTGTGCAGCAGATGGGGTCTGGCGCCGCCACCGCGACTGGCGATACGGGCGGTGGCCAGGGCCAGTTGCAGCGGGGTGGTCAGCATGAAGCCCTGCCCGATGCCGATGTTCAGGGTTTCCCCCGGGAACCAGGACTCTCCGCGAGCGCGCTTTTTCCAGGCCCGCGAAGGCAGCAGGCCGCCGTTCTCATTCGGCAGGTCGATGCCGGTCGGGCGTCCCAGGCCGAACTGCTCCAGGAAGTCATGGATGCGGTCGATCTCCAGCTGGTGGGCGAGGTCATAGAAGTAGACATCGCAGGACTGGGCGATGGCCTCGTGCAGGTTCATGCTGCCATGGCCGCGCCGCTTCCAGTCGCGGTGCTTGCGGCTGTTCTCCGGCAGCTGGTAAAAGCCCGGGCAATGCACCCGGGTCTGGGCCCGGTAGACTTCATGGTGCAGACCGGCCAGGGCCATCAGGGGTTTCACCGTGGAGCCGGGCGGGTACTGGCCCTGGATCGCGCGATGGAACAGCGGGCGGTCCGGGTTTTCGATCAGCGCGCGGTAGTTGCGATGGCTGATGCCGTCGATGAACTGGCTGGGCTCGAAGCTGGGCACCGAGACCATGGCCAGGATGTCGCCATCCGGAATCCCGATCGCGACGGCGGCGCCATTGCGTCCCTCGAAGGCCTCCGCGGCCACTTTCTGCAGGCGGGCGTCGATGGTCAGGTACAGGGTCTTGCCGGGCGTAGGTCGGGTGTACTCCAGCTCGCGCAGGCGGCGGCCCACCGCGTTCGCCTCCACCAGCTGGCGTCCCGGTGCGCCGTGCAGCAGTTCCTCGTACTGGTATTCGATGCCGGTCTTGCCGATGTAGGAGGCGCCACGATACAGCTCCGCATCGACCCGCTCCAGATCGCGGGTGGTGATGCCGCCGACGTAGCCGATCAGATGGGCGGTCAGCGAGCCCAGCGGATAGTTGCGGGTCAGGCTGGCCCTGACATGGACGCCGGGCAGGCGCTGGCGATTGACCTCGATGCGGGCCACATCCTCCTGATTGAGATTGAGCTTCAGGGGGATGCGGTCAAAACGTGGCGAGGAGGCCGCACGGGCGAGGAAGCGTTCGCGCTCCTGCTCGCTGATCGGCACCAGTGCGGCGAGGCTGTCCAGGCTGGCGGCGAGATCCGGCACCTGTTCCGGCACCAGCTCCAGCCGGTAGGCCGGCAGATTTTCCGCCAGCACCACGCCGTTGCGGTCGTGGATCAGACCGCGCACGCTGGGGATGGGCAGCACCCGCATGCGATTTTCGTCCGAGCGGGTCACGAAATACTCGTGTTGCACGGTCTGCAGCTGGAACAGGCGAGTGATCAGGATGCCGACCAGAATCAGGGCGATCCCGCCAGCAAGGCCCACCCGGGTGAGAAAGCCACGCCTCTCCTGGTAGGTGTTCTTGAACGCGGCGCCCGGCATGTGGTGTGAAGCGATTCCTCGGAAAGCGGCGAGGCACGGCCTGCGCCGGCTGCCTCAGACGCTATGATGCTGGGGCCGGTCCACCAATGCAAAGTAGCCACAGATCAGCGGCCACAGCAGGGCCGTGCTGGCGGCCGGAATCCAGCGCCAGTCCGGCTCGATGGACTGGCCCACATGGCCGTCCAGCCAGAGCAGCAGGCCCTGGTAAGCGGCCCACAGCGGCGCCAGCACCAGCATCTGCTGGAAGGCGCCGAACAGCTGCAGGGTGTCGCGCAGCTTGAGTAGCAGATAGGCCAGCAGGCTCAGCGCCAGCGCGTGCTGGCCCAGCGCCGTCGAGTGGGTGACATCCAGCACCAGGCCCAGGGAGAAACCCCAGAAGATGCCGAAGCGCCGCGGTGTGCTGAGGCACAGATAGGCCAGAATCAGGGGCACCAGGGCGGGGCGTCCGATGGCCAGCGCCTGGGGCAGGGGCAGGGCCGTCAGAATCAGGGCGGCGAGCAACGCCGTCAGCGCGCCGACCCAGCCGACACTCGCCATGGCCGGGCTAGTCCGCGGAAGCCACGCGGCCCGGTTCCGCGGCCGGGTCGATCAGCTGGGCCGTGGTGGGGGAGGCGGCGTCCTTGCGCACCAGCAGGATTTCGCGGCCGTGCAGGATGCGCGCGGCCGGTGTCGCCTTGATCTTCAGGAAGTGTTCGCCCGGATGGTGTTCGATGCTGTCCACGTAGGCCACGGGATAGCCGGGCGGATATTTGCCGCCAAGGCCGGAGCTGACCAGCAGGTCGCCCTTCTGGATATCGGAGTTGGCCGGCAGGAAGGGCAGGTCCAGCTGCATCGAGCCGCTGCCATGGGCCACCGTGCGCAGGCCGTTGCGATTCACCTCTACCGGTACGCCCTGGCTCTCGTCGGTGATCAGCACCGCGGTGGCGGAGTAGGGCGTGACCTCGATGACCTGGCCCATGATGCCGTGGGCGTCGATCAGGGCCTGCCCGTCGAACACGCCATCGACCTTGCCGCGATTGATGCGGATGCGCTGCTGATACGGATCCAGGCTGGTGGACTGGATCTCCGCCAGCATCACGGCGTGATGCAGGTCCTTGCTGGAGGCCAGCATGGCGCGCATGCGCCGGTTTTCCTCTTCCAGCGTGGCCAGGCGCTGCAGGCGCGCGTTCAGGCGCAGGTGTTCGTGCTGCAGGGTGGAGTTTTCCGCCAGCAGGGATTCGCGGCTGCGCACATGGTCGGTGAGTTCGTTGAGCTGCCGCGGCATGTCGCTGATCCACAGGACCGGGGTCAGGGCCAGGGCGATGCCATCGCGCAGAGGGTCGAGGCTGCGGGACTCATTGACGCCGAGAAACATCAGCCCGGCGGACAGCGTGCCGACCAGCCCCAGCTTCAGGACAAGCAGAGGGCCGCGCGAGAAGATCGGCTTCGCATTGTCGTCGAATTGGTACCCGCTCACCCCTGAGTCTCCACCCGGTCGCCGTGCCTCATGCGATACCCCCAAGCATGGAGGAAAACTGCTTTGTCAGCAACGGCTTAGCCGGGAAAACGAATCTGCTGTCTCAAAACCTGCCCGGCGAAGTCGCTGTCAGGCGCTGCAACGGCATGAAATTGCTGGAAAAAATACGAAGTCCGCCGCGGCGTCTGCGGCCCTGCCGTGAGGGTCTGACGCTGCCGCCCGTCGCGCATTTTGCGCTAATCGAGGATGAAGCTGTTGGCTTTTTCGTTGCCCATTTCCAGCAGGGTGCCGCCGCCGCGGGCGACGCAGGTCAGCGGATCGTCGGCGATAATGACCGGCAGGCCGGTTTCCTCGGAAATCAGCTTGTCCAGGTCACGCAGCAGGGCGCCGCCGCCGGTCAGCACGATGCCGCGGTCGGCCACGTCGGAGCCCAGCTCCGGCGGGGTCGATTCCAGGGCCACCTTGCAGGCGGCGACGATCTGCGCCAGCGGTTCCTGCAGGGCGTCGAGGATCTCGTTGGAATTCAGGGTGAAGCTGCGTGGCACGCCGGCGGAAAGATGCCGCCCGACCACGTCGATCTCGCGCACCTCATGGCCGGGGAAGGCGGTGCCGATCTCCTGCTTGATGCGCTCGGCGGTGGTCTCGCCGATCAGCATGTTGTACTGCCGGCGCACGTAGCTGACGATGGCCTCGTCGAAGCGGTCGCCGCCGATGCGCACGGACTCGGCATAGACGATGCCGTTCATCGACAGCACGGCCACCTCGGAGGTGCCGCCGCCGATATCCAGCACCATGGAGCCGCGGGCTTCGCCCACCGGGATGCCGGCGCCGATCGCCGCCGCCACCGGCTCGTCGATCAGCTGCACCTTCTTGGCTCCGGCATTGGCGGCCGACTCGCGGATCGCGCGGCGCTCCACCTGGGTGGAGCCGTAGGGCACGCAGATGATGACCCGGGTCAGCGGCCGGAACAGGCGCTGCGAATGCACCTTGCGGATGAAGTGCTGCAGCATCTTCTCCGTCACGGTGAAGTCGGCGATGACCCCGTCCTTGAGCGGACGGATGGTCGAGACATTGTTCGGGGTGCGGCCGAGCATGCGCTTGGCATCCAGCCCCACCGCCTCGATCCGCTTGCCACCGCGCGAATCCGTCCGGATGGCGACGACCGAAGGTTCGTTCAGCACGATGCCTTCGCCGCGAACGTAGATCAGCGTGTTCGCCGTGCCCAGGTCGATGGACAGGTCGTTCACGAACAGACCGCTTAACTGATTGAACATAGGGGAAGGTCGCCGATGGGGCGCAAAGGAATGCAAGGTCGCAAAGGCGGGGAATTTAGCAATGTGGGGGACTTTGGGCAAGGCACGGAATATGGTAGGTTTCGCGCCCTTGTCGTTCTTGTCACGGGATATCCAATGAGTCTGGATGCCGAGCAGGTGCGCCGCGTGGCCGAATTGGCCCGCCTGGTCGTCACCGCTGAAGATTTGCCGGTCTACGCAGGCGAATTGTCGAATATCCTCGCCCTGGTCGATCAGCTGCAGGCGGCCGACACGGCCGGGGTCGAAGCGATGGCCCATCCGCTGAACATGGTGCAGCGGCTGCGCCCGGACGAGGTCAGCGAAAGCCCCGACCGCGAGGCCTTCCAGGCCCTGGCGCCGGCGGCCGCCGAAGGACATTACCTCGTTCCCCGCGTCATCGAGTAAGCCGGCATGCATACCCTGTCTGTCCGGGCGCTGGCCGACGGCCTGCGCGCCCGTTCCTTTTCGGCGCTGGAGCTGACCCGCCACTTCCTGCAGCGGATCGAGACCCTGGATCCGGATCTCAACGCGATGATCACGGTGACGGCGGACGCGGCGCTGGCCGCCGCGCAGCGGGCCGATGCGGCGCTGGCCGCCGGCACCGCCGGCCCGCTAACCGGCATCCCGCTGATCCACAAGGACATCTTCCTGACCGAAGGGGTGAAAACCAGCTGCGGCTCGAAGATGCTGGACAATTTCATCGCCCCTTACAGCGCCACCGTGGTCGAGCGTCTGGCAGCGGCCGGCGCGGTCAGCCTGGGCAAGTCCAACATGGACGAGTTCGCGATGGGCTCGTCCAATGAAACCAGCTACTACGGTCCGGTGAAGAATCCCTGGGATCATGCGCGCGTGCCAGGCGGCTCCTCCGGCGGTTCCGCGGCCGCGGTGGCGGCCGGTCTGGCCCCGCTGGCCAGCGGCACGGATACCGGCGGCTCGATCCGTCAGCCGGCGGCGCTGACCGGCCTGACCGGCCTGAAGCCGACCTACGGCCGCTGTTCGCGCTGGGGCATGATCGCCTTCGCCTCCAGCCTGGATCAGGCCGGTGGCTTCGCCCGCAGCGCGGAAGACCTGGCCTTCATGCTGCAGGCCATGGCCGGCTTCGACGAGCGGGATTCGACCTCCGCCCAGGAAGCGGTGCCGGACTATGTGGCGGCCCTGGATCAGCCGCTGGCCGGTCTGAAGCTGGGCAGGCCGCGCGAGTACTTCGCCGACGGCCTGGATGCGGCCACCGGCGCCGCGGTGGAGTCGGCCATCGCCGAATACCAGAAGCTGGGCGCCGAGATCGTCGACATCAGCCTGCCCAGTTCGACCCTGTCGGTGCCGACCTACTACGTGGTGGCGCCGGCCGAGGCCTCGTCCAATCTGGCCCGCTTCGACGGCGTGCGCTACGGCTACCGCTGCGAGAAGCCCGAGAATCTGGCCGACCTGTACCGCCGCTCGCGTGGCGAAGGCTTCGGTCGCGAGGTGCAGCGGCGCATCATGATCGGCGCCTATGTGCTTTCGCATGGCTATTACGATGCCTACTACCTGCAGGCGCAGAAGGTGCGCCAGCTGATCGCGCAGGACTTCGAGCGCGCCTTCGGCCAGGTCGATCTGGTGATCGGCCCGACCACCCAGGCGCCGGCCTTCCGCCTGGGCGAGAAGACCGCCGACCCGGTGGCCATGTATCTGAACGATATCTATACCATCGCCGCCAACCTGGCCGGCCTGCCCGCCCTGTCCATGCCCTGCGGTCTGGTCGAAGGCCTGCCGGTGGGCGTGCAGCTGATCGGGCCGCGCTTCGGCGAGGCCCGTCTGCTGTCGGCGGCGCACGCCTATCAGCGCCACAGCGACTGGCATCTGCAGCGTCCGGAGGTGGCCCGATGAGCCAGTATCCCGGCTGGGAAGTCGTCATCGGGCTGGAAGTGCACGTCCAGCTGAAGACCCGCAGCAAGATCTTCTCCGGCGCGTCCACCGCCTATGGCGCGGCGCCCAACAGCCAGGCCTGCGGCATCGACCTGGGCCTGCCCGGCGTGCTGCCGGTGCTCAATGCCCAGGCCGTGGCCATGGCGGTGAAGTTCGGCCTGGCGGTGGATGCCCAGATCGCCGAGCGCTGCGTGTTCGCGCGCAAGCATTATTTCTATCCGGACCTGCCCAAGGGCTACCAGATCTCGCAGTACGAGCTGCCCATCGTGGCGCATGGCCAGCTGCAGATTCCGGCGGCCGACGGCGCCAGCAAGACCATCCGCATCCTGCGCGCCCACCTGGAAGAGGATGCGGGCAAGTCCGTGCACGAGGGCTTCGCCGAGGCCACCGGGGTGGACCTGAACCGGGCGGGCACGCCGCTGATCGAGGTGGTCAGCGAGCCGGACCTGCGCTCGGCCGGCGAGGCCGTGGCCTACCTGAAGAAGCTGCACGCCCTGGTGCGTTACCTGGAGATCTGCGATGGCAACATGCAGGAAGGCTCCTTCCGCTGTGATGCCAATGTCTCCGTGCGCCCGGTCGGTCAGGCCGAGCTGGGCACCCGCACCGAGACCAAGAACCTGAATTCCTTCCGCTTCGTGGAAAAGGCGATCGAGTTCGAGGTCGAGCGCCAGATCGAGGTGCTGGAATCGGGCGGCACGGTGGAGCAGGAGACCCGTCTGTTCGACCCGGACAAGGGCGAGACCCGGACCATGCGCAGCAAGGAAGAGGCGATGGATTATCGCTACTTCCCCGATCCCGACCTGCTGCCGGTGGTCTGCGATGCCGAATTCGTCGAGAGCATCCGGGCCGGCCTGCCGGAGCTGCCGGATGCCCGCGCCGCCCGCTTCGCTGCCGACTTCGAGCTTGGCGATGAGCTGGCCGAGGCGCTGGCCGGCGATCGTGACATGGCGGATTACTTCGAATCCCTGGTGGGCGAGCTGGGCGCCGAGCATGTGCGTCTGGCCGCCAACTGGATGAACGGCGAGCTCAGCGCCGCGCTCAACGAGGCGGCGCTGGAAGTCCGCGAGAGCCGGGTGTCGGAGGCCGCCCTGGCCGGCCTGCTGCGCCGGGTCATCGACAACACCATCTCCGGCAAGATCGCCAAGGACGTGTTCGCCGCCATGTGGGCGGGCGAGGGCGAGGCCGATG
>JBFJTN010000133.1:0-9954 GCA_041625325.1 Oceanococcus sp. | reverse complement strand
GGCGGCAAGTCCACCTACATGCGCCAGTGCGCGCTGATCGTGCTGCTCGCCCACATCGGCAGCTACGTGCCGGCCGACGCGGCCGAGATCGGTCCGGTGGATCGCATCTTCACCCGCATTGGCGCTGGCGACGATCTGGCCTCCGGCCGCTCCACCTTCATGGTCGAGATGCAGGAAACCGCCGAGATCCTGCACAACGCCAGCGCCAGCTCCCTGGTGCTGATGGACGAGATCGGCCGCGGCACCGGCACCTACGACGGCCTGTCGCTGGCCCGCGCGGCGGCCGAGGAGCTGGACCGCATCGGCGCCTTCACCCTGTTCGCCACCCACTACTTCGAACTGATCACCCTGGCCGAGGAACTGCCCGGGGTAGCCAATGTGCATCTGGATGCCACCGAACATGGCGAGGAGCTGATCTTCCTGCACCGGGTCAAGGAAGGCCCCGCCAACCGCAGCTACGGCCTGCAGGTGGCCCGTCTGGCCGGGGTGCCCCGGCCGGTGCTGAACCGGGCGCGGGCGCATCTGCAGCAGCTCGAGGCGCAGGCCGCGGCACAGGCCGGCGCGGCGCCGCAAATGGGCCTGTTCGATGCGCCGGCCAGCGCCGCCGAATCCGTCGTCGAGGCACGCTTGCGTGACATCAATCCGGACGAATTGAGCCCGCGCGATGCCCTGGAACTGATCTACGCCCTACGCGATGCACTGGCGCCGGACTGACCGTCCGCGGCGCGCGGCAGTTCCAGGCAGGCGCACAGGCCGCGGCCGTCCGCCGGTGTGGACAACAGCAGCCGACCGCCGAGCAGACAGGCGATGCGCTCGACGATGGCCAGCCCCAGGCCGCTGCCGGAACCGCTGGCGCCGGGCGCACGATAAAAACGCTGTACCACGAGTTCGCCGGCCTCCGGTGGCAGACCCGGCCCCTGATCCAGCACGCACAGTCTCAGCAGGCCGGCGTCCTCGTGCAGGCGCAGGCAGATCTCGCCATCCGCCGGGGAGTGCGCAATTGCATTGTGCAGCAGATTGCTCAGAGCCATGCGCAGACTGGCCTCGTGCGTGGCGGCCAGGCGCGCCGCCCGCCCTTCGACTTTCAGCCTAGGCCCGCGTGGCCCGACCTGAGCAGCCAGTTCCTCGCACAGTTGTGTACAGCAGCGCAAAGGGTCGATGTCGTCGGTGCGCGGCAGGCCGCCATGTTCCAGCTGAGCCAGGCGCAGGAGCTGATTGAGCAGCCCGGTCAGTCTCGCCACCCCTTCCAGGGCGAACGGCTTGACCAGATAGTCATCCGCTCCGGCATCCAGCCCGGCCACCCGATCACCCACCGCATCCCGCGCCGTGAGTATGAGGCAGGGCAGGCCGATCTGCCGCTCACGCATCCCGCGTAGGACGCTCAGCCCATCTATGTGAGGCAGCCCCAGATCCAGGACCAGCAGGTCGAAATCGGCCTGGGCCACGGCCGCCTGCGCCTGCAGGCCGTCGCGCAACCAGTCCACCTGGAAGCCGTTCAGCGCCAGCCCGGCCTGGATGCCATCCCCCAGCAGCTCATCATCCTCGACCAGGAGCACCCGCACGCACTACTCCAGATCCACCGGAACCAGGCGCTGCTCCAGATCCGCGAAGCTGCCCGCTCGCCAGCTGCTGGTCACATCGCGATGCAGCAGCCGGCTCAGACGTTCGGTGGAGAAGAGGCCGCAGACAGTTTCGGGGTCCTGCTGCCCGCCCATGACCAGCAGCAGGCGTTCGCCCAGTGCCTCCATGGTGGCCAGGACCTCGCCGAGGCTGGCCTGGCAGGTCTCGCGCAGGCCGATGCGGCCAATCCGGGCCAGCGGGGTCATCAGCTCGCCCACTTCCAGTTCTGAAAACGCCTGGCGCGATCGACTGGCCAGACTCAGCGCCTTGCTGTCGAACACGTCAGCCCGGCTCAGCACCCCTTGCAGGTCACCGTCCGCGTTCTCCACCAGCATGCTGCAGGCATGACTGGCCTCGAATAGCTGCCGGGCGGTCTCCGCGCCGATCCGAAGCGACACCCGTAGCGGTTGCTCGTTGCTGAAATCCATCATGCCCAGTATGGCAGGGGAATTCAGGTCCATGTCGAGGTCCGGCAGACGCGCCGCCGGCAGGTGAGGCGGTTGGCCCGAGTGGGTGACGCTGGCATTGAGTTTGGGATTCATCCTGATCGCTCCGGTAGAGGTCCAGGTTTACGGTATGCGCTGGAGCTTAGGGCCAGCTTAAGAGTCTGCGCCGGGATCATGCCCCGGCGGCAAAGGCGGCGGCATTGATCCAGAAATGTGCGGCAATGCTCGCGGCCAGCCCCAGTGCGATGGCAGGCGTCCAGCGCAGATGGCTGAAGACGCTGTAGTAGCCGCGTGCCTGACCCAGCAACGCCACTCCGGCCGCGGACCCCACGGCCAGCAAGCTGCCGCCCACACCGGCCGTCAGGGTGACCAGCAACCACTGACCCTGGGACATCAGCGGGTCCATGCTCAGCACCGCGAACATGACCGGAATGTTGTCGACAAGCGCCGACAGCAGGCCCACCAGCACATTGGCGGCCGTCGGACCCAGCTCACCGTAGAGATATCCCGAGCTCAGCGACAGATAGCCCAGAAAACCCAGCCCCCCGACCGCCATGATGATGCCGTAGAAGAACAGCAGGGTGTCCCATTCGGCCTGGGCCACCTTGCGGAAGACATCGAAAGGCACGACATCGCCGATGTCGCTGCCGTCATCCCGCAGCTGATGCAATTCGCGCCGCCGCAGGTAGTGGCCGAACAGCTGCAAGTAGGCCAGGCCGCACATCATGCCGGCCGCCGGCGGCAGGTCCAGGATGGCGTGAAAACCGACCGCCGTCACGATGGTGAGCACGAACAGCAGCATGATCCGGCGCGCGCCCTTTTTCATCGGCATCGGCCTTGCGCCCCGATCCAGGTCCCCACGGGGCAGGAAGGGATGCATGATCAGAGCCGGCACGATGGCGTTGACCATCGCAGGCACGAACAGGCTGAAAAAGCTGAGGAACTCCAGCTTTCCGGCCTGCCAGACCATCAGCGTGGTGATGTCGCCGAAGGGTGAGAAAGCGCCACCCGCATTGGCCGCCACCACGATGTTGACGCAGCAGGGCGTGATGAAACGACGGTTGCCCGCACCCACGGCCAGCACGATCGCCACCATGACCAGCGCGGTGGTCAGATTGTCCGCCACGGCAGAAAGGAAAAACGCCAGCAGCCCGGTCAGCCAGAACATCTGCCGGAAACTCAGGCCCAAGCCGGCCAGACGCGATCGCAGGGCGTCGAAGGCCTGGCGCTCCTGCAGGGCGTTGATGTAGGTCATCGCGACCAGCAGGAACAGGAACAGCTCGGCGAATTCCAGCAGGTTGTGGCGTAGCGCCTCGGCCGCCGCGCCCGGCGCGGATTCGCGCGTTGCCCAAGCGATCAGCGCCCAGATCAGGCCGGCCGCGAGCATCATGGGCTTTGACTTGCGCAGATGCAGGACGTCTTCCAGCATCACCATCAAATAAGCCAGCAGAAACAGGGCTATGGCGCTGTAGCCCACCAGATCGTGGGTATATGCATGAGCGCTGGTCATCGTGAGCGGTCCGGGCAAACCGCCAGAATGCCGAGCGAAGCTTAAGCCCTGCTTATGAAGCGGCGCGGGGTCAGCAAGACGCCCATCCCGCCACCGCTCAGACCTTGACCCGCTCCAGCACGAAGGCGGTGAGCTGCTCCAGGCACTCCTCGAAGGGCTCGCGGGTATCGATGACCAGTTCCGCGGCATCGGGCGCTTCATACGGCGCGGAAATGCCGGTGAACTCCGGAATCTCCCCCGCCCGGGCTTTCTTGTACAGGCCCTTGGGGTCGCGCTCCTCGCAGGTCGCCACGTCGGCCTTGACGTAGACCTCGATGAAGCGGTCGCCGGCGGCCTTGCGGGCCCGCTCCCGATCTTCCCGGTAGGGAGAGATGAAGGCGGTGATGCAGATCAGGCCGGCCTGGGCCATCAGATTGGCCACCTCGCCGATGCGACGGATGTTCTCCGTGCGATCTTCGGGCGAGAAGCCCAGGTCCGCATTCAGACCGAAGCGCACGTTGTCGCCGTCCAGCACATAGACCTGCTTGCCACGCTCGTGCAGGGCATTTTCCAGCGCCATGCCCAGGGTCGACTTGCCGGAGCCGGACAGCCCGGTCAGCCAGATCACTGCGCCGGCATGACCATTTTTCGCCGCCCGCTCGGCCGGCGTCACCTGATGGCTGACCCGGGTCAGATTCTTGTCCTGTGCCATTTCCATACCTATTTATATGCGTTGCCCACCGCGGGGCCAAAGCCGCGCATCATAGCGCGTTTGCGGCTTCCGCATGATTGCGCGGCGGCTTCAGCCATAGCATAGTGCCGCATCGGATTTGCGAAGCGAAAAGCGTGCATCTACTGAGCCTTATGGCCAGCCTCGGCGTCTTCTGGCTGGTCCTGTCCGGACATTACACCGCCCTGCTGCTGAGCTTCGGCCTGGCCTGCTGTGCGCTGGTCTGCTGGCTGTGCCGGCGCATGGACATCATCGATCATGAGAGCCATCCGCATCACCTGTGGCCGCGGATGCCGCGCTACTGGCTATTGCTGACCTGGGAGACCCTGCGCTCCAACTGGGCGGTGGCGCGGATCATCCTGTCAGGCCGCCCGGTGGAACCGATCACCGCCTATGTGGACACGCCGCTGGAGCAGGACATCGTGCGCACCATCCTGGCCAATTCCATCACGCTCACCCCGGGCACCCTGACCCTGGATGTCGAGGACCGGCGCATGCGCATCCACGCCCTGGAAACAGGCTTCATGACGGAACTGCACGAGGGCCCGATGGTGCCGCGGGCGGTGCGGCTGGAGGACTGATGCTCATCGCAGCCCTGATCGCGGTCCTGGTGGCCATGAGCCTCGCGCTGCTGCGCGCGCTGCTGGGCCCCGGCCCCTATGACCGCATCCTCGCCGCCAACAGCTTCGGCACCAAGACCGTGCTGTTCATCGCGGTGCTCGGCTTCGTCATGGGCCGGCCGGAATTCCTCGATATCGCCCTGGTCTATGCGCTGATCAACTTCATCGGCACCGTCGCGGTGCTCAAATACATGAACTTCGGCGATCTCGGCCATGGCCTGATCAATCGCGAGCAGCAACGCTGATGCAGATGCTGCTCGCCAATGCCTGCCTGCTGCTGGGCTCGCTGGTACTGATCACCGGCGCGCTTGGCCTGATGCGGCTGCCGGATTTCTATTCCCGCACCCATGCCGCCAGCATGACGGATACGGCCGGGGCCGGCTTCATGCTGCTGGGCCTGATCCTGTTTTCCGGGGTCAACCTGGTGACCGCCAAGCTGCTGCTGATCCTGCTGTTCCTGCTGCTGACCTCGCCCACCGCCGGCCATGCCCTGGCCCAGGCCGCCATGACTGACGGCCGCCGCCCGCTCGGCAACATCGAGGAGGCTGACGAGTGAGCGAAACGGGCATTCTGCTGGTCAACGCCTTCCTGCTGGGCTCCATGCTGATCATCGCCGTGACCATGGCACGCCTGCGCAACCTGTTCGTGGCCGCAATGATGAGCAGCATCTACAGCCTCGCGACCGCCTGCCTGTTCGTGCTGCTGGATGCGGTCGATGTCGCCTTCACCGAAGCCGCTGTCGGCGCCGGCGTGAGCACCGTGCTGATCCTCAGCGCCCTGTCCCTGACCGACTACACCGACCGTCCGCCGCGTCCGGGACCGCACCGGGCCGCCCTGGTGCTGTGCCTGGGGGTGGGGGTGCTGCTGATGATCGCCGCCAGCGACTGGCCGGCCCTGGGCTCCGCCGACACGCCGGTGCATCAGCATCCGCTGACCGAGCACTATCTGGTCCGGTCTCCCCAGGACACCGGCCTGCCCAATGTGGTCACCTCGGTGCTGGCCAGCTATCGGGGCTATGACACCCTGGGCGAGGTCACCGTGGTTTTCACCGCCGGCATGGCGGTGCTGATGCTGCTGTGGGGCGGCCGCAGTCCGAAGGAGCGCCGCAAATGAAGCCACGCGGCAGCACCGCGGTCCTGCGCGTCGTCACCAAGCAGCTGATGCCGGCGATCCTGCTGTTCGCCCTGTACGTGCAGTTTCACGGCGACTACGGTCCCGGCGGCGGCTTCCAGGCCGGGGTCATCTTCGCCGCCGGTATCGTGCTGTATGCACTGGTCTTCGGCCTGGATCAGGCCCGCCAGGTTCTGCCGCCGCAGTGGCTGCTGCGGGTGGCTCCGCTGGGGGTGCTGCTCTACGCCGGGGTCGGCGTCTACAGCCTGCTGAGCGGCCGGGCCTTCCTGGATTACAGCGCGATCGACCCGGCTGATCCGGTCCACGGTCAGCATCTGGGCATCCTGCTGGTGGAGCTCGGCGTCGGCCTGACCGTCGGCGCGGTGATGATCCTGATCTTCTATGCCTTCGCCGGACGGCGCCGGAGCGGACCATGAGTCTGGCCCTGTTCAACGGCTATGCCGCGATGGCCCTGCTGATGACCGGCCTGTACATCGTGCTGGCCTATGACAACCTGATCAAGCGCCTGATCGGCCTGTCCATCTTCCAGACCGCGATCTTCGTGTTCTACATCTCGCTGGGCAAGCGCCTGGAGGGCACCGCGCCGATCCTCGCCGAGGGCTACACGGTGTATTCCCACCCGCTGCCCCATGTGCTGATCCTCACCGCCATCGTGGTCGGCATCGCCACCCTGGCGATGGGTCTGGCCCTGGTCGTGCGCATCCACGAAGCCTATGACAGCATCGACGAGGATGAGATTCTGGAGCAGGAGGCGGCTGAGTGAACGCGCTGGTCCTGCCGATCCTGATCCCGCTGCTGGCGGCACCGTCCATCGCCCTGGTCGGCGGCCGCATCGCCGCCTGGCTGATCGCCCTGCTGGCCATGACCGGCGGTCTCGCCGCCACGCTCTACTGCTTCAGTCTGGGCGATGGCAGCAGCGCGCTGGGCGGCTGGCAGGGGCCGCTGGGCATCAGCCTGGAACTGGACGGCGCCAACCGGCCGATCCTGCTGCTGATCATGAGCGCCGCCCTGATCAGCCTGCTGTGCCTGCCACCGAAGGCCCTGCCGCAGCTGGGACCGCCACGCACCGCGCTGTTCTATGCCCTGTTCTGCCTCTGCGTCTGCGGCCTGGCCGGCATTGCGGCCACGGGCGATGCCTTCAATGTCTTCGTCTTCCTGGAGATTTCCTCGCTGTCGACCTATGCGCTGGTCGCCGCCGGGCCGCGCCGCGGCGCCCTGCGCGCCGCCTTCCAGTACCTGATGCTGGGCACGCTGGGGGGCAGCTTCGTGCTGCTCGGGGTCGGCCTGCTGTACATGGCCACCGGCAGCCTCAACATGGCGGACATCGCCGCGCGTCTGGCCGGCAGCCCGCTGCCCCAGGCGGTGCTGGCGGGAGCCGCCTTCCTGCTGCTGGGTTTCGCGCTGAAAAGCGCCCTGTTCCCGCTGCATCAGTGGCTGCCCGGGGTGTACGCCGAAGCGCCCGGGGCGGTGTCCGCCTTCCTCGCCGCCAGCGGCACCAAGGTCTCCATCTATGCCCTGACCCGCTTCGGCTTCGGCGTGCTCGGGGCGGGCTGGCTCGGCGCCCATCATGTCGATGCCCTGCTCATGATCCTGGCCTGCGCCGGCATGCTGTTCGGCTCCCTGGCCGCCATCCAGCAGCAACGACTGAGCCTGCTGCTGGCCTGGTCCAGCGTCGCCCAGGTCGGCTACATCGTGCTGGGTCTGGCGCTGCTCAGCCCGGCCGGGGTGACCGCCGCCTGGCTCTACCTGATGATTCACGCCATCGCCAAGGGTGGCCTGTTCATCGCCTGCGCCGCGCTGGTGGATGACCGCATCGAATCGCTGCGCGGCCTCGGCCGGCGCGATCCGCTGACCGCCGTCTGCCTGAGCCTGGGCGCCGCCTCGCTGCTGGGCGTGCCGCTGACCGCGGGCTTCGTCGGCAAGTGGATACTGATCCAGGCCGCCTGGGCCGATGGCGCCATCCTCGGCATCGTCGCGCTCGCCATCAGCTCCCTGCTCGCGGTGCTCTACACCGGCCGCATCGTGCTGCCGATCTGGCAGGCGCCGACGCAGGAACAGGCCCCCGCTCTGCCGGCCGCCCACCTGCGGCTGCCCATGCTGCTGGTTGCCGCCGCCTCCCTGCTGTTCGGCCTCTGGCCGCAGCCTCTGCTGCAACTCAGCCTGGGTGCCGCCCAGGCCCTGTTCGCCCCATGATCAGCCTGCCCATCCTGCTACCCCTGCTCACCGCGGTCCTGATCGGGCTGAGCGGCCGCTGGCCGAATCTGCGCGAGGCCGTCTCTGTGCTCGGCGGCATCGCCACCGCGGCCAGCGCCATCGCCCTGCAGCAGATGCCCGAGGCCACCCTGCTGCTCACCGATTTCGGCGCCGGCCTGTCGCTGTACTGGGCGACGGAGCCGCTGGGTCTGCTGTTCTCGCTGGTGGCCGGCGTGCTGTGGCCGGTCACCGCGATCTATGCCGCCGGCTACCTGCGCGGCACCCAGGAGAAGAACCAGACCCGCTTCTTCGTCTTTCTGGCCCTGTCCATCGCCGGCGCCCAGAGCATTGCCCTGGCCGGCAATCTGTTCACCCTGTTCGTCGGCTACGAGATTCTCACCCTGGCGACCTACCCGCTGGTCGCGCACAAGGGCAACAGCACGGCCCGGGCCGGCGGACGCACCTATCTCGGCTATCTGCTGCCCACCTCGGTGGCCCTGCTGCTGCCGGCCATCCTGATCGTCCAGCACAGCGCCGGCACCGGCAACTTCACCCCCGGCGGCATCCTCGCCCATGCCGACATCGGCCCGGTGGGTCTGGGCATCCTCTACGCGCTGTTCCTGTTCGGTATCGGCAAGGCGGCCCTGATGCCGCTGCATGGCTGGCTGCCGGCCGCGATGGTGGCACCGACCCCGGTCAGCGCGCTGCTGCACGCGGTGGCGGTGGTCAAGGCGGGCGTCTTCTGCGTGCTCAAGATCACCCTGTACATCTTCGGCCTGGACCTGCTGTCGGTCAGCGGCTCGGCCATGCCCATCGTCTACCTGGCGGCCTTCAGCATGATCGCGGCCTCGCTGGTCGCCATGCACAGCGACAACCTGAAGCGGCGCCTGGCCTACTCCACGGTCAGCCAGCTGGCCTATGTCAGCCTGGCCGCCAGCCTGGCCACCGCGGCGGCGGCCTATGCCGGCGGCCTGCAGATCCTGATGCATGCCTTCGGCAAGATCACCCTGTTCTTCTGCGCCGGGGCCATCTACACCGCCCATCACAAGACCCTGGTCAGCGAGCTGGACGGCCTGGGCCGGCAGATGCCGCTGACTTTCGCTGCCTTCGCCCTGGGCGCCATCTCCATCATCGGCCTGCCGCCGGCCGGCGGGGCCTGGACCAAGTGGTACCTGATGGTCGGCGCCCTGGACGCCGGTCAGGCCTGGCTGCTCGGGGTGCTGACCCTGAGCACCCTGCTCAACATCGCCTACCTGCTGCCGATCCCGGCCCGGGCCTTCCTGGCCGGCGAGGGCGGCTGGCGCTGGGCCGAGGCGCCGCTGGCCTGCGTGCTGCCACTGTGCGCCACCGCCCTGATCTCGCTGGGCCTGTTCTTCTGGGCGCCGCTGTCCGGGGCCCTGGCGCTCGCCGCCGGGGTGAAGCCATGAATATCTGCCCTGCCGTGATGGGCGTAGCTTGGGGTGAGCCGAAGGCGAACCCCAACTTGGCGCTGTCAGGTGTCGTCGCAGCCGAATGTTGGGCTTCGCTGCGCTCACCCCAAGCTACGGGAAATCGGAGGCCCTCTCCATGAACCGCGCGGCCACGATCGCCCAGCGCCTGCTCTTCGCCGGCTGCATCGCCAGCCTGATCGCGGGCCTGCTCATCGAGCACCACCCGCACTTCGCCTTCGAGGCCTGGCCGGGCTTTTTCGCCGGCTTCGGTTTCCTCGCCTACTGCTTCATCGTG
>JBFJTN010000132.1:0-9956 GCA_041625325.1 Oceanococcus sp. | reverse complement strand
CCCGTGGATATTTCGCCCAGAGTGTGGTGATGGGTATTGCGATGTTCGTAATTCCGGTACTTCTGATTAATCTGACCGGCCTGCTTCTGCGCCGAGGCAACCGTGCCCCAGCGGAGTCTGCGCAGTGGTCGCGCGGGGGGCAGGGGCGATAGCAAGGCCGCCGGGCCGCAGTTTGTCGAATAGCTTGTGCGCTGGGGCTCAAGGGGTGAGATTGAAGCTTTTCAAATCGGGCATTTTCGGGGACAAGGCCAGTAGTGGTTTGTACGGCGCGTTCTCGCGCGGGCAGGTTTTTCTCACGGGTGCCGCCGCCGCCATTCTTCTGGAAGCTCCGGATTTCGCGGCCTTTTTCCTTTGCGTCAATACCGCATCAACTATCGCCAGTGTCAGTGGCTCCGGCATCGGCGTGGCTGTGAACACCATGCTGTCCGGCGGGAGGTGGAGGGAGACAAGCAGGCCACTGGTAGTGGGGGCGATGCTCGCTGTTGCAGTGACGCTGATCTTGGTTAGCGGAATGCTGGCTTACGCGATGTCCGTCGGTGGGGGCGCCAAGGCGTCGCTATGGAATGGTGTTTTCCCCCTGCTGTCGCTTGCTCTTGTGGTGGCTGCGCTCACCGAGGGCGCGCTGTATGGAAGGGCGGAATACCGAGCCTTGCTGAGGAACGCGGTTCTGGCCTCCATTGCCCTGGCGATCCTGGTCATTCCCATTCTGATACTTTCAGGCTGGCGACAGGCGCTGGCCGCTTATGCGGTCTATCGCTGCGTCTGGGTCGGCGCCAATGTTTGGATGCTGTTCAAGCTTGATTGGCGAACTGTGGATGAGCCGATAGGACCAAAGGACTTTTGGGCCGTACTTCGATTAGGATTTCCAATATCGTGCGCCGCAATCTTTGCCGGCCCTTTGATCACCCTGGCGATGTGGTGGATCGAGTACTACTATGGCCTGGATGCAGTCGCGAGATTCGGCTGGTTCTACCAGATCTTCGTACTCTTTTCCTTCCTGCCTGCTGCACTGACTCAATACTTCATCAGCCAGGCATCCAGGGGGCGCGAAAAAGCAGCCGGTTCCGCTGACGGCAATCGACTCAGAACAAATGTGAGCCTTGCAAGCGTGTCGATTGTGATTATTCTCGTCTGCCATGCGCTGGTCAGCGCGGACACGAGACTGCTTGGGGTGCTGGATAGTGGGCCGTTAGCCGTGGCGGCAATCCTGGCTTTATTGTTCCAATCGTTGAATGCGTCCTTCTACGCGCATTGGGCTGGCATAGAGAAGCCCTGGGAACACTTCTGGGGCCAGGCTGTCGGTGGGGCCAGTTTTGTGTTCTGCTTTGCAGCTTTCAGCAAGCTTGATGGTGTGTTTGCTGCTGCTTGGTCGCTGGCCTCGCTGCAAGCAGGCGTCCTGCTGTTCAATCTTTATCGCGCAAAGCGGCAGGACGTTTTTCGGGGTTGATCTCATTCCAAGGCAACATTCGATTTGAAAGTCTGTGTCGTTCATACCGGTGCGCGGGACCAATATCAGGTTGCGCATGCCTTTTCCCGTCATGGTGAGCTGCAGCCCTTGGTGACGTCGACTTATGGCGCCAACAGACTGCTGCGACCGTTTGCGTGGCTGCGACCGAAGCTGGCGAATCGATGGAATGATGCGATTGATAAGCGATGTGTCCAGGATTCCGTCATTCCAGATGTATTTGGGGTCCTGGATCGTGTATTGGCCTGCCAAGGAAAGTTCGCATATCTGGGCGAGCGACATCTAGCAGCCATTGCCCGCGAGTGCGCGAATTCCGCCGATGTGGTCGTTTGTTACAACTATCTTGCACATTTGGTTTTGCCAGGGTTGCTTGCAAAAAAGGTGCTGTTTCAGTGTCACCCCAACCCTGCGGGTTTGAGGGCAGATCGGTTCAGTGGCTGTGATCTATCTGCCGAGGGCTTTGCCGTTGAAAGGGAGTTTGCTTGGGGAGCCCGATATCGAGAACTGCTCGAGAATGAGTTTTCGAGTGCTGACCTGTGCATTGCGCCTTCGTCTTTCGTGGCGGATACCCTTTTGGCGGCGGGTGCTCCGCCCGAAGGGATTCGCGTGGTCCCCTATGGTTCACCCAGCCCCAAGCCGAGACTCGGGAAACCTGGAAAGACAAAAAGGTTGATTTTCGTTGGGCAATTGACCTGGCGGAAAGGGGCGGATTTGTTGGCTCCCATAATGCGTGAGCTGGGTTCTGGATATCACCTGACGGTGGTAACGCGAGGGCTATGCGACAAGGCGATTTTGAAGTCTCTGGCCTCGCAGGAGCGAGTTTCGCTGTTCAGGGATATCCCTTCGCGAACACTGGAATCAATGTACGCGGGTTCCGATGCGCTTCTCTTTCCGTCCCGCTACGAGGGCTATGGCCTCGTCATAAATGAGGCTCTCTCATACGGTCTGCCAGTGATAAGCACGAGGTACACGGCGCTCGTTGATGTCGCGAAGCAAGCCGCAGTTGGCCATGTCGTGGATTCGCAGTCTCCCAGGGCGTATGCAGATTCAATCCGCGCGGTGTTTGGTATATCGTGGAAGGCGCTGTCCGACGCCGCTCTGGATTGGTCGAGGCAGAATACTTGGGAGCAGTTCAGGCAAGATGTGAGGAAAGTTGCCCTCGAAGGCTAGCCTTGCGCCTGACACATCAGGCCGTTTTGGGATGTCCGCATCGTGGGTACTTGCGGCATTGCGCATGCGCGATGCACAAGCTCATTAGTGGGGCCGGAGCTCGCCGGCGTTTTCGCGCACTCTTCACTCTATATTTGTTTGCCCATGCGCATGAACTCGCTCCAGGCCAGGTATCAGGGCGCGTGACAGGGGGTGTCTTTCGCTTATGAAACAGCTGCTGCAGGATCTGGGAACAGGTCAGACAATGATCGTGGATGCCCCCTCGCCTTCAGTCACAGCAGGTAGCCTGCTGATCGAGAGCTGTGTCTCCCTCATCTCCCCGGGAACCGAGCGCATGCTGGTGGAGTTCGGCAAGGCCGGGCTCGTCGCCAAGGCGCGGCAGCAGCCCGACAAGGTCCGTCAGGTTCTGGATAAGGCGCGAACGGACGGGGTCGCAGCGACCTTGGATGCTGTCCGCTCCAAGCTGGCGGCCCCTCTGCCACTGGGTTACTGCAATGTCGGTCGGGTCCTGGAGGTGGGCGAGGGCGTGCAGGGAATCCGTGTGGGTGACCGGGTGGTTTCGAACGGCCCGCATGCCGACATCGTCCATGTCCCGAGAAACCTGTGCGCCCGCATTCCGGATTCGGTCGGCGACGAAGCCGCCGCGTTCACGGTCGTGGCGAGTATCGGCCTTCAGGGTATCCGACTGGCAGGCCCCACATTGGGGGAATTCTTCGTGGTCACGGGCTGCGGCCTCATCGGGCTGCTGACAGTCCAGTTGCTCGTGGCCCAGGGCTGTCAGGTGCTCGCCATTGATTACGACGGGAACAAGCTGGCGCTGGCGCGGCAGTTCGGGGCGGAGATCTGTGACCTCTCAGCCGGGCAGGATCCGGTGGCCACGGGAATGGCCTTCAGCCGAGGGCGAGGGGTTGATGGGGTGATCATCACGGCTTCAACCCGTTCATCCGACCCCGTTGCCCAGGCGGCGCAGATGTCGCGAGTGCGGGGGCGCATCATTCTGGTCGGGGTGACCGGGCTGGAACTGAAGCGTGCGGATTTTTACGAGAAGGAGCTCACCTTTCAGGTGAGTTGCTCCTATGGCCCGGGCCGCTATGACCCCCAGTACGAGGAGCGCGGCCAGGATTACCCATTTGGCCATGTCCGCTGGACGGAACAGAGAAACTTCGAGGCTGTGCTGGACATGCTCCGCGCAGAGCGGCTGGATGTCAGGCCCTTGCTCAGTGCCCGGTATGCGTTTGAGGATGCGGCACAGGCCTATGCCGACTTGACGCAGGACGCATCCGGGCTCGGACTTCTTCTGCAGTATTCCTCGCCGCGTGAACACAGAGTCGTATCGAAAATCGAATTGTCCGGTGCGTCGCGGTATCGGCGGGACAGTCCCGTGCTCGGGGTTGTCGGTGCGGGCAATTATGCCTCCCGCATCCTGATCCCGGCATTCAAGGCAGCCGGGGCGCAATTGCACACGCTGGTGACGGCAGGCGGGGTGAGCGGGGCGGTTCACGGGGAGAAGGCCGGATTTCAATTCGCGTCGACACAGCTCGAAGATGTCGTCCGGAATGACGAAATCAATACCGTGGTGATCGCCACGCGCCACGACTCACATGCTGAACTCGTTGCGCGGGCGCTGGATGCGGGGAAACATGTTTTTGTCGAGAAGCCACTGTGCATCGACCAGACCGGTCTCGATAGCGTGCGGCGGTCTTACGCCCAGGCCCGCTCGGAAGGGGCATGTCAATTGATGGTGGGCTTCAATCGCCGTTTCGCGCCGCATGTGCAGAAGATGAAGCAACTGCTGGATGGCGTCAGCGAGCCCAAGTCATTCATTGCAACAGTCAATGCCGGAGCCATTCCTGCCACGCACTGGACACAGGATCGATCCGTCGGTGGCGGCCGCATCATCGGCGAAGCCTGTCATTTCATTGATCTGCTTCGCTACCTGGCGGGGGCGCCCATCGTCAGAATGCAGGCGAGCTGCATGGGGCAGGTCGAGGCGGTCCCGGTTGCCGATGATAAGGCCAGCATCACGATGGTCTTCGGGGACGGATCTCTTGGCACCATCCATTATTTCGCCAATGGCTGTGGCGGATTTCCCAAGGAGAGGATTGAAGCATTCGCGGCGGGTCGGATTCTGC
This sequence comes from Oceanococcus sp., assembly GCA_041625325.1. Classification (GTDB taxonomy): domain Bacteria; phylum Pseudomonadota; class Gammaproteobacteria; order Nevskiales; family Oceanococcaceae; genus Oceanococcus. Next base: position 5,189 of record JBFJTN010000132.1, on the reverse strand, counting down.
AGCTGGACAATTTCAAGAGCTTGCGCGGCTACGGCTGGAAAGGTTTCAGGCAGCAAAAGGGATGGCGCCAGGACAAGGGCCAGGAGGCCGGTGTGCGAGCCTTTCTCGATGCGCTACGGTCAGGCGACCCTGCGATTTCCGCAGATGAGATTTTCGAAGTGTCGGAGATGACCCTTCGGGCGGCGGAGATGCTGCGCGCGCCGTCACCATGAGCATGACCCGGCTGCGAACGGCGCGTGCGCTCGGCGTGCGAAACATCCTGCGCGTGCTGTTCTACCGGTTGCGGCTGCGCGTGGGCTTGGTTTCGGTCCAGCGTGGTCACTGGCCAATGCCCCGGGAGCCGTTCTTTCGCCCTGCAGACCCTGAGCCTGCGCCGACGAACCCTTGGATGGACTGGAGAGAAGGGGCGTCGTTGTTCGGCTGGTATCCCTTCAATCTGGAAGACTCTCCGCCCGACTGGCTCAGGAACCCCGTGAATGGCCAGCAGTTTCCCCGGCCGGAGCGCGCCTGGTGGCGCATCGGTGAGTTCGACCCTGCGTTCGGCGACATCAAACCGCTGTGGGAGCTGTCGCGCTGGGATTGGCTGATGGCCTTCGCCCAGCAATGGCGGGGGGGAGATCAGGGGGCGCCAGAGCGCATGAATCGCTGGCTGGCCGACTGGCTGGACGCGAACCCGCCAAACCGCGGCCCGAACTGGAAGTGTGGCCAGGAAGCGTCGATTCGCCTGCTGCACCTGGTTCTGGCAGCGGCGCTGACCGGCGACGATCAGGCGCCTGCCTCGGGTTTGCTGGGGCTCATCGAGACCCATCTGCGTCGGATTGCCCCGACAGTCGCTTACGCGATTGCGCAGGACAACAATCACGGCACATCGGAAGCCGCAGCCCTGTTCGTGGGGGGCAGCTTCCTGTCCCGCAGCGGTCATGCTGCCGGCCGGCGCTGGGAGAGGATGGGGCGGCGGATGCTCGAAGAGCGGGTGGTCCGGCTAGTTGGAGAGCAGGGCACATTCAGCCAGTACTCGGTCAATTATCACCGTCTGATGCTGGATACCCTGAGCGTTGTCGAGTGGTGGCGTCGGCGCTGCGCGCTGCCTGCCTTTTCCGCCGAGTTTCTGGAGCGTGCCCGGATGGCCGCTCTCTGGCTGTTCGCCATGACTGAGCCCGAGAACGGTGATGCGCCCAACATCGGCGCCAATGACGGGGCGCTGCTGTTGCCTGGGGCGGGGTCCGGGTTTCGGGATTTCCGCCCCGCGGTTCAGCTGGCCATGGCCCTGTTTGCAGAGCGCAGGCCCTTTCCGGCGGATTCGCGCTGCTGCGACATCCTCAAATGGCTGGGCCTTGAAGTTCCGCAGGAGCCGCTTGAGACACCCGCTGTGTGGTTGGCGACGGATGGCGGGTTCGCCTGCCTGCGATCAGGCAATGTCCTGGCTGTCATGCGGTTTCCACGGTTTCGATTCCGGCCAGCCCATGCCGATGCGCTGCACGTTGACCTTTGGATAGGCGGCGAGAACCTCCTCAGAGATGGCGGGACCTATTCCTATCACGCGGCAGACGAGTCAGCGCCGGATCTGGCGTCGACCGCCAGGCACAATACGGTGGAGTTTGACGGCAGGGATCAGATGCCCCGGCTGTCCCGGTTCCTGTTCGGAGACTGGTTGGCAGACGCAGCGGTTTCGCCGGTGGAGCAAACGGATGACGGATACCGATTTTCCGCCGGCTACGCCGATTCCCAGGGGGCTCGCCATCACCGGGAGCTCAGGCTCGGATCCTCAGGACTGGATGTTGTCGATCTCATCGAAGGGTTCCGGAAGCGCGCCGTGCTGCGCTGGCGCCTGGCCCCGCTTGACTGGGTCATCGAGCATGTCTCACCCCGGGAAGCCGTACTGCGAGGTCCTCGAGATTTGCCGATGGAGATTGCAGTGCGTTCCTCCACTGACTGGGTCGAGGTCCGCCTGGTTGCGGATCAGGAGGCACGCCATTACCTGCAGCTGTCCCCGGTCCCGGTCCTGGAGCTCGAAGTGGACCGGGCATGTTCCATAGAAACGCGGATGAGGTGGCGCGCGACTTGAAGGTACTTTACTTCCATCAGCATTTTTCCACGCCTCAGGGTTCAGCCGGCATTCGTTCCTACCAGATGGCGCGAATGCTGGTTCAGTGTGGGCATGAGGTGACGATGGTCTGTGGCAGTTACGGCCCTGGGCACACGGGACTGCAGGGGGCGTTCCGTCGGGGGCGTCGGCAGGGCGTCGTCGATGGCATCCATGTGATCGAGTTCGATCTGGCCTATTCGAACTCGCTCGGCTATGTCCGGAGGGCTGTGGCATTTTTGCGCTTTGCCGCCAGCAGCATCTGGCTGGCCCTGACCCGGCGCTACGATGTGCTTTTCGCCACCACCACGCCCTTGACCGCAGGCCTGCCCGGCATTGCGGCGAGATGGTTGCGTGCCAAGGACTTCGTTTTCGAAGTGCGAGATTTGTGGCCGGAACTGCCGAAATCCATGGGCGTCATCAGCAATCCGCTGATTCTCGGCATGCTCGGCGCGCTGGAGTGGCTGAGCTACCGATCGGCCAGGCGGCTGGTGGGACTCTCTCCAGGAATCGTGGAAGGCATCGCCAGAAGAGGTGTGCCGCCAGAGCGCATCCGGATGATTCCGAACGGCTGTGATATCGATATTTTTGCGACAGAAAGGCCGTCGCTCAGGCCGGCATCTGTTCCGCAGGAGGACCTGCTCGCGATTTTCGCCGGCACCCACGGGCTGGCCAACGGATTGGATGCCATCTTGAGCACGGCGGGCGAACTGAAGCGTCGGGGACGCCGTGATATCAAGTTGGTGCTGGTCGGCGACGGGCAAAGGAAATCAGCGCTACAGGCGCGTGCTGAGAGGGAGAATCTCGACAATGTGATCTTCCTCGACCCGCTTCCAAAGCAGGAGCTGGCCGCATTGATGCAATCTGCTGACATGGGCATGCAGATTCTGGCCAACGTGCCGGCCTTCTACTACGGCACATCGCCGAACAAGTTCTTCGACTATCTGGCCGCAGGCTTGCCCGTGTTGTGCAACTATCCGGGGTGGCTGGCCGAACTCATCGAGGAATGCGATTGTGGATTTGCGGTGGAGCCCGATAACGCAGGGGCATTTGCCGATGCGCTGGAACGCGCGGCGGATCATCGCGAGGAGCTTGCCTTGATGGGGCAGCGTGCGGCGGGCCTCGCCAGGGCCCGATTTTCACGGGCTGACCTGGCCCGGGAGTGGGTGGATTGGGTCACGAAACGATGACAATCTTTCGCCATGCGCAAGCGGCGAGACCGCGGTCTGCTGCTGGCCAAGGCCAGTCCAGTGGCCGCTCCATTGGGCCGGCCGGACCTGGAAACTGATGGGCAAGCGACTGTTCGACATCGCTGGTGCGATCCTGGGTTTGATCATCCTGGCCTTGCCGATGGTGCTGCTGGCCCTGCTGGTGCGCTGGCAGATGGGGTCTCCCATCCTGTTTCGCCAGCTTCGCCCGGGTCGGGGCGGGGTGCCTTTCGAGATCATAAAATTCCGAACCATGCGCGATGCGTTTGCGGCTGACGGCCAGCCGCTGGAGGATGCCCAGCGCCTGACCCGTCTGGGCCGCTTCCTCCGCTCGACCAGCCTGGATGAGTTGCCCGAGTTGTGGAATGTGCTTGTCGGCGATATGAGCCTCGTGGGGCCCCGGCCGCTCCTGCTGGAGTATTTGCCGCTGTACAGCGCGCGCCAGCAGCGCCGGCATGAAGTCAGGCCGGGCCTGACCGGATGGGCGCAGATCCACGGGCGAAACGCGCTGACCTGGCAAGAGAAGTTTGACCACGACCTGTGGTACGTCGACAACCGGAGCTTCTGCCTGGATCTGAAGATCCTGGGCTTGACGTTCCTGACCGTGTTCAGGCGTGATGGCATTTCTTCGCCGGGGGAGGCGACGATGCCACGCTTTACCGGAGACCCTGACTGATGCGTCGACTTTACGCCGTCATCGGTGCCTCAGGCTGTGGCCGAGGCCTGATGCCGATCTTGCGGAACGCCGTGGCGAGCGCGGGTGATGGTGACGCCGTGTTCGTCGATGACGACCCGAGGCTTGCGGGGCAGACGATCAACGGCCATCGGGTCTTGACGCGGGAGGACTTCCTGAAAGAGCGCGACCTGTGCCGCGTGGCGGTCATTGGCATCGCGAACAGCCTGGTCCGGCAGCGCTTGGCGAAGGAACTTGGCCAGGCAGGAGTGCAATGGATGCGCCTCAGCCATCCGACCGTGATTGAAATGGATGATGTGGTGGTCGGTGAAGGCGCATGCCTGTCACCACAGGTTGTGCTCACGTCCAACATCCGTATCGGCAGGCATTTTCACGCCAATATCTACAGCTATGTCGAACATGACTGCGTGATCGGGGACTTCGTCACCTTTGCGCCGCGCGTCAGCTGCAATGGAAATATCATCATCGAGGACCATGCGTATATCGGGGCGGGAGCGGTTCTTCGGCAGGGGCGTCCCGACAAGCCGCTTCGAATCGGCAAGGGGGCGGTGATCGGGATGGGCGCCGTGGTCACGCGTGACATTCCTGACGGGGCGACGGTGGTCGGTAATCCGGCGCGGCCCATGCCCGGGGCGAACTAGCGCATGTCGGCAAACAGTTTTTCGAGTTGGCCCAGTTATACAGAGGAAGAGATCGACGCGGTCAGGGAGGTTCTGAGCTCCAATCGAGTCAACTACTGGACCGGCGAGCAGGGCAAGCAGTTCGAGCGCGAGTACGCCGACTGGCTGGGCTGCGAATTCGCGGTTGCGGTGGCCAATGGTACCAATGCACTGGAGGTCGCCCTCGAAGCCCTGGGCGTTGGGGCTGGCGATGAAGTCATTACCACTCCCCGCACCTTCATGGCGACCATCTCCGCGATTGTCAGAGCAGGAGCGGTGCCGGTGTTCGCGGATGTCGATCGCGAGTCCCAGAACATTAGCGCGGAAAGCATCGCCTCAGTATTGAGCCGTCGCACCAGGGCCATCATTCCGGTTCACCTGGCCGGTCAGCCATGCGATATGGACCCGATCATGGCGCTCGCATCTCAGCGCGGCCTCTTTGTGGTCGAGGATTGCGCGCAGGCACATGGAGCGCGCTACAAGGGGCGTAGCGTCGGCACCATCGGTCATGTTGGTGCCTGGAGTTTCTGCCAGGACAAGATCAT
>JBFJTN010000131.1:0-9985 GCA_041625325.1 Oceanococcus sp. | reverse complement strand
CGGCGGATTGAGGCTCAAACGCGACAGGACGTCGCGTCTGAGCCGACCCTGCTGGCGGGCGTGGCCGCAGGGAACCGCGAAGCGGCGCGGGGGACAGCGCCCGGAACAGGCGGCAGGGCGCGGCGTGAGCTCTCATGGAGAGCTTCCGGCAGCAGGACGAACCCAGGCGCCGCCATTTTCCCCCAATAAACCCAGGGGTCCGTGCAGAGCGTCTCGCAGCGAGAGGAAGGTCCGCTACGGGACAGTATTACGCCTTGTTCAGGCTCTGCAGAATGGCTCTGTGGCCGGCGCGGTCCAGCCGGTAGCGCGACAGGAAATACAGGCTGCAGCAATACAGCAACAGGATGGCAGGGGCGTAGGCGGTGCCCAGAGCCTGGGCGGTGGCCGGATCAATCGCGCTGGCCTCCAGCTGGCGCGGAAAGCGGATCAGATCCAGGGTGATGCCGGCCAGCAATGCGCCGATGCCGGAGGATGCCTTGATCGAGAACACGATGATGGAGCTGAAGGCGCCTTCCAGGCGGCGCCCGGATTCCTGTTCGCCCTGATCGGTCAGGTCGGCAATCATGGAAGCGGTGAGGATATTGATCGCGATGATCGCGGTGGTCAGCGCGATGGTGTAGAAGAACAGAGCGGTCATCAGATCCCGGGTGCCGTTCTCCGGAAACCAGCCCAGCAGGCGCAGCACCACCGGCAGCGGGCCCAGCGTGATTGCGAAGGCCGCCAGATACAGGGCGACGATCTTCTTGTCGAAGCTGCGGCTGAGCGGCGGTGCGATGCTGGCCGCGATGATCACCGAAATCACCATGCCCAGGGTCAGGATGCCCAGATCGTCGCCGCTCAGGCCCCAGAAATAGGTGTTGACGTAGTACCCGACGGTGTTGATGTAGCCCCAGGCACTGGCCGAGAAGATCGCGCTGATCACCAGCGCGCGAAAGGAGGGGTTGCCCAGCACGATGCGCAGGTCCCGCCACAGGGGAAAGCCGCTCTCCGGCGCATGCGGATTCTGTCTGGCGGCGCGCTGGGTGCCGAGGGCGCAGACCAGGATCGCGGCGCCGGACAGCAAGGCGCAGAGCAGGCCGAAGTCCGCATAGGCGTCGACATTGAGACGACCGGCGGCGCCGCCGGGTGACGCATCGAAGTAGGCGACATAACCGGCGATGGCGATGCCCAGGCCGGCCAGCCAGCCGAACAGAAAGCGGATGCCGATGATCTCCGTGCGTTCGTCATAGCTGTTGCTCATTTCCGCGGCCATCGCGTTGCTCGGCACGGCGTAGAGGGTGAGGCTGACCCGCAGCAGCACGGTGAAGCCCAGCAGCCAGAAGAACAGGGGCAGGCCGTCCAGGCCGGCAGGCGGCATGAACAGCAGGGCGAAGCTGATGGTCACGGGCAGCGCCGCCAGATACATCCAGGGGTGGCGGCGGCCCAGCCGGGAGCGCGTGTTGTCGGAGATCGCGCCCATCAGCGGGTCGGTCAGGGCATCCACGCACAGGGCCAGAAATATGGCCAGCCCGGCCAGACTGCCGGGCATGCCCAGGACGTTGTTGTAGAAGAACAGCAGGAAGACGTTGAAGGCGGTTTCCTTGACGCCTTCCGAGATGGAGCCGATGCCGTAATAGATGCGCACCGGTACCGCGACCTGATCCCTGTCCGTCATGCCGATTCAGCCTCCCTGCTGTTCTCGATCGATAGTGCTGACCGCGTGGGCCGGTGGCGAAAGTCGGGCCGGAGGCAATCTCGCTCGCCGGCGGCCCGACGCATCAGTACCGGTAGAAACCGCGGCCGGATTTGCGTCCGTAATGCCCGGCCGCAACCAGTTCCCGCAGCAGCGGAGCCGGGCGGTACTTGGGGTCGCCGAACTCCTTGCTGAAGGCCTCCATGATTGACAGCAGGGTGTCCAGCCCGACCAGATCGGCCAGGGCCAGCGGGCCGATCGGATGGTTGCAGCCCAGCTTCATGCCGGCATCGATGTCCTCGGCGCTGGCGACGCCCTCGGCCAGGGCGAAGATGGCCTCGTTGATCATCGGGCAGAGGATGCGATTGACCGCAAAGCCCGGCGCATTCTTCACCGAGATCGCGGTCTTGCCGATGCCCTCGGCAAAGGCCTTGGCCGTCGCATGGGTGGCTTCGCTGGTGCTCAGGCCGGAAATGATCTCGACCAGGGCCATCACCGGCACCGGATTGAAGAAATGCATGCCGACGAAATGTTCCGGCCGGCCGGTGGCCGCCGCCAGCTCGGTCACCGACAGCGAGGAGGTGTTGGTCGCGATGATCGCGCCAGCCGGCAGCAGGGCATCCAGCTGCTGGAGAATCTTGGTCTTGATCGCCAGGTTCTCGGTCGCCGCCTCGATCACCAGCTGGGCAGGGGCCAGCGCCGCGTAGTCCGTGGTGGCCGAGATGCGGGCCAGGGCAGCATCGCGTTCCGGCGCGCTGAGGCGTTCTTTCTGCACCAGCTTGTCCAGGCTCTTTGCCACGCTGCTGGTGCCGCGATCCAGCGCCTCGTCGGAGATGTCGACCATGACGACCTCCAGGCCGGACACCGCCGCCACCTGGGCGATCCCATGGCCCATCAGGCCGGCGCCGACCACGCCGATCCGTTCGATGCCCATGCTCAGATCCTTTCGAAGGCGGCGGCGATACCCTGACCGCCACCGATGCACATGGTGACCAGCGCGTAGCGGCCGCCGATGCGCTCCAGTTCGTACAGGGCCTTGGTGGTGATGATGGCGCCGGTGGCGCCCACCGGATGGCCCAGCGAAATGCCGGAGCCGTTCGGATTCACCCTGGCCGGGTCGAAGCCCAGTTCCTTGGCCACCGCGCAGGCCTGCGCGGCGAAGGCTTCATTCGACTCGATGACGTCGAACTGATCCACGGAAAGGCCGAGCTTCTCCATCAGCTTGCGGCTGGCCGGCACCGGGCCGATGCCCATGTAGGCGGGGTCCACGCCGGCGTGCGCATAACCCAGCAGCCTGGCCATCGGCCGGGCGCCCAGACGTTCGGCTGCGGCGGCGCTGGCCAGGACCACGGCCGCAGCGCCGTCGTTGATGCCGGAGGCGTTGCCGGCGGTGACGAGGCCATCCTTCTTGAACACCGGGCGCATGCCGGCCAGTGCCTCGGTGCTGGTCTCGCCGCGCACGTGCTCATCCGTATCGAACAGGGTGACGCCCTTGCGGCTCTTCAGCTCGACCGGGACGATCTGGGATTTGAAGCGGCCTTCGGCAATGGCGCGGGCGGCGCGCTGCTGGCTTTCGGCGGCCAGCGCATCCATCTGCTCGCGGCTGATGCCATAGCGCTCGGCCACATTCTCGGCGGTGATCCCCATGTGGATGTTCTCGAAGGGGTCGTGCAGGGCGCCGGTCATGAAGTCCAGCAGCTGCGCATCGCCCATGCGCGCGCCCCAGCGGCCGCTGGGCAGGGCATAGGCGCCCTGGCTCATGCACTCCGCGCCGGCGCCAATGGCGACCTCGCAATCGCCCAGCATCAGCGCCTGGGCGGCGGACACGATGGCCTGCAGGCCGGAACCGCACAGCCGGTTCACATTGAAAGCCGGGCACTCCTGGGGCAGGCCTGCCTGGATGGCGGCCACCCGCGACAGATAGGCGTCGCGCGGCACGGTGGGGATCACGGTACCCATGGCCAGGTGACCGAACTCCCGGGCTTCGACGCCGGAGCGGGCGATGGCCTCCTTCACGGCCACGGTGGCCAGATCGGCCAGCGGCATGGATTTCAGTGAGCCGCCAAAGCTTCCGATGGCGGTGCGGGTGGCGCTCAGCACCACGACTTCCTGGGTGGACATGATCAATGCTCTTGTACGGGGGAAAGCTCGGCGGGCGTGCGCCAACGCAGCTGGCGATTGTGCGTCCCTACCGAGTGGTCAATTCTAGTGGAAATGCGCCGCCGCTGTTAAGGGACCGCGGCCCGGCTTTCAGCAGCCCGGCGGCCGCTGATCCTGCCAGGCGTATTCTTCTTCCAGCTGCCCGGCCAGGCGCAAAAGGGTGGCGTCGTCGCCAAAGCGGCCGGTGAACATCATGCCCACCGGCAGATCGTCCGCACTGCTGTGCAGCGGCAGCGAAATCGACGGCGCGCCGGAGGCATTGGCCACCGGGGTGGTCGGAATCCAGTCAAAGATTGGCGCATAGCTCTGCACCAGCAACTCCGGCCGGGTGGCAATGCGGCCCAGCGGCAGCACGCCGATCAGGGTCTGCAGCAGGGCGTCGATGCCGGTCGCCTTGAGGCTGCCGCAAAGCACCGGCGGCATGCCGAGGCTGCTGGTGAGCAGCACATCGTAGTTCTCCATGAAGCGGGCCATGTCGCGACCGACCTGATGCAGATAGGCCCGTGCGGTAGCAAACTGGCCGGCGTTGAAGGATTCGCCCAGGCGCAGCAGGGCCCAGTTGTGCGGCTCGAAGGCATCGCGGCTGGCCTTGCGGCCGAGCAGCTTCTCACCCTGGCGAATCACCGCGGCGATGTCGGCGCTGATCAGCACGCCCATCGCGAAGATGAAGGCGTCCCGGTCGATTGGCGGGCTGGCTTCCTCCACCTCGTGGCCCAGGGCCGCCAGGCGCTGGGCGCTGGCCTGGACGCCGGCGACACAATCCGGGTGCAGCCCCCGGCCCAGCCAGTTGTCGGTGGTGAAGGCGATGCGCAACTTGCCCGGCGAGCGCCGCGCGTCGGCCTGGTAGCCGCCCTTGGGTATCGGCGGGGCGCCGTAGGGTGCCCCAAGATCCGGTCCGCCGGTGGCGTCCAGCATGGCCGCACAATCGCGCACGCTGCGGGTCAGCACATGCTCGGTGGCCATGCCGAACCAGCCTTCGCCCACTTCAGGGCCGACCGGTATCCTCCCGCGGCTGGGCTTGAGCCCGACCAGGCCGCAGCAGGAGGAGGGAATGCGGATGGAGCCGCCGCCGTCGCCCCCGTTGGCCATCGGCACGATGCGCGCGGCCACCGCGGCGCCGGCGCCGCCGCTGGAGCCGCCCGGCGTGTGTTCCGGGTTCCAGGGATTGCGCGCGCTGCCGAACAGTTCCGGATCCGTGATCGGCATGGTGCCGAACTCCGGCGTGTTGGTCTTGCCGAAGATGACCAGGCCGGCGGCCTTGTAGCGCTGCACCAGGGCGCTATCGAAGTCCGGAGTGTAGTCGGCGAAGAAACGCGAGCCGGAACTGCGCGGCACCCCGGCCAGGGCGTTGGACAGATCCTTGAGCAGGAAGGGCACGCCGCGAAACGGGCCATCCGGCAGGCCGGCGCGGATCTGGGCACGGGCCTGTTCGCGCAGGTCAAGGATGATCGCATTGAGGCGCGGATTCTGGCTGTCGCACTGGTCCAGGGCCGCGGTCAGCAGCTCGTCGGGCGAAACCTCGCCCCGGGCGACCAGCTCGGCCAGGCCCAGGCCGTCGTAACGGGTGTATTCGCTGAAGCTGGACATCACTACTCCTCTGAGTTGTTTCTGATTGTTCGCTTGCTCACGGCGGCTTCGGCGCGCCGTGTGGATGACGCGGCTCAGCTGGCCGCAGTCTGGCGACGCAGCAGCTCGCCCAGCATGGGCAGCCGGTCATTGCCCCAGCAGACGAAGTCACCCAGCCGGAAAGTCGGGACGCCCCAGGCGCCGGCCTCGAACAGGGCCTGCCGGTTGGCTTCGGCGTAGCTCAGGTCCGGCTCGCCAGCCAGCAACTCGCGGGCCTGAGTCCAGGCGATGCCACTGCGTTCACAGACCGTTTCCAGGCCGGCATCAGTTGCCAGATCGATGGCTTCGCTCCAGGCCGCGCGGGCCGCCTCCTGGCAGAAGGCCAGCTGCTGCTCGGTGCCCCGGGCCAGGGTGAACACGCGCAGACAGCGCTCCGCGCCGGCGCCGATGGGGTCGGCAATGTGTCCGAAGGCATGGCCCTGGCGCTGGGCCTCGCGATAGACGTCACGCACGATGTAGAACCCCTTGGACCGCGGGATCTTCATGCCGCGCATGGCCATGGGCAGTACCGGGCGGACGGCCAGCGGGACCGGCAGATCGGCCAGTTGCTGACGCAGGGTGGTGGCGCTGAGGTAGGAGTACGGGCTGCGAAAGCTGAAAAAGAACTCCAGCGGGCTCGTCATGTCCACCTGCGCGGGCAGGGCATAGCGGCTGACGTCGCAGACCACCATCGGCCGTGACGCATCCCAGCCGCCGTGGGCCTGCAGGGCCTGCTGCAGGTGGCCCATGCGATCCAGCCCCCAGAACCAGTCGCCCTGGAATTGCCACATCGCCGGCAGGTAGTGACCCAATCGTGCGCGGCGCGCGGCATTGCGATGCAGCGCCTGCTCGATTTCGGGGCTGGCCGGCGCCTCGTGCAGGTCCTGCCCGGCGAACAGGCGGGCAGCCAGTTTCTCTTCGGTGCCCAGCCAGGTGCGCAGATCACTGCCGGCGCGCAGCAGGGTGGCGGATGCCAGCGCACGGTTGGCCTCGCCGGGCAGGCGGGCATCGGCGGGGAAGTCCAGGCCCAGCGCCGGGGCGATGCGGATCGCATCCTGCAGCGCCATGGCCCGCTGCTTGTCCGCCTCGGGGTAGGCCTCGGGCACGCACTCGGGCACCACCCGAATGCGCAGCGGCACGCGCAGGCCCTGCGCCTGCCGGCGCAACCATTGGGCGCAGAGATGCGAATGCGGATCGCCGGCCTCGTAATACAGCTCCAGGGCAGGCTGCCGGTCCAGGCCGAAGCGCGTCGCCTTGAGCCGGTTCAACGGCCCGCGACTGGCGGCAACGCGGTCAACGATGGCGGTCTTGATGCGGGCTCTGACGCTCATGTGGGTGGGCTGGTGGCACGATCAACACGGGGACGGGATAAGATAGTCGCACATGAAGACACTGCGTGTATGAACGACCCGGATGTGGCCTCCCGCCTGGAGCGGCTTGGCTTCCGCGCGCAATGGGCCGGTGAGACACTGCCGCCCGGACAGGTTCCTGCCCGGGTGGCGCGGATCGCGCGCGGGCGGGCCTGGCTGTGGGACGGGCAGGGCGAGCTAGAACTCGATCTGGCCCTGTATCCCAGTGCGTACGATGTGGCGGTCGGTGACTGGATGGTGGTCGAGCCCCTGCCGGGGCAGGTGCTGCCGGTGCGCCGGCTGGAGCGCCACAGCTGCATCGCCCGTCGCGCCGCCGGCGAGCGGGCCGACCGGCAGCTGATCGCGGCCAATGTGGACACGCTGTTCCTGGTCAGTTCCTGCAATCAGGATTTCAGCCTGGAGCGTCTGGAGCGCTATCTCGCCCTGGCCCTGGAAGCGGAGGTGACCCCGGTCATCGTGCTGAGCAAGGCGGACATGGTGGAGGACGCCGCCGGGTTCGCCGAGCAGGCGCGTGCCCTGGGGGCCGATCTGAACGTCCTGGCCCTGGATCTCCGCGATCCGGTCGCCGCACAGCCGCTGGCGCGCTGGTGCGGTCCCGGCCAGACCGTGGCCCTGGTCGGTTCCTCCGGGGTGGGCAAGTCCACCCTGACCAACCTGCTGATCGGCGATGCGGTGCAGTCCACCCAGGAGGCGCGTGACGAGGATGCCAAGGGCCGTCACACGACCACCGCGCGCTCCATGCACCGGCTGGCGGCAGGCGGTCTGATCATTGATACGCCGGGCATGCGGGAACTGCAGCTGCCGGCCTGCGAGCAGGGCCTGGAGAGCCTGTTCACCGATGTGCTGGAACACCTGGGGCGCTGCCGTTTCAACGACTGCAGTCACCAGCAGGAGCCCGGCTGCGCGGTGCGCGAGGCCATCGCCAGCGGCGTGCTGGACGAGCGGCGCTGGCGCAGCTACCAGGCGCTGATGGAAGAGCAGTCGCGCAATGCCCGCAGCATGGCGCAGCGGCGGGATTCGGAACGCAAGCTGACCCGCAGCCATCGGCAGTATCAGAAGCAGGCACGGGGCAACAAGGGTCGCAAGTCTTGAATGACGGCGCTGACGCGAGCCTGCGCCTGTTCTTTGCCCTGTGGCCCGAGCCGGATTGCCGTGACGCGCTGGTAGAGGCCCGGGATGCCGGCCCGGCCCCGCGCGGGCGGGTGATTCCGGCCGAACGACTGCACCTGACCCTGGTGTTCCTCGGCGCCACTGCCGCAGAGCGGCTGGGCGAACTGCGGGCCATCGCCCGGGCACAGGAGCAGCCCGGATTCACCATGCTGCTGGACCGTGCGGGTCACTTTGGAGGCAGGCCGGGCTGTGGCTGGATCGGGCCGCTTGACCCTCCACCGCCCTTGCTGGCACTGCAGGAGAGCTTGCAACAGTCCCTGTTGTCCGCCGGCTGGCGCCTGGATTCACGCGACTTCGTGCCACATGTCACTCTGCGCCGTGGCGGGGCGGTGGTGCCACCGGTGTCGCCCATCCGCTGGCCGGTGAAGGATTTCGTGCTGGCCGAGAGCCGGCGCGAGGGCAGGCAGCTGCGTTACCGCATCCTGCAGCGTTTCGCCCTGGGCGCCGGTGAGGCTTAGCTAGGCCGACGCCGCCAGGCTTTCGCTGCGCTGCTTCAGCGCCGCCGCGTGACGCTCGAAACCGTCCTGGACCAGCTTGATCGGCGCCGCCCAGGACAGCCAGCCGCTCAGGTCCTCGTGGCTGATGTAGCGCACCTGCCCGGAGGCCAGTTCCTCCAGGGTCTGCGGCCGGCTGCCGCGGACCAGATTGAAGGTGTGCAGGGGGCCGAGAAAGCGATATTCCAGGCAGGCCCGACGGATGCCCTGTGCATCCGCTGCCGGCGCATCCAGGCGGATGATGCGTTCCACCGTCTCGACCTGCTTGCCGTTGGCGAAGCGCACGTGCAGGGTCAGGTCGGTGCCCACCCGGGCCTCGGGATCGGGGCAGTCGATGGCGGTGACAAAGGGATTCCATTGCGCATAAGCGCGCACGTCGGTCATCACCTGCCAGATGGTCTCGATGGGGGCGTCGATCAGGATTTCGGTATGGGCGGTGGGCATGGGTTCGTCTCAGGCGGGGGCGTGTTCGGCGAGCCAGGCTTCGCCGCGTTGCCAGATGGCGCGGCCGATGTCCGGGTCCAGGGCCTGGGGCGCGGGATCCTTCTTCACCATCAGGTGCAGGTACAGGCCGGTGGCCGGTTCGGTGTGGCCGGCGCAGGCCAGATACAGCACCGGCGCGGCCGCCTTTTCGGGGCTGGCGAACAGCAGACCCATCACCGCGCCGAGCACGGGCTTGAACAGGGCCGGGGCCTCGCGCGCGATATTCGAGTTGATCGGGCCCGGACACAGGGCATGCACGGCCACGTCGACCCCGGCCTCATCCTGCAGGCGGCGCGACAGTTCGCGGGCGAAACTGGTCATGACCAGCTTGCTGTGGCCGTACTGGGCAATGCTGCCCATCGGGCTGTAGTCCACGAACTCGCCGAAATGCTGCAGATCGATCGGGGTGCCCGAGCGGTGCGACTCGGAGGACACGAAAATGATTCGCGGCGGGCTGTCGCCGTTGTCGCTGGGTTGCGCCGCCAGGCTGCGGTTGGGAATGGTGCCGTCGGCCAGCAGGCGCAGGACGAACTGCATGTTGCCCAGAAAATGCACCCCGAACATCATCTCGAAGCCCTGCCGCGTCCGGCTGGCCCGCTGGGGCACCAGGCCGGCATTGAGGATCACCCGGTCCAGCCTCAGCCCGCGCCCGCGCAGTTCATCGCAGCAGGCGTGGATGGCCGGAATGTCGGCCAGATCCAGGCGCACCATGCTGATCTGATCGCTGCCGCTGGCCGCCTTCACCGCGTCGGCCGCCTCCGGAATGCCGCTGCGGCAGGCCATGACCACATGGGCGCCGCGTCGGGCCAGTGCGATGCTGGTGGCCAGGCCCAGGCCGGAGTTCGCGCCGGTCACCAGGCAGGTCTTGCCGTCCAGGCGTTCGTCATCGCGCAGCTGGCCGATAGGTTCCTTGTGCCGGAACAGGTCGACGATGCCATTGAAGGTGGCCAGGACAGGGTTGCGGTAGCTGCCGGTTTCGGGCGTGCTCATGCGGGTTTCTCGTACGGGATTGCGAAGGCTTCGCGGTAGCG
>JBFJTN010000130.1:0-10091 GCA_041625325.1 Oceanococcus sp. | reverse complement strand
GCGCAGCGCGGTATGCAGCCGCCACTGGCGGTTGATGATGGCGGGCTGCGGCCCGGCCTTGTCATTCTCGTCCAGGCTGGACAGATAGTTGACGATGGCATCGTCATAGGCGGCGGTGTGGGCGAAGGCCTTGAGCGCGAGTTCCCGGCGCAGCGCCGCGTCGACCGTGCCGGCCTCGATGGCTGCGATCAGGCGCGGGTAGTCCGCCGGATCGACAACCACGGCGACATCCCTGTGGTTCTTGGCCGCGGCCCGAACCATGGTGGGGCCGCCGATATCGATGTTCTCGATCGCCTCGTCCAGCGAACAGTTCTCCCGCGCCACCGTCTGGCTGAAGGGATAGAGATTGACCACCACGAGGTCGATGGGCGCGATGCCCTGTTCGGCCAGCGTGGCGTCGTCCACGCCGCGGCGGGCCAGGATGCCACCGTGCACCTTGGGGTGCAGGGTCTTGACCCGGCCATTCATGATTTCCGGCGCGCCGGTGTGCTCGGAGACCTCGGTCACCTCGATGCCGGCGTCACGCAGGCTGCGGGCGGTGCCGCCTGAGGAAATGATGGAAATGCCCTGGGCGTTCAAGGCGCGGGCGAGCGTAACGATGCCCTGCTTGTCGGAGACCGACAGCAAGGCCCGGCGAATGGTCTGGTTCACGGTATCGGGGGCTTAGGTGGAAATTTCGTATTGCTGGATTTTCTTGCGCAGGGTCGCACGGTTGATGCCCAGCACCTCGGCCGCTCGACTGTTGTTGCCCTGGCAGTGCGCCAGCACCCGACGGAACAGCGGCTTCTCCACTTCGGCCATGATCAGCCGGTACAACTCGTTCGGCGGATGGCCGTTGAGTTCCTTGAAGTAGCGGCGCAGGCTGGCGTCGACGTAATAGCTGAGGGGCTCCTCAGCTTCAAACCCAGAGTCTCGTTCGGATGCTGACATCGCCAAAGTTAGTTCTTGTGGTCCCGGGAAGGACTGTTCCCCCAGCCCCCTTCCCTGCGGAATAGGGGGGCGAGGATGATAGCGGTTTACCCCGGCGGGGCAAACCGCCGTCCGTCGAGACGGACCCAAGCCTCTGAATTTTCAGGCATGAGCGAAAACGCGTCGGCGTAGGCATCGCGCACCGCCTGCGCTTGTTCCGCCAGGATGCCGGACAGCACCAGTTCACCCTGGGGTCGGACCAGGACGCTGATCTCGTCGCGCAGGGCAATCAGGGTGCCGGCCAGGATGTTGGCGAGCACCACATCGGCGGCCTCGACCGGCGGCTGCTCCGGACCACGCAGCTCAATACGTTCCACGACCCCGTTGCGGCGGGCGTTCTCGGCCGTGGCGGTGAGCGCCTGCGGATCGATGTCGTAGGCGATGACCCGCTCGGCGCCCAGCAGCGCGGCGGCTACCGCCAGCACGCCGGAGCCGCAGCCGTAGTCGATCACGGTGCGTCCCGCCAGCTTCGCCCGGTCCAGCCATTGCAGGCACAGCCGGGTGGTCGGATGGGTGCCGGTGCCAAAGGCCAGGCCCGGGTCCATGCGCAGGACCACCGCCCCTTCCGGCCAGCAAGGCTGCGCCTCGACCGGGCTCACCCACAGGCGCTGGCCGAAGCGCGTGGGCGCGAAATCGCTCAGCCACTCGCGCTCCCAGGCGCGGTCGGCCAGCTGTTCCAGACGGATGTGGTGAGCCTCGCACAGGCCGCTGGCCAGCAGGGCCTGACGCACTAGCTCCAGCACCACATCGGCCTCGAACAGGCCGGTGACAACGGTCTCGGGCCAGATCCGGATTTCGCCCGGGGCCGGCTCGAAGATCGGGCTGTCCGCGGCGTCGCGCAGGGTGACCGACACGGCGCCAAGCGCAAGCAGAAGGTCTTCGATGCTGTCCGGGCTGGCGCTGGCGACGTGCACCTGGCCCCAGTCAGCCATGCCACTCCTTGAGCTTGGCTTCCAGATGATGGATATGGGCGCCGCCGGCGATGAAGGCGGGGTCCGCCAGGATGCGCTGGTGCAGCTCGCGGTTGGTTTTCACCCCTTCGATGACCAGCTCGGACAGGGCGGTGCGCATGCGCGCCATGGCCGATGCACGGGATTCTCCATGGGTGATCAGCTTGCCGATCATCGAGTCGTAATGCGGTGGCACCCGGTAGCCGCGGTAGACGTGGGAGTCCACCCGCACGCCCGGGCCGCCGGGAATGTGGTACTTGGTCACCTCGCCGGGCGATGGCGTGAAGCGGGCGGCATCCTCGGCATTGATGCGGCACTCCAGGGCGTGGCCGCGGATCACGATCTGGTCCTGGCGGTAGCGCAGCGGTTCGCCGGAGGCGATCAGCAGCTGCTCCTTGACCAGATCCACGCCGGTGATCAGCTCGGTCACCGGGTGTTCGACCTGGATCCGGGTGTTCATCTCGATGAAGTGGAACTTGCCCTTCTCGAACAGGAACTCGAAGGTGCCGGCGCCGACGTAGCCGATGTCCTCGCAGGCCTGCACGCAAAGCGCGCCGATCTCGGCCCGCTGGGTGGCGCTGATCCCCGGCGCCGGCGCCTCTTCCATCACCTTCTGGTTGCGTCGCTGCATCGAGCAGTCGCGTTCGCCCAGATGGATGGCATTGCCATGCTTGTCGGCCAGCACCTGGATCTCGATGTGCCGCGGCGTTTCCAGGTACTTCTCCATGAACACCGCGTCATTGCCGAAGGCGGCGGCCGCCTCCTGCCTGGCCAGGCTGACGCTGCGCTCGACCTGATTTTCCGAGCGGATCACGTGCATGCCGCGACCGCCGCCGCCGGCGGAGGCCTTGACCAGCACCGGAAAGCCGATGCGCTTGGCGGTCTGGCGCCAGATCGCCGGATCGTCGGGCAGGGCCCCGTCGGAGCCCGGCACACAGGGCACCCCGGCCTGCTGCATGGCGGCAATGGCCGAGGTCTTGTCCCCCATCAGGCGGATGGTGTCCGACCGCGGGCCGATGAACACGAAGCCGCTGCGCTCGCAGCTTTCGGCAAAGTCGGCGTTCTCCGACATGAAGCCGTAGCCGGGATGGATCGCGTTCGCCCCGGTGACTTCCGCGGCGGCGATGATCGCCGCCATGTTCAGGTAACTCTTGCCGGCCGGCGGCGGGCCGATGCAGACCGACTCGTCGGCCAGCAGCACATGCTTCTGCTCGCGGTCGGCGCTGGAATACACCGCCACCGTGCGAATGCCCAGTTCGCGGCAGGCGCGCTGGATGCGCAGTGCGATCTCGCCCCGATTCGCGATCAGGACCTTTTCGAAGGGAGGCGTCATGCTATTCGATGACGAACATCGGCTGGTCGAATTCCACCGATTGTTCGTTGTCCACCAGGATCTGGGTCACGGTGCCGGACCGCGGCGATTCGATCTGATTGAGCATCTTCATCGCCTCGATGATGCACAGGGTCTGGCCGGCCGACACGGTCTGGCCGATCTCCACGAAGCTGGGCGCGCTGGGCGAGGGCGAGCGATAGAAAGTGCCGACCATCGGCGAGCGCACCAGATTGGCCTCGTCGGGGCCGCTCGCGGGTGCGTCGGCCGCGACGTCGCTGGCGCCGCTCTGCCGGGCAGGCGGGCTGGGCGCGGCGGCCGCGGTCGGCGGCGCGGCCATCACCGGGGCGGCGTGCTGGCTGAAGCGGCTGATGCGGATCGCCTCCTCGCCGGCACGGATCTCGATTTCGGCCACGTCCGAGCTTTCCACCAGCTCGATGAGTTTCTTGACTTTGCGGATGTCCATCAGCTGTCCTGTTCGGCTTCCAGCAGGCGAAGGGCGGCGCTCAGGGCGAGCTCGTAGCCCTGCACGCCCAGACCCCCGATCACGCCGCGGGCGATGTCGGAAAAATACGAGTGACGGCGGAAGGCTTCGCGCGCGTGCACATTGCTCAGGTGAATTTCGATGAAGGGTATGGCGGCGGCGAGCAGGGCATCGCGCAGCGCCACGCTGGTATGGGTGAAGGCGGCCGGATTGAACAGGATGAAAGCGCAGCCTTCGTCGGCGGCGCGGTGTATGCGCTCGATCAGTTCGGCCTCGCTGTTGCTCTGCAGGCAGTCCAGCTGATGGCCGCTTTCGCGGGCCAGTTCGCTCAGGCGATCCTCGATGTCGGCCAGACGGGTGCGGCCGTAGGTTTCCGGCTCGCGGCTGCCGAGACGATTGAGATTGGGACCGTTGAGGAGCAGCAGCTTGCCCACCGCGCAATATCCTGTTCTGGCGTGATGGGCCGGATTCTGGCGCAAAGCGCCCGGCTTGTACAGTTTCAGGGAGATGCCGGCAAAATTAATGCGGATGCAGGCATTTTTCCGGCGAGCTGAGTCATTTTGTCGCCGCCAGGGCGAATTGTCCCCTGGCCCGGCCCGGGGCGCAGAAATCAGGCAGTGAAATCCGGCCCGCTACGGGCAGGCGGCGCGCGGTATCCGTCCGGTCTTGCGGCGCTACAGGTGGCTGTTCAGCCAGTGATCCAGAGTGGCCTGATCCAGTTCGCCCCAGTGGCGCTCGACGATCCGGCCCTGGCGGTCGATCAGCACGCTGAAGGGCAGGGCGCCGAGGGTGTCGCCCAGGGCATCCATCAGGGCGAACAGTTCCGCGCCGCCGGCGCTGACCGGGTAGCTCACTTCCAGGCGAGCCGCCGCCGCCGCCGCGTCCGCCGAGTCGTCAATGGCGGGGCCGAGGATCGCGAATCCCTGTGCCTGATGGCTGGAATAGGCGGCCTGCAGGCGGGGCATCTCCTTGAGGCAGGGGGCACACCAGCTGGCCCAGAAGTTCAGCAGCAGGACCTGGCCGGCATAATCCGCCCTGCGGTGGCTGACCCCGTTGAGGTCGATCAGCTCGAAATCGGGGGCCGGGCTGACTTCGGTGGTGGGCGTGCCACGCAACAGGTCAGCGGAGACAAATCCCAGGATCAGGGCCAGCACCGCCAGCCCGGCCAGCGCAGCGGCCTTCATTTGGCGGCGGGCAGCGCGATGCGCAGCCGGCGGGTCTGCGGCGGGTAGCACAGGCCGGCGTCGGCGCAGCCCTGATAGCGGAACTCCAGTTCCACCGATTCCGCCGTGCTGTCGACGCGCAGGGGCAGGCTGAGCTCGTCGCGGAAGATGTTCACCTGGCCGAAGTGCTCATCCTCGTAGGCTTCGCCGGCAGGCGCCTGCCACTGCAGCGTGATGTCTTCGGGGGCGACCGGGGTCACGTCCAGGCGGTGGCGGTACAGGTAGTAGCCCGGCGCGATCAGCCAGCGAGCCTCGATCTGCCCGGCTTCCAGGGCCAGGGCATCCAGCACGAAAGCTTCATCCGCGGGCAGGAAGCCGGGGCCGCTGTCACGGCCATCCAGCAGACCGCCCTGGGCGGTTTGTGCAGCAAGGAGCAGAAGCAGCAGCGCCGGCAGGCGGCGCCACGATGCCAGGTCAGGCATGGTCGGGGTCTCGGCATTCCTGTGATGCCCAGGCCAGGTAGGCGGGCAGCACCGTGTCGGTGGGCAGGGCCACGATCTCGGGGACCGTGTAGGGGTGTTCGTCCGCCAGCACGCGGAAAAGTTCCTCGCGCCGTTCGCTGGTGGTCTTGATCACCATCAAGGCTTCCGCCTCGTCGACCACGCGGCCCTCCCAGCGGTACAGGGAACGGACTGAACCCAGCACGTTGACGCAGGCGGCCAGATGGCGCTCCAGCAGCAGGCTGGCCAGCCGCTTGGCCTTGTCGCGGGGGCAAGTGCTGAGAACAATTTGCAGGCTGGGGGATTCGCTCATGCCGGGGCGGTCCTGGAGGATGGATGGTCACCAGACAGGGCGGAGCCGACAGACGCGCCGAATCGTCCGCTGAAGTGGCTCGCCCCCATCGTGCAAAGACCGGATAATGGGCGGCTTTTTCCGGCCCGAAGCTTAGCATGGCCACCGCGCCCCCCGCCCCCACGCCGCGCCTGCTGGCGCCGCCCAGCCTCAGCCGCCTGCTTCGCCTGGCCGGCCCCATCGTGGCCGCGCAGATGGCCTTCTTCGGCATCCACACCACCGACACCATCATCGCCGGTCGGATGGGCGCCGATGTGCTGGCCGCCATCGCCCTGGGCGGCACCTTCCTGATGATGGGCTTCACCTTCCTGATGGGATTCGCCCTGGCCGTGGCGCCGGGGGTCTCGCACCGCTTCGGCGCTGGCGCCAGCGAGGAGGAGATCGGCCGCTATGCCAGTTCCTCGCTGGCCCTGAGCGTGCTGCTGTGGAGCCTGTGGGCGGCCGCCCTGTGGGTGCTGCCGGTGCCGATGCTGAGCTGGCTGGAGATCGAGCCGGCGATGGTCGCGCAGTGCAGCGACTACCTGCGCGCCATCTCGCTGGGCGCGCCGTTTCTGGGCGTGTTCTTCGCCCTGCGCAACGTGATGGAGGCGCTGGGCCACAGCCGCCCGATCATGTGGCTGGGCCTGCTCATGCTGTTGCTGAACATCCCGCTGGACCTGCTGCTGATGTATGGCGCCGGTCCCATCCCGGCCCTGGGCGCCACCGGCTGCGGCATTGCCACCGCGATCATCGACATGTTGCTGGCGGCCAGCATGCTCTACTGCTTCTGGCGCCTGCCCCAGTTCCGCGCTTTCCGGCCGCAGGGTCGGCCGCGCGGCCCCGAAGTGCGCGAGACCGTGGTGCTGGGTCTGCCCATCGCCACGGCCCTGGCCAGCGAGCACGCGATCTTCGCCATCGGCGGCTTTCTGATGGCGCGCTTCGGCGCCGAGGTGATGGGGGCCAGCCAGATCGCGCTGAATTTCACCGGCATGGTGTTCATGATCGCGCTGGGTCTGGGCCAGGCCACTTCGGTGCTGGTCGGCCAGGCCGCCGGGGCGCGCAACGGGCCGGCGGTGCGCCAGGCCGGCGCTCTCGGTTTTGCCTGCTGTGCGGTGCTGGCCGGCGCCCTGGCCATGCTGCTGCTGTGGCTGCCGGAGACCATCGTGAGCCTGTACACCCGCGAAGTTGCGGTGGCCGCGCCGGCGGTCATGTTTCTCAAGGTGGCCGGCATCTTCCACCTGTTCGATGCCCTGCAGGCCCTGGGCGCCGGCGCCCTGCGCGGGCTCAAGGACACCCGCTACGTGATGCAGGCCACCACGGTGGCCTACTGGGGCATCGGCGGCAGCTGCTTCTGGTATTTCTTCATCCGCCAGGAATCGGCGCCGGTGGCGGTCTGGTATATCTACCTGGCCGCACTGGGCGCGGCTGCCGTATTGCTGGGTCTGCGCTTCTGGTGGCAGGCGCGGCATTTCGAGGCGAAATACACTTGAGCGGCGCGGCCTGGTGTGCTGCCGCCGCCTGGGCGGATCCGGGTGTCGATACGCGGGCCGGGCACAGGTCCGGACTGCAGTGGACCCTGGACCGGTTGGTGCGCGTGCCATCAAGCGATCCGGTGAGCGGCCCGGGCGCGTCCGCAGGGCCCGTGTCTGGCGCTATGCAATCAAACAGAATCCCACGGTAAATCCCATGACTTACTCCTTGTTGATCCAGCAGGCCGAAGCCCTGCTCGCCGGCGAGACCGACCATCTGGCCAACGCGGCCAATCTGTCGGCCCTGCTGTATGCCGAATTGCCCGACATCAACTGGGCCGGTTTCTATTTCCACGACGGCCGCGAGCTGGTGCTCGGCCCCTTCCAGGGCAAGCCCGCCTGCACCCGGATCCCGCTGGACCGCGGGGTCTGCGGCGCGGCCGCCCGCCAGCGGCGCAGCCTGATCGTGCCGGATGTGCACGCCTTCGCCGGACACATCGCCTGCGATACGGCCTCCAACAGCGAACTGGTCGTGCCGATGCTCCGGCGTGGCCGGCTGCTGGGGGTGCTGGACATTGACAGCCCGCGTCACGGCCGCTTCGGCCGGGCCGAACTGGAACTGGCCGAAAGCCTGGTGGCGCAATACATGCGGGCCTCGAATTCGGTATCCTGCGCAGCCTTCGCCAGCCGCTGATGATGTGACGATGAGCATGAACCGCCGCAGCCAGACGATCACCCAGGGTGATGCCCGTTCCCCCAACCGCGCCATGCTGCGCGCGGTCGGATTCACCGACACGGATTTCGACAAACCCATCGTCGGTATCGCCAACGGGCATTCGACGATGAATCCCTGCAATGCCGGGCTCGGGCCGCTGGCCGATCGTGCCGCGGCGGCGGTGCAAGAGCATGGCGGCATGGCCCAGACCTTTGGCTTTCCCACCGTCACCGATGGCATCTCCATGGGCACGGACGGCATGCGCTATTCGCTGGTCTCGCGCGAGGTCATCGCCGATGCGATTGAAACCGCGGTGCAGAGCCAGTGGATGGATGGCGTGCTCTGCGTCGGCGGCTGCGACAAGAACATGCCGGGTTCCATGATCGGCATGGCGCGGATGAACGTGCCCGGCATCTTCTGCTACGGCGGCACGATCAAGCCGGGCTGCTGGAAGGGCGAGGACCTGACCATCGTCTCGGTTTTCGAAGCGGTGGGCGGCAAGACCGCCGGCACCCTGGCCCAGGAAGACTTTGACGGCATCGAGCGCAATGCCTGCCCCAGCTTCGGCGCCTGCGGCGGCATGTTCACCGCCAACACCATGTCCTCCTCCTTCGAGGCCCTGGGCATGAGCCTGCTGGGTTCCTCGCAGATGGCCAACCCCGACCCGGAAAAGGCGGATTCGGTGGCCGAGTCGGCCCGGGTGCTCATCGAGGCGATCCGCAATGATCTGAAGCCGCGCGACATCATCACCCGCGAATCCATCGAGAACGCCATTGCCGTGGTCATGGCCACCGGCGGCTCCACCAATGCCGTGCTGCATTACATGGCCATCGCCCACGCGGCGGAGGTGGAATGGACCCTGGACGACTTCGAGCGGGTGCGGGCGAAGGTGCCGGTGATCTGCGACCTGAAGCCCTCCGGCAAGTACGTGGCCACCGATTTCCATCGCGCCGGCGGGGTGCCGCAGGTGATGAAGATCCTGCTGGACAACGGCCTGATCCACGGCGACTGCCTGACCATCACCGGCCGCACCGTGGCGCAGGAACTGGCCGATGTGCCGTCGCAACCGCGCGCCGACCAGGACGTGATCCGGCCCTTCGATCAGCCGCTGTACAAGGAAGGCCACCTGGCCATTCTCAAGGGCAACCTGTCGCCGGCCGGCAGCGTGGCCAAGATCACCGGCCTGAAGAACCCGGCGATCACCGGCCCGGCGCGGGTGTTCAATTCGGAAGCCGAAGCCATGGAGGCGATCCTGGCCCGGCGCATCCAGGCGGGCGACGTGGTGGTGATCCGCTACGAAGGCCTCAAGGGCGGCCCGGGCATGCGCGAGATGCTGGCCCCGACCGCGGCCCTGGTGGGTCAGGGCCTGGGCGAGAGCGTCGGCCTGATCACCGATGGCCGCTTCTCCGGCGGCACCTGGGGCATGGTGGTCGGCCATGTCGCGCCGGAAGCCTATGCCGGCGGCGTGATTGCGCTGGTGCAAGAAGGCGACTCGATCACCATCGACGCCCATACGCTGACGCTGCACCTGGATGTCAGCGACGAAGAACTGGCACGGCGGCGCAGTGCCTGGAAGGCACCTGCACCACGCTACCTGCGTGGCGTGCTGGCCAAGTTCGCGAAAAACGCATCGAGCGCCAGCAGCGGCGCAGTGCTCGACCGCTTCGACAGCATTGAGTGAAACCACGAGCGTGAACGTGGCAGCCGATGCTGCCGCGCCGGCCAAGGCCGGGTCCGATGCCGCCGGCAAGACCCTGCGTGCTCCGGCTAAAAGCGCCCGC
Organism: Oceanococcus sp.; assembly: GCA_041625325.1. Lineage (GTDB taxonomy): Bacteria > Pseudomonadota > Gammaproteobacteria > Nevskiales > Oceanococcaceae > Oceanococcus. The sequence goes on along the minus strand of JBFJTN010000130.1, from coordinate 399 downwards.
TCGCTGAGCGGGTTGCTGCCGTTCCTGCGCCCTTACCGCGGCCGCATCGCCCTGGCAGTCTTTTTCCTGGTGATGGCGGCAGTCAGCACCCTGGTCTTTCCGGTGGCGCTGAAGTCGCTGATCGACGAGGGTTTCATCTCCACCGACCCGGGCGAACGGGTGATGGCGATGCGCGCGCATTTTCTGGCCTTGTTTGCCGTCGGCGCCGCGCTGGGCACCTTCTCGGCCGCCCGCTTCTACATGGTCAGCTGGCTGGGTGAGCGCATCACCGCCAACCTGCGCAATGCCGTGTATGCCCATGTGGTGACGCAAAGCCCGGAGTTCTTCGAAACCACGCAATCGGGAGAGGTCTTGTCGCGGCTGACCACCGACACCACGCTGGTGCAGACGGTCGTCGGC
>JBFJTN010000129.1:0-10107 GCA_041625325.1 Oceanococcus sp. | reverse complement strand
TGCCCCCTCGCCGGCGTAGTCGGCCAGGGCCAGCTGCCGCGCCAGCTCTTCTGACAGCGGGGACAGCCGCTCCCCGCTACGCGCATCAAAGAGCTGATTGCCCTGCGCCCCGCCCAGACGGTAAACCGGCCGCCCGAGCAGCTGACCCAGCTCCAGAGCGGTGATCTCACCACCGGCGGCCGCCAGCATGGCCAGCGGGGGCAGATAAGGCGCATCCACCGGAAGAACCTGCGGCGTCTGTGCCTGCCGGCGATGCTCGCCGCGCACCGTGTCGATGTCGAAAGCGCTCATGATCAGCCCGCCGCTGACCCACATCAGCAGCTGCAGCCCGACCAGCAGGCCCAGGGCGCGGTGAATCCTGCGGACAAGACGGCGAGTTTGCGGCGACATGATCTGACCTGTTCGGAGGAAGCGGCGGGCGGGGATGCGGGCCAGAGTATGTCAGGGCCCAAGGCCGCGGCGGAACCCGCGGCCGGCCCGATTCGTGTCCTTTCCTACACCGTCGCGGGATTCGCTCATGCTCCACCGTCTGATGCTCACCGGCCTGATGGCCCTGTTCCTGAATGCCTGCCAGTCGGGCGCCGACCGCGTGTCGGCCGCTGCCGACGGCGGCGGAGCGCTGCCCTACGGCAGCGAGACCCCGGTGGCATCCTGCGCCAGCCAGGAGAACCTGGCAGGCGGCCGCTCCTACCAGGTCATCATCCCCTCGCGGGTGGATGAGGAACCGATCTCCTTCCAGGTTCACGAGCCAGCCGGCTTTGACTGCGCCGGCCGCCATGCCCTGATCCTGCAGGGCCATGGCTATTCCGGCAGCCGCAGCACCGCGGTGGGCGCCTTCGCCAACCTGACCGACAACGGCTACGCGGTGATCAGCATCGACCAGCGCGGCTCGCCGGATTCCGGCGGCACGGTGCGGGTCATGGACCCCGACTTCGAAGGCGAGGACCTGGTCGCCATTGTCGACTGGGCGGAGCAGCATCTGGACTGGCTGAAGTATCGCGACGGCAACCTGCTGCTGGGCGCCATCGGCGGCAGCTACGGCGGCATGTACCAGTACCTGCTGCTGAACAAGGACCCGCAGCGTCGGCTGGACGCGATCGTGCCGGAAATCGCCCCGCATGACCTGACCTACAGCCTCAACCCCAATGGCGTGGTGAAATCCTACTGGGCGATGGTGCTGGCCGGGGCCGGCGACGCCCAGACCGAGTTCGGCCAGGACAGCTTCATCCGCGCCACCCTGGTGGAGGGCGCGGTGACCGGCCAGTTCCCCGCCGGGGCGATTCCCTTCTTCGCCTATCACTCCATGCGTTATTTCTGCGAGAACCCGCTGGACCTGCAGGTGGGCGATGCCGGCGATACGGCCAGCTACCTGGCCGACCCGGCCTACCAGTTCCTGCCGCTGACCGGCGATGGCCAGTACACGGTGCTGACCCCGTCGCCGCGCAGCGTGCCGCCGGTCGACGCCCTGCTCTGGCAGGGCCCGCGTGACGATCTGTTCAATCTCAACGAGGCCTGGAAGAACTACCAGTGCCTCAAAGCCGCCGGCGGCGATGTGCGCCTGCTCAGCTACAGCTACGGCCACCATTTCCTGTCGCCCAATCTGGGCCTGGCCGAGATGGGCTTGGCCAGCGGCAGCCTGCCGCTGGAAACGGAATGTGGCCCGATCAGCAAGGAGGCCGCGACCCTGGCCTGGTTCAACGACAAGCTGCTCGGCCTGGGCGATGCCGATACGGTGATCAGCAGCGGCCAGGACATCTGCTTCTCGCTGGACCCGGGTGACGCCGTGAGCCTGCCCGAAATGCCGGTGGGTGGCAGCGAATTCCCCATTGCCCTGCCCGGCGGCCTGCCCGTTCCGGTCACCCTGGGCACCGCCCTGCCCCAGATCGTGCCGCTGAGCGTGGCCGGTGAAGGCAGCGAGGTGCTGGCGGGGATTCCCACCGCGGAAGTGACGCTCAGCTACGGCGACCCGGCCCTGGACGGCCTGTGCCTGGAAGAAACCGACCCGATCCTGCGCGCCGGCACCTGCGACGCCACCGTGTTCCTGGGCCTGGGCGTGATCAAGCTGGGCAGCGCCCTGCCGCTGAGCCCCGAACTGATCGAGGAGCAGGTGATCCCGGTGCGCGGCATCGGCAGCCACCAGATCGAGATGGTCGGGGTGGCCGAACGGATCCAGCCGGGCGACCAGATCGTGCTGCTGGTCTACGGCCTGAACGACGCCTTCTTCGCCTCCACCTCGCATGACCCGGCGGCCGCGGTGGTCGGGGTCAGCGGGACGCTGCGGGTGCCATTGCAGGGCGACCTGCCGCCGCTGCAATAGTCGCGCCCGCCAGGTTCGCTGATGCCCTCCGGCCGCTGCTGCAGCGGCCGGACGGGACGATCAGTACAGCAGCAGCTCCTGCACCTGGGCGCGCCAGCGGGCCTCGTCGGCCGCCGCCAGCGCGTCCAGATCGGCCGGGGTCGCGCCGGCATCATCCACCCACTGGCGCAGCAGCTCGCTGCCGTTGATCAGGTCGATGGCCAGCCGCTCATGCTCGTATTCATAGGGGAAATCCCGCCATAAGGGGTAGTCCGGCTGCAGCCGGCGCAGGGCCTTGAAGGCCAGGGCCTGCAGCCGCCAGGGGCGGAAAGCCGCGTGATCGTAGTGACCCGCCTCCACATGCATCTGCAGCCCGGCGCAGAGCTGGCCCGCGTGCTTGTGGAAAGTGGGCTCGAACCAGCAGGGCCGCAGGCGGCAACCGGCCAGCCAGTCGGGTGCCAGCGCCTGCATCTCGGCAAGCAGGGCCAGCGCATCGATGTCCGGAGCACCGAACAGCTCCAGCGGGCGGGTCGTGCCGCGACCTTCTGACAGGGTGGTCCCCTCCAGCATGACGGTGCCGGCATAGCAGCGAGCCATGAACAGGTTGGGTGCATTCGGGCTGGGATTGATCCATTCGCGCTGTCCCAGCGGCCAGCCAAAGCCCGGCGCGGCCTGCGGGGCCCAGCCCTGCATCTCGATCACCCGGTAATCCAGCTTCAGGCCGAGCTGCCGGATGAACCAGCGGCCCATCTCGCCCATCGTCAGGCCGTGGCGCATCGGCATGGGACCGGCGCCGACGAAGCTCTCCCAGCCGGCACGCAGGCTCAGGCCCTCTATCGGCCGGCCGGCCGGATTGGGCCGGTCCAGAACCCAGACCGCCTTGCCGCTCGCCGCGGCGGCTTCCAGCATGTAGCGCAGGGTGGTGATGAAGGTGTAAATGCGACAGCCCAGGTCCTGCAGGTCGACCAGCAGCACGTCGAAGCAGTCCAGCATCTGCGGGGTGGGCCGGCGGACCTCGCCGTAGAGGCTGAACACCGGGATGCCCAGGGCCGGATCCTCGAAATCCGGCGACTCGATCATGTTGTCCTGCTTGTCGCCGCGCAGGCCATGCTGTGGCCCGAAGGCGGCGCTCAGGCGCAAGCCCGGGCAGGCGGCCAGGGCATCCAGGCTGTGGCTGAGATCGGCCGTGACCGAAGCCGGATGGGCGAGCAGGGCCAGGCGCCGGCCAGCCAGTTCGCGGCGCAGGGCCGGCTCGGCCAGCAGACGATCGATACCATTGCGGATCATGCGGTCCAGTCCAGGATGAAGGCTTCCACCGCGTGGAAATCCGGCCGCGCGCCGGGGTGGGCCAGCGCCCAGTAGGCGCGCTCGCCATCCACGCTCTCCAGCACCGCGGACAGGCCCAGGCGGGTGGTCCCCGCGGGAATGGCGGTCAGCGGCAGATGCATCGTGAAGCGCCACTGCAGCGGGCGGTAGTCCTGGCTGACCCGGGGCGGCAGATCCAGCGGCGGGCTGTCCAGCGGCTCGCGATAGCGGCTGAAGTCATACACCGCCCAGGCGCCATCCGGGGCGACATTGAATTCGCGATAGGCGGGCACGGCGGCGGCGAACAGCTCGAAGCAGCTGTGCTCCCACAGGCGATCCGCCCGACGGGGCTGACCCGGTGCCGGCAGGCACAGGCGCGGCATGTCGCCACGCAGGCACCAGTCCAGCCGCAGGCTGGCACCGTCACGCTCGAGCCCGACCTCCAGTGAGCGGATGCCGATATCGGGCGAGTCGGGGTGCGGCAGCAGCTGCTGCGGCGACAGCAATGGGCGGGTCACCGGGTTCAGGCGGGGCGCGGGATCACGTAAAGCAGCACGGCCAGAAACTGCAGCAGGCTGCCGGCGATGACGAACAGATGCCAGATGGCGTGGTTGAATCGCAGGCTGCGCCACAGATAGAACAGGGCTCCCAGAGAATAGGCCAGACCGCCGGCGGCAAGCAGCACCAGACCACCGCTCGGCACCGCGGCCATGACCGGCTTGGCGAAGATCACCACCAGCCAGCCCATGGCCAGGTACAAGGCCACGGAAAGCCGATCGAAGCGACCGGTGAAGAACAGTTTGAAGATCACGCCGGCGGTGGCCAGGGCCCAGATCACGCCGAACAGCCACCAGCGGGTGCTGCCCTCCAGCGAGATCAGGGCGAACGGGGTGTAGCTGCCGGCGATCAGCACGTAGATCGCCGCATGATCGAGCACATGCAGCACCCGCCGCGCCGATGCGATGGGAATGCTGTGATACAGGGTGGAGGCGGTATAGAGCAGGATCAGGCTGCCGCCGTAGATGCTCACCGCGGCAACATGCAGGGCGCTGCCGTGCAGGCTGGCCAGCGCCACCATCACGGCCAGTGCCACGATGCTGGCCACCGCCGCCAGGCCGTGGGTGACGGCATGGGCGATTTCTTCGCTGAGGCTGTAGGCGCGCGGGGCGGTCACGCTGGGCATGGGGGCAAAATAGCAAACTCGCGGTGAATTTCCCATGCGCGACCGACAGGCGGAGCGCCACCGGGCGACGGGCCAGGCCCTGGCATCCCCGGCCTAGTCCAGCGCCGCCGCCAGCCGTTCGCGCAGGCCCGGGCCGAAGCCCAGCTCATCGCACAGCGAGGCCAGGGCGGCGGCATCCGCACCGGCCCTGTGCCAGGCCGGAACCTGCAGCTCCAGATCGGTGGGAATGCCGGTCAGCTGTCGGGCCAGAAAGGCCGCCTCCCGACCGTTCTCCAGCTTGGCGAGCAGCGATTTCGCCCCCCGCACCGGCAGCGCCGGCACCTCATCCAGGCGGGCGTAGATGCTGTCCAGGTCACCGAAGGCCTGCAGCAGGGCGCTGGCGGCCTTGGGACCGACGCCGGCCACTCCCGGGATGTTGTCGACCGCATCACCGGTCAGGGCCAGATAATCCGCGATCTGTTCCGGCCAGACCCCGAACTGCGCCTTGACGGCGTCGCTGTCCAGGATGCGGTCGCCAGCAAAATCCCAGACGTGGTCAGCCGGGGTCAGCAGCTGGGCCAGATCCTTGTCGCGGGTGACGATGGACACGGCATGACCGCTGCCACGGGCCTGCTCCGCCCAGGTGCCGATGATGTCGTCCGCCTCCCACTGCGGGTGAGCCTGCCAGTGCAAACCCAGAGCGTCGCACAGCTGCTGGCACCAGGCGAACTGGCGTTTCAGCTCCTCGGGCGCGGGCGGCCGGTTGGCCTTGTAATCGGGAAAGATTTCGTTTCTAAATGAAGTGCTTAGGCTTTCGTCAAAAGCCACGCAGACCGGTTGCGGCTTGCTGCGTCGCAGCAAATCTGCGATAAAGCCGGCGAAGCCATAGACCGCGTTGCAGGGTTCGCCGCGCGGCGTGGTCATGTGATCCGGTATAGAATGCCAGGCCCGAAAAACGTAGACGCTGGCGTCCACGAGATAGATCAGTGCTGGTTCTGTCATGTTTTCGGGGTGAGCGGGAAACCGGCCCGGACGAGGTCGCAAGGGCGACCATAGCACGCCCGGGACCCACAAATAACGTGTCGAAGTGCACGACGCACTGCTGTCAGTGTGTCGCCGTGCTGCGGCCGCACAAACACAGCAGTGAGGGAGTAAGCCCATGCCGATCAAGATCGCGATACCGAAGGAAACCGCGAACGGCGAAAAGCGCGTGGCGATGGTGCCCGCGGTGGTGCCGAAGCTGAAGAAGCTCGGTGTCGACCTGGTGGTGCAGAAGGGCGCCGGCAAGCACGCCCGCATCCTGGACGAGGACTACGCCGAGGTCAGCCTGGCCAGCGGGGTCGCCAAGACCCTGGCCGGCGCCGACGTGGTCCTGCGCTTCGGTCCGCCGACGGTCAAGGAAGTGGAGCAGATGAAGCCCGGCCAGGTGCTGTTCAGCTTCATCTACGCGAATCGCAACCCGGATGTGGTCAAGGCCCTGCGCGACAACAAGATCACCTGCTTCGCGATGGAGCTGGTGCCGCGCACGACCCGCGCCCAGGCCATGGATGCGCTGTCCTCGCAGGCGGCGCTGGCCGGCTACCACGGCGCCCTGCTGGGCGCGACCAAGCTGGCCCGGCTGCTGCCGATGATGACCTTCGCGGTCGGTTCCATCCGTCCGGCGAAGGTGCTGGTCATGGGCGCCGGCGTCGCCGGCCTGCAGGCCATCGCCACGGCCAAGCGCCTGGGCGCCATCGTCGAAGGCTATGACGTGCGCTCGGCGGTGAAGGAGCAGGTCGAATCGCTGGGCGGCAAGTTCGTCGACACCGGGGTCAAGGCGGAAGGCGAAGGCGGCTACGCCCGCGAGCTGACCGACGAGGAAAAGGCCAAGGTCAACGAGGTCGTGACCAAGCACATCCAGCAGGCGGACATCGTCATCACCACGGCGGCGATTCCCGGCCGGCCCTCGCCCAAGATCGTGTCCAAGGCGCAGATCGAGGGCATGAAGCCGGGCGCGGTGATCATCGACCTGGCCGGCGAAGGCGGCGGCAACACCGAGCTGTCCAAGCCGGGCGAGGAAGTGGAGGTCGGCCACGTGCTGATCGACACCCCGCTGAACATCCCCAGCCGTCTGGCCGAGCACGCCAGCGAGCTGTACGCCAAGAACCTGCTCAACTTCCTGCAGCTGATCGTCACCGAAGAGGGTGAACTGCATCTGAACTGGGAAGACGACATCGTGGCCGGTGCGGTGCTGACCCACAACGGGGACATCGAGCACCTGCCGACCCGCGAAATGATCGAGAAGGAGTAAGTCATGCTGACAGGATTTGTCGCGCTCTACATCTTCATGCTCGCGGCCTTCACCGGCTACGAGATCATCGGCCGGGTACCGGCCATCCTGCACACGCCGCTGATGTCCGGCTCCAACTTCGTCCACGGCATCGTGCTGGTGGGCGCCATGGTCGCGCTGGGTACCGCCCAGGGCACGCTGGAGGTGGTGATCGGCTTCGTCGGCACGGTGATGGCCGCGGTCAATGCCGCCGGCGGTTACGTGGTGACCGAGCGCATGCTCGAAATGTTCAAGTCCTCCAAGGACTGAAGGGACCCTGACCATGACTGACCTGATTCAATTCAGCTACCTGGCCGCGGCCTTTCTGTTCATCTTCGGCCTCAAGCGCATGTCCTCGCCCAAGACCGCCCGCTCGGGCATCGTCTGGGCCGGCGCGGGCATGGTGGTGGCGACCGTCGTCACCTTCCTCTACCCGCAGATCCTGAATGCCGGTTTCGGCCGCATCCTGCTGATCGCCGCTGCCGTCGCGCTGGGCACGGTCTTCGCCTGGCGCTGGGGCAAGGCGGTGGCGATGACGGACATGCCGCAGATGGTCGCCATCTACAACGGCATGGGCGGCGGCGCCGCCGCCACCATCGCCGCGATCGAGCTGATCAAGATGGCCAAGGGCACGGCGGCCCATCACGACGGCATCACCGTCGCGCTGGCCATCGTCGGCGGCCTGATCGGCTCGGTCTCGATGACCGGCTCGGTGGTCGCCTGGGCCAAGCTGGACGGCCGCATGAACAAGGCGCCGAAGATTCCCGGCGGCCACCGCACCAACTTCGCCGTGCTCGGCCTGGCCGTGCTGGCCGGCCTGATCGTGTTCGGCGGCGGCGACCACCCTTCCGCCTTCTGGCTGTTCGTCTTCTTCGCCGCGGCCCTGATCTTCGGCGTGATGATGACCCTGCCGATCGGCGGCGCCGACATGCCGGTGATCATCTCCCTGTACAACGCCCTGACCGGCCTGGCCGTGTCCTTCGAGGGCTACGTGCTGCAGAACCCGGCCATGATCATCGCCGGCATGGTGGTTGGCGCGGCCGGCACCCTGCTGACCCTGCTGATGGCCAAGGCGATGAACCGCTCCATCGCCAACGTGATGTTCTCCGGCCTGGGCACCGATGACGGCGGCGCCGATGGCGACGGCCCGCAGGGCGAGATGAAGGAGTCCTCGGCCGAGGACGCCGCCATCTCCATGGCCTACGCGCAGAAGGTGATCATCGTGCCGGGCTACGGCATGGCGGTGGCCCAGGCCCAGCACAAGCTGTGGGAGTTCGTGCAGCTGCTGCAGGCGCGTGACGTCCAGGTCTCCTTCGCCATCCACCCGGTGGCGGGACGCATGCCCGGGCACATGAACGTGCTGCTGGCCGAGGCCGGCGTGCCCTACGACATCATCTACGACCTGGAAGACATCAACGAGGAATTCGGCGCCGCAGACGCCGCCATCGTGATCGGCGCCAACGACGTGGTGAACCCGGCGGCGCGGACCAACAAGTCCAGCCCCATCTACGGCATGCCCATCCTCAACGTGGACCACGCTGAGAACGTCTACGTGATCAAGCGCGGCCAGGGTACCGGCTTCTCCGGCATCCAGAACGAGCTGTTCTTCGCCGACAACACCCGCATGGTCTATGGCGATGCGCAGAAGGTCTGCGCCGCCTTCATCGCCGGGGTGAAATCGGTGAGCTGAGCCCCCGCAGCGGCTTCGTCTGAAAAGGGCAGCTTCGGCTGCCCTTTTTTCTTTCCGGCGGCCGCCAGATGCCGCCAGGACGCCTGACATGGGGGCCGGCGCGGGGCTGCCCCAGCGGCCGCGTCCGGACCTGCCCCGGGCAGGCGATATGCGATGATGGCGACATGCACCACGACCCGCTGCTGCCGCAATTGCTGATCGCCGTGCTGGTCCTGCTCGGCACCGGCCTGGCCATGCGCTTTCTGCGCCAGCCCCATATCGTGGCCTATCTGATGGCCGGCGTGATTCTCGGCCCCTACGGCCTGGCGCTGCTCAGCGACATCGAATCACTCAGCCGGGCCGGCGAGTTCGGGGTCGCCCTGCTGCTGTTCTTCGTCGGCATGAAGGTCAGCCCGCGCAAGCTGATGCAACGCTGGCACCTCACCGGCATGGGCACCCTGCTGCAGATCCTGGCCAGCGTGGGGGTCTCCGGCCTGCTCGGGCTGAGCCTGGGCTGGGATCTGAACCGCATCGTGCTGATCGGCTTCGTGATCAGCCTGTCCAGCACCGCGGTGGTGATCAACGTGCTGCAGGATCGCGAGGAAATCGACACCCAGGTGGGCCGTGACGTGATCGGCATCCTGCTGACCCAGGACCTGATGATCATCCCCATGATCATCATCATCGGCCTGCTGGGGGGGCAGGAACCCACCGCGGACGGCCTGCTGCTGCAGGCGACCGGGGTCGTTCTGATCATCGGCGTGCTGTGGTGGCTGACCACCAGCGAACGGGTCCGCCTGCCGCTGGGGGCCCGCCTGCGCAGCGATCACGAGATGCAGGTCTTTGCCGCGCTCGGACTGCTGCTGGGCATGGCCGTGCTGTTCGATTTCTTCGGCCTGTCGGCGGCCCTGGGCGCCTTCCTCGCCGGCATCCTGATCGGGGTCGCGCGGGAAACCGCCTGGGTGCAGACCCGCCTGGACCCGTTCCGGGTGGTCTTCGTCGCCCTGTTCTTCGTCTCCATCGGCGCGCTGGTGGATCTGAAGTTCTTCCGCGAGCACATTGCCCTGATCGGCAGCCTGGTCGGCCTGGTGCTGGTCACCAACTGGCTGATCAATGCCTTCATCCTGCGCTTTCTGGGCGAGAGCTGGTCGCACAGCATCTACGCCGGCGCCCTGCTGGCACAGATCGGCGAATTCAGTTTCGTGCTGGCGGCGCTGGGCCAGCAGCTGGGCACGATCGGGGATTTCGCCTACCAGCTCACGGTGGCGGTGATCGCGGTCTCGCTGCTGCTGTCCCCCACCTGGATCAACCTGGCCGGTTTCATCAATCCTTCCGGCCGCATCCGGCGCGGGCGGCCGTCCTGGATC
>JBFJTN010000128.1:0-10191 GCA_041625325.1 Oceanococcus sp. | reverse complement strand
TTCGTCGTCCGCGACGGGGTGCTCGAGCATCTGCGGGTGCTGGTGTACCGCGAATCCCGCGGAGAACAGGTCGGAGAAAAATCCTTTCTCGACCAGCTGACCGGCGCCCGCGCCGTCGGCAACGCCCTGGACCGGCCGGTGGACAACATCTCGGGAGCCACCCTGTCGGTCCAGATGATGGAACGCATGGCCAGGACAGCACTGGAGCTGGACAGCCTCATCCGATAGCCAAAGGAGGCCATCGCATGCTTGACTCGGGAACACAGACATTGCAGGTGCCGGCGCCGGCCGGCTTCTGGGACAAGTGGTACGCGGCGGTGCACCGCTGGCGCCACGAGGTCATCACCATCAAGGCCAACCTGGCCCCGGTGCTGCGGCAGTGGCATCAGCGCTTCGGTCTCTTCGCCTTCCTGTTCATGGCCTGGCTGGGCGCCAGTGGCTTCGTGCTCAACCAGAGCGCCGGCTGGGGCCTGGACGCGGTGCGCACCGATGCGGACTGGCTGATGGGCCTGTATGGCCTGCACCCGGAGGCGCCGGAACAGGGCTTCCTGGCCGGCGACCACTGGCTGGCCCAGACCAGCGAGAAGACCTTGCTGAACGGAAGGCCCCTGGAGGAAACCATCCCCTCGCCTCTGGGCCTGGCTCGCGGCGGCACGCCGGACAGCCCCTTGCTGTTCATCGGGGCCGAAGACCGTCTGGTCATTGTCGATGGCCAGGGCCACCGGATCGATGATCTGCGCGCCTTCAGCCTGCCGATCTCGGCCATTCGCCGGGTCGGCGAGGTGCCCGGCCAGGGTGTGGCCATCCAGGATCTGGATATCTTCGTCAGCCCGGATGGTCTGGGCTGGAACCCGCTGCCCCCGGGCGCCGCGGTGCGCTGGTCCACACCCCAGAGCTTGAGCGCGGAGCAACGCGAGCAGGTGCTGCCCCACGCCAAGCCCACGGTCGCGGTGGAACAGGTGCTGATCGACGCCCACAGCGGCCGCCTGTTCGGCCGCCTTGGCCCCTGGCTGATCAATGCGGTGGGGCTGTCCGCCGTGTTCCTCGGCCTCAGCGGGGCCTGGATGTACTGGTCCACGGCGCGCCGGCGCCGGCAGCGCAAGCGCTGAGGCCCGCCCCATGGGTGCCTTGTGCCACCGGGCTGCCGAACGCGGCGGTCGCGTCCTGCGCCATTGCCGCTGGCTGGTCTGCCTGGGCCTGATCTGGCTGCTGCCTGCCCAGGCTGCGGTGCTCGATCGGGCCATTGACGCCCTGGCCGTCCCGAACCCGGGCCCGGAGCAGATTCCGGTGTTCCTGCGGATCGAGGCGGAAGCGTTCTGGCCGCGGCGTCTGGTTCTGCGGCGGGCGGAGCGGATCGTGCAGGAACTGCAGTTCAGTCCCGCCCAGTCCCGCGCCCTGGCCGCCGGTGGCGAGATGCTGGTCCTGCAGCTGCCCCGGGACGGCGGCGGCGTGGTGCTGGAACTGCAACTGGCCCGCAGCGACGATCCTGCCGCCCCGGCCGAGAGCTTTCGCCAGCGCCGTCTGAGCCGGCCCGACCTGCATCAGGCAGGGGTGGTGAACCTGCGCTTGCGGCGCAGCATCTGGCGGGCCTGGGCCACCGTGCTGAGCGCCCGCTTCGCGCCGGCGCCGGAACCCCGCCAATGGCTGGCCGCCGCCCGTCTGCAACTGGACAGCGGTGACGCACTGGCCGCCGCCACCGGCCTGCGCCGGATGGAGCGGGCTGGCCAGCTGGATGGCTCCGGCCAGCTGCTGCTCGGCGATGCGCGCGCGGCGCTGGGCCTGGACGCCAGCGGCGCCTGGCGCATCGCGGCGGCGCGTCAGGATGCCGGGCTGGCGGCGCGCGCCGCGCTGCGTCTGGCTGAGGCCGGCCTCTCGACGGGCCGAGACGACGAAGCGCGCTACTGGCTGGGCCGGATCGGCACCGCGCTGCCGGAGGCCGAGCTGCCCCGGCTGCAGGCCCTGCGCATCAGCCTCGGTGACCGCGCTGCCGCCAGCCTGGATGACAGCCTGCTGGCCCACGGTCCGGTCGCGCTGGCTGTCTACAACCGCGCCACGGCCGATCATGCCAGCCCGGCGCTGGTCCAGCTCGAACGCCTGGGCGCGATAGAGATGGCCGACGAGCTGGCCTGGGCGGTGCGTGACCAGGCCAACCTGGCCCTGGGCTATCGCTACCTCAGGCTGCGCGAACCCGAACGCGCGCATGCCGCCTTCGCCCGGGTCAGGGCCCAGGGGCCACAGAGCGCGGCCGGCCGCCTGGGTCTGGGCTGGGCCCAGATCACGCCCAGCGGCGGCGCGCAGCGGGCCGGGCCGCAGGCGCAACGCCCGGAACTGCGTCCGCGCGGCGACCAGGCGCTGGCCGAGGCGCGCCGGGCCAGTCCCTTTCGCACCGCTTCCGGCGTCGCGCAGGGCGAACTTGCGGTCCGCCTGCGCCGCGCGCTGGTGCCCTGGACCGACATGATCGGCGCCGATCCGCTGGACCCGGCGGTGCTGGAAGCCATGCTGGCCATCCCCTATGCCCTCGGTCACCTGGGCGCCCACGACGATGCGCGCGAGCGGACCGGGGCCAGCATCGTGCTGCTCCAGCGCCTGGGACAGGCCCTGGCCGAGGCGGAAGCCGGATGGCGGCCCGAAGGTCTCGAGGCGCTGGCCGGCGGCGAACGCGCCGGACAACGCTGGTGGCGCGACGACGCCTGGCCGGCGGATTTCTTTCGCGAGCGGCTGGCGGCCGACCCGGCGGTGAACCCGATGCTGCAGACCTGCCAGCAACTGGAGCGGGCGCGCGATGGCGTGGCGGCCATGGGGGCGGTCGAGTCCGCCCTGCAGCGGGAGCTGGAGCAGGCGGCCGACGCCTGTCAGGCCAGTCTGCTGGCCCGTTCGCGGGCGCTGCTCGGCCGCTGGCGTGAGCAGGTCGCGGCCTATCTGGCCGAGGCCCACCTGGCCATGGCCCGGATGCATGATGCGGCGCGTCCCGCGCTGACCGTGGGACGGGTCCGATGAGAGCGCTGGTCCTGTCCGCTGTGCTGCTGCTGGCGGCCTGCGCCAGCGGCAGCAAGGTCAGCACCCTGGGTCGGGTGGACGATCAGGCCCTGCCCTCACAGGACAACTGGGCGCTGGCGGCCACGCCCAGCATCCTGCGCTATGCGCCGTCACGCCGGATCGAGGCGGACATGGAAGCCGCCATCGCGCATTACGAAGCGGTGGCCGCCGCCGAGGTGGATGGCGACAGCCGCAACGAAGCCCTGCGGCGGGCGGCCTATCTGCGCCTGCAGCTGGCGGACGAGGCGCTGGAGCCCGGGGAAGGGCAGCTGCGCCGGGCGGTGGCCGAGTATCGTGAGCTGTTGCGCGCGGCGCCACAGGACCCGAACCGGGATCAGATCCTGTATCAGCTGGCCCGGGCCTGGCAGAGCCTGGGGGAAAGGCAGGCCGCACGCGACAGCCTGCGCGAATTGCAGCGTGACTTCCCTGAATCCCCGCTGCAGGGGGATGTGGCCTTCCGCCTCGCCGAGCTGTCCTTTGCCCAGAAGGACTACCGGACCGCCGCGCAGGATTACCGGCGGGTCCTGGCGGCCGGGCCGGATGGCCGCTTCTTCGAAATGGCCCAGTACAAGCTGGGCTGGGCCGCCTTCCGTCTGGGCGAGCATGACGAAGCCCTGGCCCAGTTCCTGGACCTGCTGCAGCGGGAGCTGCCGGCCGGACCCGGCCATGACCCGGCCGCCGTGCTGGCCGCGGCCGCGCCGGGGCGCGCGCCCTGGATCGGCGACGCCCTGCGGGTGATCAGCCTGACCCTGGCGGCGGATGGTGGCGCCGCCGCCTGGCCGCGGCATTTCCCTGACCCGGCCGATGAGCCGGCCTTCTCGCCGCTGCTCTATGTGGCGCTGGGCGAGCTGCTGCTGGAGAAACGTCATTACACCGGCGCCGCCGCCGCCTTTGCCGCCTACGCCCGGCGCCACCCGACGACGGACCTGGCGCCGCAGTTCGCCCGCCGCCGGATCGACAGCCTGGCCGCCGGCGGCTTCGCCAGCGAAACGGTGCGGGCCACGGTGGATTACATCGAGCAGTTCGCTCCCGATGCACCCTACTGGGCCGGGCGCAATCCGGGCCCCGAGGTGACCGCGCAGTGGCGCGACGATGTCGACAAGGTGGCGGCGCACTTCCACCATCTGGCCCAGCAATCCGAGGCAGCCGGCCGGCCCAGCGCGCGGCAGGATTTTCTCAGGGCGGCGCGCTGGTATCAGCGGCGTCTGCAGGTCCTGCCGGCCGATCCGGCGGCGGCCGATACCCGGCTGCTGCTGGCCGAAGCCCTGCAGGCGGCCGGGCTGCTGGATCAGGCGGCCGCTCATTTCACCGGCGCCGCCTATGATTACCCGGGTTTCGCGCGGGCCGGCGAGGCCGCCTACGCGGCGGTGCTGGTGAGCTGGACGCTGGCCGCAAGCCAGCCGGCGGAGACCGGTCAGGCGCTGGCCGCGGCCGAACGCCTGCTGGAGGCCTTTCCCGAGCATCCGCAATGGCAGCCGGTGCTGCAGCGCAGCCTGGATGCGGAACTTGCGGCGGAGAACTGGCCACAAGTGGCGGCGCTGGCCGATCGCCTGCTGGCGCGGCCCGGACTGCTCGCCGAGCATCGTCGCCATGCCCTGGCGGCCAAGGCCGATGCCCACTTCGCCCGGGCGCAGTACCCGGCAGCGGAACAGGCCTACCGTGCCCTGCTGGCCATGCCTGGCGCAGGCGAGGCGCCGGCCCGCCAGCTGGCCCTGGCCATCTACCGCCAGGGCGAGCAGGCCCGGGCACGGGAGGATCTGGCCGCCGCCGCCCGACATTTCCTGCGCCTGGGCCAGGAGCTGCCCGATGCGGAGATTCGCAGCGAGGCGGATTTCGATGCCGCCTCCGCCCTGCTGGCCCGTCAGGACACGGCCGCCGCCCGGCCGGTGCTGGAGGCCCTGCTGGCGCGCGATCCCGGCCATCGTCTGGCCGGCGAGGCCCGCCGCAAACTGGCCGCGGTCTACGAGCAGCTGGGCGAGCCGGTGCTGGCCGCGGATCGCTACCTGGAGATCGCGCTGGCCGCCACGGGCGACCGCCCGCTGGAGCAGGAGGCGCTCTGGCATGCCGCCGAGCTCTACGACGGCGCCCGGGCGGCTGCGCCTGCCGCGCGGGCCTATGCCCGCTATGCGGACCATTTCCCCCAGCCCTTGCAGCGGGCCCTGCGGGCCTATGCGCGGCTGGCCGAACTGGCGCGGGCTGGCGACCCCGCCGGTGCCCGCCGCTGGCTGGAGGCCCTGGTGAGCCGGGAGCAGGCGGGCGGGATCGAGCGCAGCGACGCCACCCGGCTGCAGGCGGCCCGCGCGGCGCTGGAACTGGGGCGCGATCTGCTGGCACGCGCCGCCGGCCTGCCATTGAGCCCGCCGCTGGAGGCCTCGCTGGCCACGCGAAGGGACCTGCTGGAGCGAGGCATCGGCTGGCTCGAGCGGGCCGCCGAGGCGGGTTTTGTCGACACCGTCCCGGAGGCCACCTATGCGACCGCCGGCGGCTACGGCGACCTGGCCCGGGCACTGGCGAACGCGCCCGCGCCACGTGGCCTGGATGAACTGGAACAGGAGGAATTCCGCATGCTGCTGGAAGAACAGGCCTTCGGCTTCGAGGAACTGGCCATTCAATGGCACGAGAGCAATCTGGCGCGCCTGGGTGAGGACATCTGGGACCGCTGGATCGCGGCCAGCGCGCAGGCCCTGGCCGACATGGTGCCGGCGCGCTATGCCAAGACCGAACTGCTGGTGCCCCGTCATGCGACCCTGGACTAAGGCCCTGGTCGGGGCGCTGGTGCTGGCCCTGTCGGCCTGTGCCGTGGGGCCGCCGCGGCGTCAGGCCGCGGCACCGAGCCGCGATCTCGCAGCCTCGCCCGTGGCCAGCCTGCCGCCAGGTGCCAGCGTGCCGGAGCGCTATGCGCAGGCGCTGGAACTGATGCAGCGGCGCCAGGACGCCGAGGCGCTGAGCCTGATGCAGGACCTGGTCGCGAGCGGCCATGTCGGCCCGCTGGTCAATCTGGGCATTCTGCAGGCCCGCATGGATCAGACCGGGCAGGCCATCAGCAGTTTTCGCGCCGCCCTGCAGCGTTCGCCAGGCCTGCCTTCCGCCAGCCACTGGCTGGCCAGCCTGCTGCGCGCCCGGGGACAGCCCCTGGAGGCCGAGGCGGTGCTGCGTCAGGCCCTGCGCCGCGAGCCGGAGAATCCGGCCACCCATCGGAACCTGGCCATCCTTTACGAGCTGGACCTGGCCCGGCCGGAGCAGGCGCTGGAGCACTACCGGCGCTATCGCCGCCTGGGCGGCGAGCAGGACAGCCTGATCGTCGAGGCCTGGATCAGACAGTTGCAGGATGGCCAGCCGCTGCGGCTGGCGGAGGGAATGCCATGAAGTGGATGACGCTGCTCGCGCTGGCCCTGGTGGCCGCGGCGGCGCAGGGCCAGGAGGCGACCGGTTTCGGCACCGCCATCATCGGCGAGCAGGAGGCGGCCATCGGCCTGTTCATCACGCCCTGGGGCGAGGACGAGGCGAGCAATATCGACCGGCCGCCGCGTCTGTTCGAGGTGCCGCTGGAACCGCTGGATCCGGCCGCCTTCGGCAACCAGGTGCGGGCCTGGCAACGCATCGGGGACGCCCGTCGCAGCCGACTCAGCCGCTGAGGCGGCGCGCGGGTTTCAGTTCACCGCGTCCTGCAGCACCTGGCGGGCCAGTTCCGCCATCGGCAGGCCGCGCTGCATGGCGCTGGCCTGCAGCTGGCGGTAGGCGTCTTTTTCGCTGAGGCCGTGGCGCTCCATCAGCAGGCAGCGCGCCCGGTCCACCACGCGGCGTTTCTCCAGGGCGGCCTGGGTGCCCATCAGGGCCTGGGTCAGGCCGGCTTCATCGCGGTAGCGGCGGATGCAGGCTTCCAGGATGGTGCGCAGCAGGGCCGGCGAGATGCTTTCCACCACGTAGGCGTTGATGCCCAGGTCCAGCAGGCCGGCCTGCAGAGCGTGGTCATCCTCGGGCAGCACGGCAAGAACGACGCAGTGGCTTTGTTCCTTCAGTGCCCGCACCTGATCCAGGGCCTGCAGTGCCGGCGACTCGGCCGCGATCAGGCAGGCATCGGCGCCCAGCGCGGCCAGCTGCGCCGGATGGGTCTCGCGCAAGGATTGCACGCACAGCACTTCGACCCCGGCATCCGCCAGGGCAGCGGACAGGGTGCGGGTCCGCCGCGAGCCGATTTCTATCAATGTCAGCTTGATCATGGTCACAAGCCCATCCCAACACAGCACCGTGTTCGCAGGATTCATGCCAGCTGCGAATGGCATCAAATCACGCAAAATCAGTGGCTTGTGTATGCTTGGACGGTCCATTGCGGGGCGTTGGACGGGCTTCTGCACCAAGCTGGCCCGCAAGGGCCGGCGTCGAAGCCGTCAGATGGGCCGGCGAGACCCGGTCCTGCATACCATCGGACAAACCAGGGAACCGCCATGAGTTTCGAGGAACATATCGCCGCCGGCCCGCTGTGGGTGCAGATCTGGGTGGGCATCATGACGGTGGTGAATCTCTCCGCCATCGTCTTCGTCTGGAAGGATGTGCGGCCTCGCTGGGTACTGGCTGCGCTGCTGCCGAATGCGATCTTCATGCAGTACCTGTTCAGCGTATTCGGCTACACCCGCATCCTGGGCCTGTCGCACGTGATCTTCTGGACCCCGCTGCTGATCTATCTGCTGCGCAACCGTCGCCCGGAAGATCATCAGACCTGGACCGGTCGCTACCTGTACACGGTGATGATCGTCAACGGCATCTCCCTGCTGTTCGACTACAGCGACGTGCTCCGTCATCTGCTGGGCGATGGGGCGCTGTAGCCAGGCGTTCCGGCCCGCTTACTGCAGCAGGTAGGGTTCCAGTTCCCCGCGCAGGTCCACCTCGCCGGCCAGATGCACCAGCGTCCAGTAGTGCCCGCCGATCATGCGGTCGAGGTACAGGGTGCGGGCTGGCGGCTGGAACTGATGCAGGCGCTGCAGCATCTCCGGACTCTTGGCCATGACCCGCCGGTGGATGCGCGAGCTGGCGAAGTCGAAGGGTTCATCCTGCTCCAGGGGCGCCAGCAGGACGGCCTTCCACTCGGCATAGAAGGCGTCCTCGATGGCCGGCGAGCCGGGCACCCGGGCGCCCAGCTCATGCAGGGCCGCGTCCACCCCGGCCCAGTCATGCGCCAGCGCGGCACGGATCAGCCGCCGGTAGGCGGCCACCGTCTCCGGCGCCACCGCCTTGATGCAGCCGAAGTCGTAGATCACCAGGCGGCCATCCGGTCGGTAGGCAAAGTTGCCGGGATTCGGGTCGGCGTGGATCAGACCCAGCTCGAACAGGGAGCGACACATGAAGCGAAACAGGCGCAGGGACAGCGCGCTGCGCAGGGTGCGGTCGTAGTCAGGGCCCAGCGCCTGCAATTCGTCGCCGGTTTCCAGTGCCATGGTCAGCACCTCGGTGCCGGACAGCTCCGGCACCACGGCCGGGATCACGATGCGCTCATCATCCGCGAAAAAGTCCCTGAAGCGCTGCATCTGGGCCGCTTCCTGCACATAGTCCAGCTCCTCGTGCAGGCGCGCGCGGACTTCCTCGAACAGCGCATCCAGCACCTCGGCGCTGACCCGGATCAGACGCCCGGCCTTGAGCGCCCGCTTGAGCTGGGCAAGATCCGAGTCGCAGGACGAGGCGATGCCGGGGTACTGCAGCTTGATCACCACCTCCCGGCCATCATGCAGACGGCCGCGGTGGACCTGACCGATCGAGGCCGCGGCATAGGGCTCGGGATCGATCCAGGCAAAGGCCTCCTCGGGCTCGCGACCCAGGGCCAGGCGCAGCTGCACCCGGACCATGCTGTAGGGCATGGGCGGCGCCTGTTTCTGCAGGGTCTTGAGCGGCTCCGCAATGGACGCCGGCAGGAACTCCGCGGTCTGCGAGGCGAACTGGCCCAGCTTCATCACCGCGCCCTTGAGCTCGCCCAGGGTGGCGGCCAGATCCTCACCGGCCCGGCTGTCCAGGGCCTCGCGGGCGGTCTGCCGAGCATGCTCGTCGCGAAAGCGGTTGGCAATGGCATGGCCGGCGTAACGGCCCGCCATCGACGCGGTCAGCCCGGCCAGACGAAAGAAGCGCCGGCGTCCACTGGGTGGTCCCTGCTCCCTGGCCATGGGCTCGGCCTAGCCGCCTGAGCTGCCGCCGCTCCGGGCCGGCCCCAGGTGCTGCTCGCCGCGGGCTTCGGCCAGGGCCACCTGGCGCCGCCGCGCGGCGGCGCGACGACGATTGTCCGGGCTTTGCCGTCCATGGCAATGCGGACAGCTGATGCCGTCCTGATACAGGGGGGATTGCCGCTGCTGCGCCGAGACCGGGTGACGGCAGGCGCGGCACAGCTGGTGCTCGCCGGGCTGCAGTTGATGATCCACGCTGACCCGCTCGTCGAAGACGAAACACTCCCCCTGCCAGCGGCTGTCCTGCGGCGCGACCTCGGCGAGATAGCGCAGGATGCCGCCGCGCAGATGCCAGACTTCCTCGAAGCCCTGTTCCAGCAGATGGTGGCTGGCCTTTTCGCAGCGGATGCCGCCGGTGCAGTACATGGCGATGCGGCGGTGCCGGGCCGGGTCCAGCTCGCGGCGGACGAATTCGGGAAACTCGCGAAAATGCGCGGTGCCGGGGGAGCGGGCCCGGTCGAAGCGGCCGACCGCGATCTCGTAGTCGTTGCGGGTGTCGATGACCAGGGTCTCGGGATCGTCCAGCAGCCGGTTCCACTGCTGCGCATCGGCATAGCGGCCCACCCGCTCGGTCGGGTCGGTGCCGGGCACGCCCAGGCTGACGATCTCCTGCTTCAGGCGCACCTTCAGGCGCAGAAAGGGTGGCGTCGCCGCGAGCGATTCCTTGTACTCCAGCGCATCGAAGCGGCCATCCGCGGCCAGCCAGGCCCGCAGGCCATCGATGGCGCCGCGATTCCCGGCCACCGTGCCATTGATCCCCTCGGCGGCCAGCAGCAGGGTGCCCTTGATGCCAAGCGATTCGCACAGCGCCAGCAGGCTGGCACGCAGGGCCTCGCGTCCGCTCAGCGGAACGAACTGATACAGGCTGGCGACGATGGTTTGGGACATGGGCGGCTGCTGGGCGCCGCGCGCCGTCAGCGGGGCGGGCGCGGCCTGGTCGGGGGGCGGG
>JBFJTN010000127.1:0-10204 GCA_041625325.1 Oceanococcus sp. | reverse complement strand
TGGCCACGAGCTGCTCTGCCGGAGGCACCGCCCCAAGAGGCACAGCCTCCAGCTGCGCTACCAGATCACCCGCGGAGTCGGAGATGGAGAAGCGCACCTGCACCTCGGCCGGCCCGGCGCCGAGATTGTCCACCGGCGCGGCAATGCTGACGACCTCGTCGGCCGCGTAAGTCGACCGATCCGTGCTGACCGACAACGACAGGCCATCATCCGCCCGGACATGGGGAACGACGAGATCCACCTTCAAGTTCTCGTCGCTGAACGAGTTGCGGGATTGCAGATAGGCCACGCGGGCAGCCGCACGCTCTTCGTCCA
Source organism: Oceanococcus sp. (assembly GCA_041625325.1). GTDB lineage: Bacteria > Pseudomonadota > Gammaproteobacteria > Nevskiales > Oceanococcaceae > Oceanococcus. The sequence goes on along the minus strand of JBFJTN010000127.1, from coordinate 9,889 downwards.
ACGCCATGTCCAGGAAGTTCAGATCGAATCTGATCTGGCGCGGGCGTGACTCGGTGACACCCGGCAGATCCCAGACATAATCCGTGGAACCATCTTCGTTGAGTGATTGCGCTGTCGGAGAGGGATCGGGATTGGAAAGCGCATTGTGCGCATCCACCGTCATGTGCACAGAAGTATCCAGAGAACCCAGCCGCGACAGCGCCCCGGGCAAATAGGCCATGACCAGCCCGGTAGCTGACAAGCGCGTTCCAAACAAGCCATTACGGCTGAGCCAGGAACCATCCGGCTGACGCTGTCGCAGCAGGTATTCGACGATCTCGCGTGTCAGTTCATCGTGGTGGGCAATTTCCGTGTAGTTCAATGCCAGCCCCACGAACGCGGTGACGAGCGCATCGCTGGGATGGACATTGGACCAGCCCCAACCCCCATCGGCCCGTTGTCGGCCAAGAAGCACAGACCTGACTTGGCCAGCAGCATCCTCAATCTCGGCGCTCAGTCCGGGCTCATCGATCACGGACAGCAGTTCTTCAAAGCCGGTCAGCCAGGCACCCTGGAGCAGGTTGTCCTGAGAGCCAGGTGCCTCCTGCCAGCGATTCAATAGATAGCGGGCAATCCTGGGCAGTTCGGCCTGAAAGACCTGCAGGTGACTGGAATCAACGGCCTCTCGCTGCAGGCGGAACAAAGTGGTGGTGCGGTCACTCAGCAAATAGACCTCGCCATCGGAATAGGCCATGCCGGATGGCAAATAGCCTGTATAAATGCGCTCCGCAGTACCATCAGCCATGATCCGGTATACGCCGGCACCGGGATACACGCCGGCGGTTCGCGGCGGCAGTTCGTGACCGACAAAGTATTCGCCATCACGACCGCGGGTGATCCACAATGGCCGATAAATGAAGCCCCCCGCGAATTCGGTGACGGTTCCGTCCACGGCAACGCGCAGCAGGTTCGGGCCCGCCGTATTGGCTACCAGAAGGCTGCCATCCGCTTCGACCAGCAAGCTGTGAGGAGTGGCCAGCCCGCTACCGGCCACCAGTACATCCGCGGTTCCATCCGGAGCAAATTTCAGGATGCGGTTGTACTGGCTGTCTACCCCGTAGATCGCCCCATCCGGCCCGAAATCAACGTCCCGGAGCCGTCCATTGATCGAAGCGAACAAACGGGAACCGCCTTGCTCATTTACGGCGAGCAGCTGGTTTCCGCAGGCGACGAAAATGCCAGCCACCGGTGACACCGCGACGCCTTCACAACCTGCTGGCAGTCCAGCCGCCACGATGCGGGTCTCCCCGGATCCGAGATCGTGCCTGACGATCCGGCCTAGCTGGCTCTGCACGATGTAGAAGGCACCGTCCCCAGTCGATTCGATATCGCGCATAGCGATATCCGGCCCCAGCCAGCCCACTGCCGATGTCAGCGAGAATCGATGTACGCCCGTCATATCGATTTCGCGTGCTGCCCTCAGCACATGGGCATAACCCTTGATCGCCATGGCGGTTAGGGCTTCGTTCGTCCTCATCCAGCCGGAACGATGGCTGTTGTACCAGAAGCTCTCACGGCCATCTTCCGAGGTAGAGCGCCCTGCGTAGTGCATGGCGTGGACCGCCTGGAAGATGGCTCCGAAAGATCGCTGACGATCCGGCCATTCCGTCATCGCCCACAGGCCCAAAGCCTGTTGCATGTTGAAATACCAGGGGTTCGACGACAGCAGATCGCCCCTGCGCTGCTGGCTAGAGGCAAGCGAGTTGTAGACGAAGCTGGCATCGCTATCCGCCGTCACCAGGCCCTTGCTCAGCGCCTGGGCCATACCGAAGAGCGCCTGAGACTGGGTGTGGCAACCAATGCATGCGTTACTCTGGTGCCACACCCGCGTGGATGAGTTGACATAGTTGGCACCAGCGAGCACCGCGTCCTCTGCCGCGCTAAACAGAGCATCGCGCGTGCCCAGCCGCGCATCTACACCACTGACTGAGAGCTCGGCATGAACCAGCGAGGTCCCCACAGGGAGAACGTGCCGATCCAGCACAAAGCTGCCCTGCGGCCGGTCACCGACATAGAGTCGACCATTGACCTCCCCCTCGATGCTGGAGTCGTCCGACTGGATACGGACTCTTAGGTGACCCGGCTCCGAGGGCACCCAGCTTCCGAAGCTCAGGTACTCGAACTGGCCGACCGCGAGATCGGGCAACACCGCTTCGGCGCTATGCAGCACGACCTCTTCCGATTCCCGAAGGATTTGCAGCAGCAAACCCTGACCGCCAAGGGTCTGGTTGCCCGCATTGGCAAGTAGCGCCTGCAGCTGCACCGGGGCATCCGCCCCCGCCTGGGCGAGCGCTGGCTGCAATTGCAGGTAACCACCAATCCGATCCGAGGCCGTGACGCTGGCATCGGTTTCCTTCCGTGCGAGGACGGTGCCCCCTGGCGTGATTGAAGAGAGAGAGCCCGGCTCCACGACACGAAGACTGGCCACATAGTTGCCAGGCTGCGCCTGGACTACCGACCATCTCAAATCGACCTGCAGATCCTGGTGTGGTGCCAGCACGAATTCCGTGCTGGCACTGGTCGAGCCCGCCTCGCTGATCTGCAGGGATGCGATCGAGCCACCCGCCCCATCCAGGATGCTCCCGAGCAGCAGAACGGACTGCGTTTCCGAGGTCAAATTGACCAGCCTGGCAGAGAACCGTTGTTCCGTGTGTGCTCCTGTGCCAGTGGCGACCGTTTCCATGTTGACGATCTGGACCCGCTGCCCATCGAGATGCTCCGGCTCGAGAGTCGGGTTGAAGTCATAGTCACCATGATTTGCCAGCGCGACTTGAAACTCGCGGGCGGCATAGCCGACGGCCGATGCGCGCACGACGAACTCCAGTGCACTGATACCGATCAGCTCGAAATCGCCTTGATCATCGGATTGCGTGCTGAGTCCTGCCCCGCTGACGGACAGCGTCACGCCAGCAATGCCATCACCGGACTGCGCATCGCGGGCCTTACCTCTCAAGCGCGTGCTATTCGCCCCATCGTCCGTCGCATCGGGCGGCAGCGGGAAAGTCGCCGCCACCTCCCCGAATGCCGACGCCGTCAGGGAGAAGCTTCGTGCCGAGTACCCCTGCGCCGCAATGCGCAGTTCGAAATCAAGCCCTTCCCTTTCGGCCAGCGTGAAACGACCAGCTTCGTCTGTGCTCAGAATCTGACCGGTATCGTTCAAGGTCACCAGGGCGCCAGGAACTGGGGCAGCATCCAGCGCATCCACCACGGTGCCATAGACAGTCAATGTCCTTGGTGACGTCTCCTGGCTGGCCCGGTACAACGGCAGCGAACCGACTTCGCCTCCGGCTCCGGGAGGCAATACGAACTCATATTGCTGATCCCTGTAGTGACTGGCGCTGAGATTCAGACGATGTTGCCCACGGGGAACCGCGGCAATTTCGAAGCGCCCCTGGGCATCGCTGCTGACGGGGCCATGTCCCTCCAACCATACCGTGGCGCCTGCAATGCTGTCGTCGCTCTCGCCATCGACAATCCGGCCACGCAGGGTCAATGGACCTTCCTGCAGTAACTGAGTCTGCGGTATCAATCCCTGGTGCAGCACCGTGACCTGCCCGCCTGTCACTCGCAGTATTCCCCTGGCAGCGTGAAACGAGTCCTTGGCCACGGCAAACTCGTAACTGCCCGGACTCACTCCACCCAGATCAAAGCTGCCATCGGCGCCGGTGACGGTTTCGATCATGGAATCTCCGACCAGCTGGACGCTTGCTCCAACGATGGGGCTGTGACTGGTGTCCTCGAACACCGCGCCGCGAACAAAACCTGCAAGGGCGTCGGCGGCCAGGAAGATGTCGGCAGCACTCACGACAGCACCCGGTTCGACGTTGACGACCCGACTGGCCGACGCGAACCCTGATTTTCTCGCCAGCAACGTGCCCTGACCCGCAGCGGCCCCCTGGATCAGAAAGGCCCCGCTGCCATCGGTCGTGACGACCTGCCCGGACGCCTCCAAGGAGACGGCCACACCCTTCAAAGGCTCGTTGCTGCCCGCCAGCATGACACGGCCTTGAACCGTGCCCTTGCCTGCTGCGACATCGTCACCTCGCTGAACCAGACGCTGCAAGGCCTGGATCGCCAGCGCGGTACCGAAGGGATCGGACGCCCAGTGCCCAGCGCTGTCCTGTTGCGCGACGAGAGCATCGATGCTGTGCCGGTAGAAACTGCTGTCGGGAGCCGTCTCAAGCAGCGCGAGCAACACCTGGGCCGAGAGCGGCAGAGCCTGCCAGAGACCGGAGGCGTCCCTTTGCGCCAGCAGGAACTGATTGGCCGCGTTGATCGCAGCGGGAATGTCGGCATGCTCCTGGCGGACTCGATGCAGGGCTGGCAGCACCCGCGCTGTCGTCGAGAGCGAGGAAGCACCTGCATGATCTGACCAGCCCCCGTCGGCGCGCTGCCGGCTGAGAAGGAAACGGACGACAGCCAGCGTCTCCGGATCATCCAGCATCCCGGAATCGACCAGGGCCAAGAGGGCATAGGCCGAATCCAGAACTGAAGCTGCGTAGCCGGCGAATTCGCCGAAGCCTCCATCACGATTCTGCCGTGACAGGATGCGATCCAGGCCTGCGGAATGAGTGGACGCATCCAGCGCACCGGAAAGAATCTTCCTGGCGAGGTACTCCGTGCCCTCATAGGGCTGTGTTGCCAGGAAGTCCAGCGCGACCAGCGGAACATCGACCTGCTGTGCCAGCCGGAAAGCCTGCACCACCTCCGACGTTGCCTGAAACGGCGTCGCCAATGCCGAGTCGGCCACATAGCTCCCATCAGCAGCGGCCTGTGCCTGCAGCCACTGCACGGCGCGCGCAATATCGGCCGACGCCGTCCCCCAGACCACTGCCAGCGCAGCGACCCACACTCCCTGTGAAATGCGCACAGCTCCCCCTGGACATTTCTGCGTAACCCTTCATCAGTGCGCCTCCAGCCGGTCGGCCAGTTGTCTACTCACTTCCCCAAGCGGCAGACGGAGTCACACTTCCCCGGTAATCAATGTAACCCGAAATTTTCGCCGTCGCCAAGTCCTGCCCCCATCACCGGCAATGGACGCCTGCCATCTTCAGACATGGAGTTGATTTCAGGCCTGCGGCAGTGCCCGTGGCAATCCCGGATGCTCGTGGAAGGGCTCGAAGTCCCTGTCTGACTGCCGCAGAGGAAGCTTGAGGCGGACGCGATTCTGCCTATTCAGTCTGATCAGCGTCCTGGGCCCCGGACCCACCGCCTTTCTCCTGGTGCGCACGCCCTACATCGCCAGCGCATCCGCCATCAGAGCATTGTCGCTTTCAGCATCTGTTCGCATCACTGACGCCATGTGTTGAAAACCCGACAAGCCTACAGATCTTGTGCGTGTCAGCCGATCAGCCAAGGTCGGCACCTGCACGTGCATCTCCTGCCGGATCGCCGACATCTGTCGGATCGAGTCCCTGCAGGCCGGACCACCCCCCCCAATCCTGCGTTGGTCCGGAGCCTGCACTCAGGGCGTTTTTGACCACGCCAAGGACGCTCGCCACGGCCACGTATCTGCCCTCCCTGGCGTCTTGCACTTCCCGCCAATCCCCCTAAACTGCGATTGGGGACAAATCCCGGCTACTGCCGGATAACAACATCGCAAGGGGGGGACACACCATGCGACAGGGACGTTTCGGGCGCGCGAGCGCGCGCCGGTGGGGTATTGGTATTTCTTTGCTGTTGGGCGCCGGCCTGCTCGGGGCCAGCGATGGCCGGCTGAGCACGCCACAGGAGGTGGAAGACGCCTTCTTCGAGCTCAGCCCGATGCAGCAGATGCAGCTGGCGGAACAGCTCAGCGGCCTGTTTGGCCGGGTGCGTTTCGCCTCTGCCATCGACGGCTTCCTGCCCGCACCGAAGTCGGCGCTGGATGGGCTGCCGGGCGGCAGCGACAATCTCGGACTGAATCTGGCCAGCAGCAGCATCGCGCTGCCGGCCGAGGTGCTGGCCCTGCTGCCCAGCGCCCTGCGCTATCGCTGGGAAACCTCCCTGAACGGTTATCAGCAGCGGGTGGAGGCGGTGCTCAACCTGCCCACCCTGCTGGATGTCGACGGGGATTCCACACCTGACGTGAACGCGATGCTGTCCATTTCCGGCACCAACAGCGTGACCATGACGGTGGAACGGATAGGTGGCGGCATCGTCAATCTCGGCAACCTGCCCCTGAAGATCGAGGCGGTGGTCGCGGACCCGCGCGCCGGTTCGACCAGCCTGTTCGCGCTGGGCTATGACGCCAGCGACAGCCGCGCGCCGGATCGCTTCAGCGAGGTGATCAGCATCGGCGGCGGGGTCAACAGCACGGAACTCACGGTCAGCATCAGCGCCACCGGTGCCGGCCCCAATCTCATCCTGCTGGCCGAAGAGTTCGCCGAACTGCCCAATGGCCAGCGTGATCCGGACCAGACGGTGGCCCTGGGGCTTGCCCCGGTGCCGGCCAGCGCCTTCGTCACGGTCAGCCTGGGCGATGACATCAGCCTGAGCCTGGGCGCCACGCCGCGCAGCACGGCGGATGTGCGCTTCGTGGATCATGCCGGTTCGGTCCCGCAGACGGTGCTGGCCACGATTGACCAGCTGCCCACGGAGATGAACCTGCAGTTCGTCGAAAGCAACGGCGATCGCCTGCTGAGCTACACGGCAAGCCAGACGGTGGGCACCATCACCGTCGACGCCGATGAGCTGTCCGGCTTTGGCGATGCCAACCGGGTCGCGCTGGTGCTGGGTGACATCCCCACCGCCATGAGCCTGAGCTTCGGCAGCGAAGGCGAGTTCGATCTGGATCTGGGCAATGCGGATCTGGGCCTGCTGGAAGCCCTGCTGACCGATGGCGCCACTGTCAGCGTACCGGCCGGCTACGACGGCGTGACCCTGCTCGACCTGCCGGGCAGCTCGGTGCTCAGCGCCCGCATTCGCGGCCTGAAGCGGGTCAGCGGCCAGCAGGCGCCGCTGTCGCTGTACCTGGATTCGATCGCCGCCCAGCCGTTCCGGGTGGAGCTGCGGGAACAGCCCGGCAGCTCGGCGAAGCAGACCTACACCCTGGCCACCCTGCGCAATCTGCAGCGGCGCACCCGCATTGCGGTGAAGGACGGCAGCAAGCAGGAGATCAGCTACTCGGCGGACGCCGCGGCCAGCAGCTTCAGCTTCGAGACCAACGCCGGCAGCCGTGACCGGCTGACCGCCTCGGCCAGCCCGCTGGCCAGCCAGGTGGATATCTGCGCCGCGGGTAACAATGCCTGCTCCACCTCGGGCAAGGCCGGCAACACCGGCTCCTTCCGGGTGACCACCTCGCAGCACATGACCCTGAACCTGCGGGATTGCAGCAATGCCAGCTGCGCCGAGGAACTGCGGCTGACCAACTTCAACATCCGGCATGTGGACATGGCCATCAATGTCGGCCGCAATTGCCCCTGGTACGGCTGCTGGCCGCAGGGTTCCAAGGGCAGCATCTGGCTGGACACGGACAACCACAGCCTGACCGGACGGGTGCTCAGCCGCTCCTCCAGCTTCACGGTCAATGGCAATTTCGGCTCCGGCTTCCGGACCAACAACCGTTACGTCAGCTGGAGCTACTTCGTGCCCAGCAAGTCGGGCAGCATTTCCTGCGGCTCCGGCACTTATCTCGACGTGACCGTGTTCGGCATCACCATCGACATCAGCGGCCTGTATCTCTGCTGAGGCCCACTCAGGGGTGACTGCGCTGCCATTCGGCGAGGTAGTTTTCATACCTCTCCGAATGGCGGCCCAGGTAGGACATGCCCAGCCGCTCGGCCAGTTGCTGAGGGCTGAGCGGGGCCGGGTCGCTGGCGGCGCCGGCCGCTGGCGTCCGCGGTGCAAGCGCGGCGGCGGGCGCATCCCGATCGGTTGAGGGCGCCGGGCTGTCCGCTGCCTGGGCCTCGGGCAGCTCTTTCGGAAAGGCAAACAGCACCACCGGCAGGCCGACCGCCTTGGCAGCGGCCTTGAGCTTGAGCACCGAACTGCTGCTGCCCTTGGCAGGCACGCCGGTGGCGGTCAGTTCGGGCACCACCAGTTCCAGGCGGGCGAGAAACACGCCGCGGTCCACCGGCATCATGCCCTTGGAGGGCTGGCCTTCGGCCCAGCGGCTGGCCGAGAGAAAATCCGCCGACCAGGCCAGCATCGCCGATCTGTCGGCAAACACCACGTGCACGATGTCGCCATAGCGCATGAGTTTCGCGCCCGCCATCGCACTGCGATACAGAGAGATATTCATGGCCGCACTTCGCTATTGTCCGGGAGCATTATCCCAAGGTGCTGCGACCAGCGCCTTCATTCCACAACGGCGCGCTCGCGCAGCAACCGTGACAGGCTGATCGGATCCAGGATCAGGGCCACCCGGCCATCGCCGGTGACCGTGGCGCCGGAAAAACCGGCCAGCTCGCCCAGCGGCGGGCCCAGCGGCTTGATCACGACCTCTTCCCGCCCGATCACGCTGTCGACGACGACGCCGAAGCGATCCCCGCCATTGCGCATCAGGATCAGGTGCGAGCGCTCCGGCATGCTCTCGCTTTCACCGCACCACATGCCCAGCACCAGCAGCGGCAGGGGCTGGCCATCGACCATGTAGACCCGGCGCCCGTCCACCGTCGTGACCAGCCTGGGCTCGAACATCAGCACGTCGTCCACTCCGGACAGCGGTACCGCAAAGATGCGCGCGCCGGCGCGCACCATCAGGCTGGCCAGGATGGCCAGGGTGAGCGGCACCCGCAGCTCCATGCAGGTACCCTCGCCCACCGTCGAATCGATGTTGATCTGGCCGTTGAGGCTGTCGATGCGGGTCTTCACGACATCCATGCCGACCCCGCGCCCGGACACGTCGGACACCGCGTCGCGGGTCGAAAACCCCGGCATGAAGATGATGCGGAAGCAGTCCTGGGCGTCCAGCCGGGCGGCTTCGTCCTGCTCCAGCACGCCGCGCTCGATCGCCTTGGCCCGCAGCACATTGGGGTCGATGCCCCCGCCATCGTCCTCGATCAGGATCACGATATCGTCGCCCTCCTGTCGGGCGGAGAGGCGCACCACGCCCTGCTCGGCCTTGCCCGCCGCGCGACGCTTTTCCGGCATCTCGATGCCGTGATCCACCGAATTGCGGACCAGGTGGATCAGCGGGTCGGCCAGGGCCTCGACCAGGTTCTTGTCCAGCTCGGTGTCCTCTCCGACCAGTTCCAGGCGGACATCCTTGCCCAGCGAGCGGGCCAGATCGCGCACGATCTTGGGGAAGCGGGAGAAGACCTTGCGGATCGCCTGCATGCGCATCTTCATCACCGCGTTCTGCAACTCGGTGGTGACCCGATCCAGCCGGCCGGAGACCTTGCCCACCTCTTCCGGCATGCCGTCGCGGGCCAGGCTGCGGCTGAGCATTTTCAGGTGGTTGCGCGCCAGCACCAGTTCGCCGACCAGGTTCATCACCGCATCCAGACGACCGGTTTCCACCCGGATCGAGGCTTCGACCGCGGGCTTGTCGGGCGCCTTGGCAGGGGCTGTCGGTGTCGCTGCCGGCCCATCGTTTTGGGCTGCCGGCGGCGGCGCTGCGACAGGCGCGGCAGGCGGTGCGGCGGGCGCCACGCCGTGCATCTGATCCAGCAAGGCCTCGAAGTCGTCTTCGTCACTGGTCGCGGAGGATGCGGCAGCGGCAGGCGCGGGAGCGGCCCCGTGCATCTGATCCAGCAGCGCCTCGAAGTCGTCCTCGGTTTCCAGGGCGTTGACGTCCACCGGAGCGGCGCTGGCGGTCTGGGCAAAGCCGCGCAGTTGCTCGAGCAGGGCCGGTTCCGCCGGCTGGGCCGGGCTGCCGGCGCTCAGATCGGCGTGCTGCTGCTGCAGATGATCCACCGCCGCGGACAGG
>JBFJTN010000126.1:0-10273 GCA_041625325.1 Oceanococcus sp. | reverse complement strand
GTGGGCGAAGTCCATGTAGAAAACGAGCACCAGCAGAGGAATCGCCAGGACCCGGAGGATTGTCAGTTGCGTGGGCAGCGTCAGCGGCACGTCCGGGACCTACTCGTGTTCATGCAGATGATCATACACGCGCTGCGCCAGGGCGCGGTTGATTCCTGGCACCTTCTCGATATCCGCCAGGCTGGCGCGGCGCAGCTGGCGCATGCCGCCGAAGCTGCGCAGCAGGCTCTGCCGCCTGGCCGGCCCCAGGCCGCTGATCTCCTCGAGTTCGGAGCGCGTGCGCGCCTTGGCCCTGCGCCCGCGGTGCCCGGTGATGGCGAAGCGGTGCGCCTCGTCGCGCACCTGCTGGATCAGGTGCAGGGCCGGATCGTCATCCTCCAGCCGCACCGCCTCGCGTTGCCCCGGCAGAAACAGCTGCTCCAGGCCGGGCTTGCGGCTGCTGCCCTTGGCCACGCCGATGACCAGCGGCAGCTCCACGCCCAGAGCAGCCAGTTCGCCCAGCGCGGCGTCCAGCTGCCCTTTGCCGCCGTCGATCAGCAACACATCAGGGCGTGGCAGCGCCGCATTGGAACCGCTGAAACGCCGCCGCACCGCCTGCGCAATGGCCGCGTAATCATCCCCGGCGGTCACCTCGCGGATACCGAAGCGGCGGTAATGCGCCTTCTTGGCGCCCTCCTCGTCGAACACCACGCAGGAGGCCGTGGTGGCTTCGCCACCGCTGTGGCTAATATCGAAGCACTCCAGGCGACCGGGCAGCGCGCTCAGGCCGAAGCGTTCCTGCAGGGCGATCATGCGAGCGCCGACACTCTTGCGCGACAGCAGCCGATGCTTCATCGCCTCGCGCAGGCTGGCCCCCGCCAGATCGCGCAACTGGCGGCGCACGCCGCGCACCCTGGCCTTGATGCGCACCGCGTGGCCGCTGGACTGGGCCAGGGCGTGCGCCAGCCACTCGCCGTCCTGCGGCTCCACACCGAGCACCAGCTCGGCAGGCGGCGGGTGGCTGGTGTAATGCTGGGCCAGGAACTCGCCCATCAGTTCGGCATCGTCCATGTCTGCGGGCACCTTCGGGTAATGCTGCACCTGGCCCCGGTGCTGCCCCTGGCGCACGCTCAGGATGCCGATGCCGGTCAGCGCCGGCATGCGCTCCAGCACGATCACGTCGACATCCGTATCCAGCCCGGTGACCACCCGCTGCTCCTGCATGCGCCGCACGGCGGCGATGCGGTCGCGGCTCTGCGCGGCGGCCTCGAAATCCAGGGCGGCGGCCTCGGCATCCATGCGTTGCTGCAGATCGCGGATCAGGCTGTCGGTGCGCCCGTTGAGCACGTCCGCGGCGCCCTGCACGCTGCGCGCATAGGCCTCGGTGCTGATCGCGCCCACGCAGGGCGCGGAACAGCGCCGGATCTGGTGCTGCAGACAGGGCCGCGTCCGACCGCTGAAATAGCTGTCGCTGCAGCCGCGCAGCAGAAACACCCGCTGCAGGGTGGAGATGGTCTCGCGCACCGTGGCCGCGCTGGGGAAGGGCCCGAAATAGCGCTCTTCGCGCTGCTTCGCGCCGCGATGGAACACGATGCGCGGATAGGCATGGGCGGTGAAGCGCAGGTAGGGATAGCTCTTGTCGTCGCGCAGCTGCACGTTGTAGCGCGGCTTCAGCGACTTGATCAGGCTGCTTTCCAGCAGCAGGGCCTCGTCCTCGGAACCGGTGACGGTGACCTCAACCGCCCCGATCTGGTCCACCATGGCCTCGATCCGCGGATTGCCACTGGCCCGCAGGAAATAGCTGGAAACACGCTTCTTGAGGTTGCGGGCCTTGCCGACATAGAGCACCTGCCCGCCCTCATCCAGCATCCGGTAGACCCCCGGCTGGCTGGTCAGGCGGCGCAGAAAGGGGCCGGGCTCGAAGCCCGCCATCAGCCCTGTTCCAGTTCGTCCAGGAGCCCGTAGCGCATGGCCATGCGGGTCAGTTCCACATCGTTGGCCACACCCAGCTTGTCGAACAGGCGATAGCGGTAGGTGCTCACGGTCTTGGGCGACAGGTGCAGGCTGTCGGAGATCTCCTGATTGCCATGCCCCTTGGTCACCATCAGCATGACCTGCATCTCCCGCTGGGACAGCCGCTCGAAGGGCGACTTGTCCGCTTCCGCGCCCCTGATCAGATTGGAGGCCAGGGTGCTGGCCACGCTGGGCGCGACATACACCCCGCCGGCCGCGACCCGCTGAATCGCGGAGACGACCTCGTCCGCGGCGGCGTCCTTGCTGATGTAACCGCGCGCACCGGCACTGAGCAGGCGACTCGGGTAGGGTTCGTCCATGTGCATGGACACCGCGATGACCTTCATCTTGGGATGACGCTGCAGAATGCGGCGGGTGGCCTCCAGGCCGCCGATGCCGGGCATGTTCACATCCATCAGGATCACGTCGGCCTCGACCTGCTTGAGCAGATCCAGCACCTCTTCACCGCTGCCGGCCTCGCCCACCACGGTCATGCCCGGCGTGTCCTCAAGCACGCGGCGCAGTCCGGCGCGCACCAGGCGGTGGTCGTCACAGAGTATGAGTTTGGTCACCATTCCCTCCCGGGGCTCATCTTAGCTTAGAGCAGGGCCGCCGATGCGCTGCGCCGCTCGGCGTGCCGCGGCCACAATCAACAGTCCAGCCATGGACCGGACGCAGATGCGGGACGGACCGACCCATCAGGGTCCGGCCTGCTGGACGGCGCTGTCGGCCACCCAGCCCTGCGCCGCGTCCGCACTGACATACCACCAGTATTGTCCCTGCTCGAGCCGGCGACTGACGATCGACACGGTCGCACCGGCCGGAACTGCAGCGCTGACGGGCTCCGTGCCGGCCGGCCTGCTCCGGAGCGACAAGGCGCTGCCCAGCCTGATGCTTGCCCCCTTCTGAAAACGCGGCACGGGCATGGCCACTTTCTCCGGAGGCGGCGGGGCCGCCGCGGCGAACACCGGCCCCGGGCTGGCGGACGGACGGTCCGGCCTGGGTGCCGGAAGCGGCTGGCCGGTGGCGACCTGAGGCGTCACCGACTGGCGCGGCGCAGTGTCCGCGTCTGCTGCCTGACCGAGATCCACGGTTTCCCGCAGATCCTCGGCGAACAGCGGCGCCAGGATATCCCGCGACCAGGCGCCCGAAAGATCCGCCACGTCGAGCGGATTGGCGGGGCTCGGCTTGCCCGATCGGGCCCAGCTGACCTGCCCGGAGGCCAGGTCCACCAGCGCCGCAGAATGCGTCAAGCCGTCAAGCGGGGCGCTGCTGGTCGCCACGGCGCCACCACTGACCAGCAGCGAGGCCACTGCGGTCAAAAGGCCCTGCGAGATCTGCTTCGCGCCAGAGACGGAATACCCCGTACCTTCCAGCAGCAGGACCTGATCGGCGTCCAGGATTCTGCCGATCTCGCGCAGCTGCTCGTCCCTCATGTCCAGGGCGCCGGGCACCTGCGCGGCCTGGCGGCCGTCCTCGAAGCCCGCCGCCACGCGCGTCTTGTGGATGAAGAACTGGATCAGATCCAGACTGTCCTGGTCCAGCCCCGTGGAGCGACGCCGGCTGTACAGACCGGTCGCCTGCGCCTGGCCAGGCTCGGCTTCCGCGATCGTGTACCCAGCGCGCTCCTGCTGATCCAGTCGACTGCACAGCAATGACTGTTCGACCCGGCGCAGGCTCATACCCTCGCGCTCGGCAATCGCGTCAAGCCGCAGCATCAGCGCCTCGGCAAGGAGCTCGGATTTCCGAACCAGGATGAAATCCTCACCCACCGTGTCCCGAATCACGCAGCCGTCAATCAGCGCGCTGACGCGTTTCCCCTGCAGCGATTGCTGCAGCGAGGCCATGGCGCCGTCACTGATTCTCTCTCCCGATCCTGCGCAGGCCGCAAGCAGCAGGCAGGCCAGCACACCCCCCCATTGACGCATGTGCGATTGCATGGTCCTTCCACTCCCCCTGAGGAAAGATTCCGGCCGTCACCGGAGTCCCTGTTCCATCCGCTGAAAGACTCCGGCCGTCACCGGTGTCCAGGTTCAAGCCGCTGGCGGCTATCCGGCCGCCAATAAAAAAGTCCGCGGAGTCGAACACTCCGCGGACCCGTAAGGCCAAAGCAGCAGATGGCTTAGAACTGCTCTTCTTCGGTCGAGCCTTCCAGCGCCTTGACCGAGGACTGACCGCCCTGGATCACGGTGGTGACGTCGTCGAAGTAACCGGCGCCCACTTCCTGCTGGTGCGACACGAAGGTGTAGCCGCGCTCGCGGGAGGCGAATTCCGGCTCCTGCACCATGTCGGTGTAGTGCTTCATGCCTTCGCCGCGCGCGTAGTTGTAGGCGAAGTCGAAGGTGCGGTACCAGTTGACGTGGATGCCGGCCAGGGTGATGAACTGGAACTTGTAGCCCAGCGCCGACAGGTCTTCCTGGAAGGAGGCGATCTGCGAGTCGGACAGGTTCTTCTTCCAGTTGAAGGACGGCGAGCAGTTGTAGGACAGCAGCTGTCCCGGGCACTCGGCGTGCACGGCCTGGGCGAATTCACGCGCGAAGCCGATGTCCGGGGTGCCGGTTTCGCACCAGACCAGGTCGGCGTACGGGGCGTAGGCCACGCCACGGCTGATCGCCTGCTCCAGGCCGTTCTTGACCCGGTAGAAGCCTTCGGCGGTGCGCTCACCGGTGACGAAGGGCTTGTCGTTCTCGTCGAAGTCGGAGGTCAGCAGGTTGGCCGCCTCGGCGTCGGTACGGGCCAGCACGATGCTGGGCACGCCCATCACGTCGGCCGCCAGACGGGCGGCAATCAGCTTCTGCACCGCTTCCTGGGTCGGCACCAGCACCTTGCCACCCATGTGGCCGCACTTCTTCACCGCCGCCAGCTGATCTTCGAAATGCGCCGCGGCCGCACCGTTGGCGATCATGTTCTTCATCAGTTCGTAGGCGTTCAGCACGCCACCGAAGCCGGCTTCGGCATCGGCCACGATCGGCAGGAAGTAGTCGATCGCGTCCTCTTCCTTCATCTTGCCGTCGTGGATGTTCTTCCACTGAATCTCGTCGGCGCGCTTGAAGGTGTTGTTGATGCGGCGGACCATGGTCGGCACCGAGTCGTAGGCGTACAGCGACTGGTCCGGGTACATGGTTTCGGAGGTGTTGCCGTCGGCAGCGACCTGCCAGCCCGACAGGTAGACCGCTTCCAGGCCGGCCTTGGCCTGCTGCATGGCCTGACCGGCGGTGATTGCGCCGAAGGCGTTCACGTAGCCCTTCTTGGCGGAACCATTGACCTTGTCCCAGAGCTTTTCGGCGCCGCGACGGGCCAGGGTGTATTCCGGCTGGATGCTGCCACGCAGGCGTACGACGTCAGCAGCGGTGTAGCCGCGCTTGACGTTCTTCCAACGGGGATTTTCGGCCCAGTCCTTCTCAAGGGCCTTGATCTGCTCTTCGCGTGTCATGGTTGACGTTAGTCCTCTGGTTGTCGGGCTTGCGCCCTGCCTTGGCATCTGCCAGTGTCGTGCTCTCGGCCATGCGGGCCGGGAGCGGTGGGGGATTCCTCAGTCCAGCAATTCATAGGCGGACGGACTGAAGAAGTCGCTCAGTTCCTCCGCCAGACAGAGCTGGGAAAACAGCTGGGCGGCGCGATTGTAGCGGCCTTCTTCAAAGGCCTGCGTTCCGACTTCCGCCTCGATATTGTCCAATTCCTCCGCGAGCGCCTCTTCGAACAGCTCGCGATTGATGCTGCGTCCGTCCAGCAAGCTGGCCGCCTCGTCGTGCAGCCATTGCCAGAGCTGGATGCGGCACAGTTCCACCGTGGCCGCATCCTCCATCAAATTATACAACGGAACGCAGCCCTGGCCCGACAGCCAGGCCTGCAGATACTGCACGCCGATGACAATCGCGTTGCGCAGGCCGGCCTCGCTGATCTCGGCCCGTGGTGGCTGCAGCAGCTCGTCGAGACCCGCATTGCCTTCATCCATGCTCTGAGATACTTCTTCTATCTCTATGACTTCATGGAAGATACTCCCTGCCACATCAGCGAAGGCCGGGTGCGGGATCCAGCTGCCGTCAAAACCCATGGCGTGTTCCGCTGCCAGCTCACGCCGCAAGGCCGTCAGCGCCTGTTCATGCGCCGCCTCGTCATTGCGGATGGGCAGCCAGGGCCCGCCACCGCCCAGCGCCAGCACGCCGCGCCGGCGGCTGGCCGCGATGAGACGACGGGCGCAGGCGGCCAGGAACGGCTGCGACAGGTCGAGCTGCTGGCGCTCCGGCAGGCGCCAGCCCGGCGTGCCTGACAGGTGGCGCGCCGTGCTGGCCGCAAAATCCCAGCGCCCGAAACACAGGGCCACGGCGTGGTCGCGCAACTCGTAGAGCATTTCATCCATCTGCAACGCCGCGGGCAGCGTGTCGATCATCAGGCTGACCCGGATCGCATCGCGCGGCATGCCCAGTCGGTCCGCCGCGAACTCCAGCAGTTCCCGCCACAGTCCGGCCTCCCGGTAGTGCTCCAGTTTCGGCAGAACCAGATGCACGCCCTGCCCCCGTCGACACAGGGCCGGGCCGCAATGAAACAGGAACAGGGCGAGGTCGAACAGGGCCCCGGGCACCGCCTCACCATCGATGTACAGATGCTTTTCCCACAGATGCCAGCTGCGGGGACGCAGCAGCAGCGGGCACACCGCCTCGTTCAGGTGATGCTCGCCACCGTCTTCGGCCGGGATGTCATGCAGCGTACCCCGCGCCGCCTCGCGCAGGGCAGCCTGCGCCTCGAGCAGTTCCTGCCAGACCGGTGACTGGGCATTGTCCAGGTCGGCCATGAAACCGTCGACCGGCGCATTCAGCCCCCTGCACAGGGTCTTGCGCCGGGCCGGACCGGTCAATTCGATCCGCCCCCCTGGCAGGCGGTTCCGTGCGACTTGCCAGGCGCCCTCCCGGATGGCGACGGTCTCGGCTGGCGGTGCCGGCCGGTGACCGGCCGCACGGTCCTTGCGCTCCGCAACCCGGGCGATCAGGAGCTCCCGCACGCGGGACCGGAACCGTCCGACCAGCTCGGCCAGAAAAGCCAGCGCTGCGGCGGAGACCAGCTCCGCCTGCTCGGGCGACAGGGGCGCCCGGATTTCGATCTCGGCCTCGGCCGTCAATCCCATTCCTTATTCTGCTCTGGCACAATGCTCTCGCCCCGGCGCCACGCACCGCCGCGTGTTGCACCGCGCAAAAAGTGCGCGGCATTATACAGACTCGACCCTGGGCTGTCCTGACCGGATCGCCGTACGCCCCGCCTCCGGAGCCGCTTCTGACCACCCTGGCCTTCTGCAAGCCCTGCCATGTCCTCAGCCAGTTCAGCCGCAGCGGCGACAAGGCCTGCCTGGCGGATTTCATCGCCATCCCGCAGGTCTATCCCGCCGGGCGCCTGGACTACGACAGCGAGGGCCTGATGCTGCTCACCGATGACGGGACCCTGCAGCACCGGATCAGCCATCCGCGCATGAAACTGCTCAAGACTTACTGGGCGCAGGTGGAAGGGCTGGTGGATGACGCGGCCCTGCAGCAGCTGTGCGAGGGGGTCACGCTCAAGGACGGCCCGGCCCGGGCGCTGAGCGCCCAGGCCCTGCCGGAACCGGCCCTGTGGCCTCGCCAGCCGCCGATTCGCGAGCGCAGGAACATCCCCACCAGCTGGCTGAGCCTGAGCATAGATGAAGGCCGCAACCGCCAGGTCCGGCGAATGACCGCCGCGGTCGGGCTGCCCACCCTGCGTCTGGTCCGCGTCGCCATCGGCCCGCTCAGTCTGGACGGGCTGCAGCCGGGCCAATGGCGTGAGGTGGACGCGCTGGAACTGCCCCCGATCAGGCCGGGGCGAGCTCGCTCCGGCTCACCAGCAAACCGTCCGCGTCCGCGTAGATCCAGTCGCCCGGGGCAACCGTCAGGCCGGCGAAGCTGAGGCTGAGGTCCTCTTCGCCGACGCCCTTCTTCAGGCTCTTGCGCGGATGCGTGGCCAGTGCCTTGACCCCCACGGCCTGGGTGGCAATCACCGCCGAATCGCGAATGCAGCCGTAGACCACGATGCCCGCCCAGCCGTTGTTCACCGCCAGCTCGCCGAGCTGGTCACCGACCAGGGCGCAGCGCAGCGAGCCGCCCCCATCCACGACCAGCACCCGACCCTCGCCCGGCTGTTCCAGCTGGGCCCGGACCAGGGAGTTGTCCTCGAACAGCTTGAGGGTCTTGGCCGGCCCGTGAAAGGCGATGCGGCCACCGAAATCGCGAAAGATCGGATCGGCCACCTGCACGTCGGTGGTGTATTTGTCGGACAGGTCGGTAGTGGCGAAGGACATCGCGGGAGTCTCGTGTTCGGGTGGATTCAGCTCGCCGGCGCCGTGCGGGCGCGCCGCAGCAGGCGGGGCAGCCAGGCACACATGATGGCCCAGTCGGCCAGCAGAAAAAAGCCGATACCGGTCCAGGCCGGCAGGCTCAATCCCAGCCATTGCCAGTCGATGATGGCGCAGTTGCCGTCGCCGCGCAGGATGGTCTGCACCACCTCCCACAGGGGCATCACGTCCATCAGATAGTCCAGGGCGGGCCCGCAGGCCGGCACCTGATCCGGCGGCAGGGACTGCAGCCAGACATGCCGCGCCGCCACCGCCAGCCCGGCCAGCGCGCTGGCCGCGGCCAGCCCCGAGTAGACCCAGCGCCCCGAACCCGCCGGGCCGTGCACGGCCGCCAGCAGCAGCACCAGGCCGGTGCCGATCATGGCCACCCGCTGGAACACGCACATGGGACAGGGCTCCAGCCCCTGGCCGTATTGCAGGTACAGGGCGAAGGCCATGGCCAAGGCGCAGATCAGGGCGCCGGCCAGGCATAGCAGGCGGTAGAGGGCGGTATCGCTCATCGGGGTCTCGTATTGGCGGAATCGTCTATGGACTGGCCGCGGGCGCCCGAGTTCAGCGGGGCGACGCGCCGATGGGCCGTCCGGCGGGCTGGTAGAATACGCGATTCCGATTTGACTCAAGAGTGCGCATGCGCCTGAACGCCCTGACCGCGCTGTCCCCGATCGACGGCCGCTATGCAGACAAGACCTGGGAACTGCGGGAGATCTTCTCCGAGTACGGCCTGATCCGGCATCGCCTGCTGGTGGAAATCCGCTGGCTCCAGGCCCTCGCCGCCGAGCCCGCCATCAGCGAGGTCGAAGCCATTGCCGATGAGGCCCGCGACAAGCTGGATGACATCTTCCGCAAGTTCACCATCGAGGATGCGCAGCGGGTCAAGGCCATCGAGGACACCACCAACCATGACGTGAAAGCGGTGGAGTATTTCCTCAAGGAAAAGATCAAGCTGATCCCGGAACTGGATCAAAACCTTGAATTTATTCACTTCGCCTGCACCTCGGAAGACATCAACAATCTGGCCTATGCGCTGATGCTGCAGGCGGCCCGCCGTGACTGTCTGCTGCCCTATGCCGACCGGCTGATCGAACAGCTGGCCGGCATCGCGCGCGATCTGGCCGAGCAGCCCCTGCTCTCCCGCACCCATGGGCAGCCCGCCTCGCCGAGCACCATGGGCAAGGAGCTGGGCGTATTCGTCCACCGCCTGCGCCGCCAGCGCGAGCAGCTTGCCGCCATCGACATCCAGGGCAAGATCAACGGTGCGGTGGGCAATTTCAATGCCCATCTGGCGGCCTATCCGGAAGTGGACTGGCCGGCCCTGGCCGCCGGCATGGTGCGGGAACTGGAACTGAGCTGGAACCCGGCCACCACCCAGATCGAACCGCACGACTACATGGCCGAGTACTTCCACGCCCTGATCCGCTTCAACACCATCCTGATCGATCTGGCCCGGGACATCTGGGGCTACATCTCGCTGGGCTATTTCAAGCAGCGCACGGTGGAAGGCGAAGTGGGCTCCTCGACCATGCCGCACAAGGTCAATCCGATCGATTTCGAGAACGCCGAAGGCAATCTGGGCATCGCCAACGGCCTGCTCAGCCACCTGGCCGAAAAGCTGCCCGTGTCGCGCTGGCAGCGTGACCTGACCGACTCCACCGTGCAGCGCAACCTGGGAGTCGGCATCGGCCACATGCTGATCTCCTTCCAGTCGCTGGAGCGGGGTCTGGGCAAGCTGGAAAGCAACCCGGAACAGATGGCCGCCGACCTGGACGCCAACTGGGAAGTGCTGGCCGAACCGATCCAGACCGTGATGCGCCGCTACGGTATCGAGCAGCCTTACGAAAAGCTCAAGGCCCTGACCCGCGGCCGCCGCATCACCCCTGCCGAACTGGCCGCCTTTGTTGATAAGCTGGAGCTTCCGGCAGCGGT